>NZ_KQ031382.1:623279-934919 GCF_000384335.2 Hyphomicrobium sp. 99
CAAGCCCCGTCGCGAGTGCCGTTGCCAGGGACCTCTGCGAGTCAAAAGGAGGGTGCCTTAGCTCTGCTTTTCATCATCGGCGCAATCCCCTGAGCGGCTGCAAGGCTTCATCACGTGACCACGCGGTGTGAGGGAAGCATCCTGGAAAGGTGACTCATAACAGTTCGGCGAGTTCGCCTCGCGAAGCCGGCTGGACGTCCCGCGCATTTGAAAGTCTTTCAGTGTACTTCTCAATCTCAAGAGGCTTGGCGCGGAACCAGTCGGGGTCGACCTCAGCGTAGTCGGCACGCTGTTGTTCAGTCAGGTGCTCCAACTGGACGTCGTATTTAATTTGGTCCCATCGAAGCTTCAGTTGTCCCAAGACTGCTTGGCGGGTAATTGAGCATGGGGCAATTTCTAGGATTTCAGCCACGGTCTGCAAACATTCATCGTAGGTGTCCAGCGGGGCTACTCCACCTCGGTCAGCCACGGTCTGCTCGTAGGCCCGCTTGCGTAAGTCTTTCGGGTCGGGAGATTGCACTGCCGGGCGTGCAATTAATTTCACGACCTTCTCTGCTTCAGCAGCAGCGCGAGCACGTTCACTGCGGCATGGAGAGGGTAGGCGAAGCTCTTCTCGCTCTTCAGCAGTAGTGTGGTCGAGGTAGAAGCGGGCGGCGATGTCCGGATACCGAGCGAGAAACTCCAGTCGGGGTTCCAACGGTGTGGTCCTGAGACCTGCTGCGTTCTCAACTTTTCTTGCGAAGCCGACCCAGTGGCGTACGGCGAACCTGATAACGGCCGCAGTATCGCTTAACGGTGTTCGCTCTCTGATAGCCTTCAGCATGCCTCGATCCTTGCCATTGATCGACGGCACGAACGGCGCACGGGAACCATTTCGTTCGAAGTAGGCGTCAAGCTCGTGGAACCACGTGTCCTCGAGTTCCACCAGATTGGAGAGACCTTTCTGATCCGGTTTGGAAGGTGCACTCGGCAGCTTCCTTCCGGCAATCTGATCAGCATCTGTCCATCCTCGTTCCTTCCGTTTCCGAATGACAGCTGAACTTCTGCCATGTTTCTTCATGAGATCGGAGGTGGTGTATTTTTTCCCCGTCTTGGGATCGATGAAGATGTTGGTGTCGCTCTTGTTGTTGTTCTGGGTCTTCTTGTCGGCCCAGCGGACTAAGCTAGGCCCGTAGGTCTTGTTGTCGTTATCGATGCGATCAACGGTGAAACCTTTCTTAGGACGCGGCCCAAGCTCTCGCAGGAAGCATCTGAAATCGCGGAACTCCTCAGCTACGGAGCAGAGGCCATCCCTCTCCCGACGAAATATTCCACGCCAACTCGTATGTTCGGCCCAGTACAACTTGCGCAGTTCAGCGTCTGAGAGAGAGGAGCAGTCCACGGTGAGCTTCTCTTTTCTCTTCCGGTATGAGCGTGACGCCGCGAAAGCAGAGGTCTGTGTTGTCGCGCTGTCGCTCGAGGTGTTGGAAATGTCAGCATTTAAGGGCGGTTTATGGTTTTGCGCCGTAATGGAAGGAGCTGCGTCTACCGTCCCGGCATGTGACGCAGACGTCACGCCGGATGTCACGCTCGCGGGAGAGTTGAGTCCAATTGTGTGTGGGTCGCACATGATCCGTACTCGTCATAAGTGTTGACGGACGTATCGGATCGAAATAGAAAAAGGTTGTGATGACCCTTTTTCCTTCGAGCCTTGCCCGTCCGAAGGTTTCAGCCGCTCCAGCCTCACGCTGGGGCGGTTTTTATTTTCAGCGCCATGATCGTCCGTTGTCATCAATCTGCTTGGACGGTGGTTCGTCCGTGGCCCGGGTGCTGACCGACCCAGTTCCTATTTCGCCGTTCAAGAAATCGATAAGAACGCGATTTTCGCTACCCACGTTCTGCTCGTAGGCCCTCACAAGCGCTCGCGCCTTTGCGCCCGAGATCACGAAGCTACGGAGACCACTATGGTCGTGGACTTGAAGCACCCATTGGCTACGGAGGCGACGGATAGCGGCGTAGACTGGTCTTGTACCGGGCCGCTTGCAGCATTGGAGACTGACGACGTTTGTCATGCGCGCCACTCCGCAATGAAGTCATCCAAGACGCGCGCTCGTCCACGCGAATTTTGCTGGAGGGCTAGGCAACTCTGAAGCACCTCGGCACGGCGCTTCGAGACCTCAGCCACAAAGACCCGCCCAGGCCATACAAGAGTTACCGTTGCGCGGGACCGGCGAACGTTGAAGAAGACGTCAATAGTCACCGGCCTATTCATCCCCGCCTCCCGCAGAAACGTGGATGGTGAATTCACCAAAATCGCTTGAGGGAACTAGCTGGGATGGCAAGAATTCAATGGGGGATGATGATTGCTGCGAGCCCCCGCAACCACTTATTCTTGCGACTTCGTTTGATTCTAGCGGAACTCAGCTCTTACTTTCATCTGACGCGTGAGAGCCGCTTTGCCGAGAAAGCGGACGTCCGGTCGTTCGAAGCCCCCGTTGTTCGGATTGGCCTCGATAGCGTCCGCGACGCACTCGAAAGCAGACAACCGTCAGATGACGCTACGGGCCAAAAGCGGATATAGTTCGTCATCGCAATTGACATCTGTCCTTCCCTTTAAAGCAGGTGTGACCGGGTCGGCGCGGACAACGCCCGTCGATCGCGCCCCAGTGATGGCGATCTCGATCGCCAACCGAGCGTGCCCATCAAGTTCAAAATCGGTCAAATCACTTCTCGCGTCCCGTGAAGCTAGAAGCCAAAATGACTGAGAGCAGGATGGTCGTCCGGTCGGCGGCCAAGCGGCCAGTGAAACTTGCGATCGGCTTCCGCAATAGGCTGTTCGTTTATGCTGCAGTGGCGCGCGCGCATGAGCCCATCCTCGCCGAACTCCCAGTTCTCGTTACCGTACGCCCGGAACCAGTGGCTGCTGTCGTCGTGATATTCATAGGCGTAACGCACGGCGATGCGGTTGCCCGCAAACGTCCACAACTCCTTGATGAGCCTATAGTCCAGTTCCCGGTTCCATTTGCGCGTGAGAAATGCCTTCACCTCCGCGCGACCGTTCAAGAGCTCGGCTCGATTTCTCCAGCGTGTATCGACAGAGTACGCCAGCGCGACCTTTGCAGGATCCCGGCTGTCCCAACCATCTTCGGCGAGGCGCACCTTCTCGATTGCAGTCTGTTCGTTAAACGGCGGCAGGGGTGGGCGGGACATGAAGTTTTCCTTTCGGTGAAGGGTGGTGACGTCAAGCGCAGTTTTGGGGCGCGGGGCCTACTTCCGCGCCCCAGCCACACGGCCCTACTGACCGGTATGGCTCTGAGCGATATGCTCGCTGATGCCGTCAGCGACCTGACGGATCATCGCTTTCGTCGTTGGCATGTCCGCGAGAGCGTTGAGAACCCCGAAGTCATGGATGGTGCCGTTGTAGCGAGTGAAGACGACGGGCACGCCGGCGTCTTGAAGGCGGTGCCCGTAGGCCTCCCCCTCGTCGCGCAGTACATCGTTTTCACCGGTGATCACGAGAGCGGGCGGAAGGTCGCGCAAGTGATCGAGACTGGCACGCAGCGGTGAAACATAGGGGTTTTCACGCTCGGCCGCTGTTGGTGCGGAGAGGTCCCAGCCGTACTTCATGAAGGAACGACTGAGAAATCGGTCGTTCGCAAATTTCACATATGAACAGGTGTCGACGCTGGCGTCGGTGGCGGGCCACAGTAGCACCTGATAGCTAATCTTCGGCCCCTTGCGGTCCTTGGCCATCAGCGTCAGCGCGGCGATCATATCGCCGCCGACCGAATTGCCGACAACGGCGGTTGCGCATCGGTTCTTTCCGAATATTCTTCCCTATACGGTCGGCACCCCGGCAGCGTTTGGATTTGCCGAATGGAACGGCCGATCACTAACGGACAACGCACCGAATGTGATGTTCACGATTGCCGCAAATACCCCAGTCCGTCTTGAGATCGGCAAAGAAACGGTGACCTCGAAGCCATCGAATAAATTCCCGTACGTTCCGGCTGCCAATTGAGTTCTCTCGCGGCACCGTCGGCGACGAAACCCGTCCCGGCGCCGACGATGCCTCTGAGCGATATCGCGCTCTCAATTTGCTCAGATCAGATTTCCAATCGGGAGAGCATCATGTCCACGTCCGGCGGTTCTCGGTCGTCTTCGACCGTCTCGAGGCTTCAATCTTGGGGGCCGACGCTGCGTGGCAAAGCTTGATCGCGAAGTTCGTCTTCATCGGAGCGCTGCATGTCATTGGCTGGTTCACGCTGATCGCCATCGTTGCTCCGCAACACTTGAGCGTCGGTAGCAAGGTCTTTGGCGTTGGCATCGGTGTGACCGCTTATATGCTCGGCGTCCGACATGCTTTCGACGCTGACCACATCGCCGCGATCGACAACACTACGCGAAAGCTCATGCGTGACGGGGAACGTCCATTATCTGTCGGATTTTGGTTTTCTCTTGGTCACTCAAATGTCGTTTTAGCGCTGACTGTGCTTCTCGCCTCGGGAGTCCATGCGCTCGCGGGAGCGGTGTCAGATGAGGGATCTTCGCTCCACAACTTCGCTGGCCTGATTGGAACGATCGTCTCGGGCGGATTTCTTTACCTGATTGCGGCGCTTAATCTGGTTGTCCTGATCGACATCTGGAAGGTGTTTCATCGCATGCGCAGCGGCCATTACGATGAGGCCGCGCTCGAGAAGCAGCTGGACAACCGCGGTGCGATAAACCGCCTTCTCCAACCTGTCGTCAGGTTCGTTACGAAGCCGTGGCAGATGTATTTCGTGGGATTGCTGTTCGGGCTGGGCTTCGATACGGCAAGCGAGATTGCGTTGCTCGTTTTGACGAGCTCGAGCGTTAGCTCCGGTTTGCCTTGGTACGCGATCCTTTGTCTGCCGGTGCTCTTTGCCGCCGGCATGTCGCTCATGGACACCATCGACGGATCGTTCATGAACGTCGCCTACGGTTGGGCCTTCTCCAAGCCGGTGCGAAAAATATATTACAACCTCGTCATAACGGGACTTTCTGTCGCCGCCGCACTCATCATCGGCACGATCGAGATTCTAGAGTTGCTCGGCGACAAGCTCGGCCTAAAGGGTGTATTCTGGGATTGGGTTTCGGAAATTGATCTCAACTGTGTCGGCTTCGTTATTGTTGGGCTCTTTGTTGCGATGTGGATTGTTGCGCTGGCGATCTGGAAATACGGCCGCATCGAAGAGAGATGGAACGTCGCTCTTGAAAGCTCGGCCGTGGAAGGCAAAACAATTGAAGCGCGGTAGTAGTAAGTAGAAACTCCTCAGGCAAACACCATTCGACGTTTGCGTCGGGTTCTGTACCGTCGCTAATCATAAAGGGGCAACGCATCCGGCTCGTTGGATTGGTCGATTGGCTCACCCTGCATGGCATCGGTGTTACGCCAATCAGGCAGCTGGGCCGCGATAGTCTCTGGCCTGGCGGCCGGAGAGACCGTCGTTATCCAAGCAATAGCGTGCGGTCCGGCGTAAGAGTTAGAGCAGGCTCAGCAAAGTGTTGGCTAATGGACTGCACCGCGTGAGCATACTTGCCGTCGCGCGTTAAGGCGCTTGGTGCTTCTCCAAATAGGAGACAAGGTCTTCGATGACCTGGTCGGCGCCTTCTGGGGTCGCGTCGCCTCGGAAATATTTCTCCCAGGCGAGCAAGTGCATGGTGCCGTGGCCCGTAATGCCGCCGTCTCGAATGACGGCTTCGACCCGGGCTCGTGGGAACATCCCGCCATTGCGTTTTGCAATCTCGGTGAGGTCAGGAGCCGCTTTCTTCAGCGCGTCTGCAAACATGCCAGGGCCGGTGCCGATTCCATGGCATAAGGAGCAGTAGGCCATGTAGGTTGCTTCACCCGCACTTGCAGGATTAGCAGAACGATCGCCACCGTGCTCTAAATCGGCGGCTTGCTTTGCAATCCCCAATGCATCATCCGTTGCGTCTCTCGCCTTGTCTAACACCTCTTCTGTCGCCCGCTTGGCATGCTCCAAAGCTTCGCTCGATACCTGCTTTGCTTTGTCGATCGATGAACCGATGTGAGGCTTGGCTTTTTCTAGTGCTTCTTTCACGGCCCGCCGCGCCCTCTCGATCGCATCGACCGCAGCTTCCTTTGCGGAATCGATGGCCGACTTCGTCGACTCCGCGGCATCGTCGATTGCCCGATCGACTTTAGCGCCAGATTCTTTCGCTGTGGGTTGGCCGTTGGAAGTTGCGCTCGGCGTGGGCGAAGCTTGCTCGGCATTTGCCGCGGCAGCGAACATAGCGGTGAATGCTATTCCCCAAAAAATTGGACGTTTCATGGAACCAGCCTCTTTGCTTTGATCAGCGCTTCGCCAACTTCATGGCGCGGCAATCGCCAACGTCTCATTGACGCACATCAATGACTTCAAACGGCTGCCGAATCGGTTTCCGGCATGCCGCAGTTCCAGGCCAGGACAACACCGAGGCGAGGACTCCGAACACCATCAGACCCGGAAAAAGACTCCAGATCATGAGAGCTTTGGAAAAAAGAGGCTCGTCCCGCCTGCGAGGCGGACGTCTCATCACATTGTCTTCCTCAACTTCGGCCTCGAAAACCAACGAACAGACAGGATCGATGACCACGAGCGGCAGAGCATGCGCCCTCGTCAGGCGCTAGCCCGCCGCTGCTTGCTCGTAGATGTCGTCCTCCTGCGCATTGTGCATACGGACTAGGGATTCTATTGATTCAATCACACGCTGAGCATCCCGGATCAGATATTTGTCGACCGCCTCGGTCTTTAGCCCGTTCGACAATCTCGAAAGCAACCGCGACAAATGAAGAATTTCGCGGTGCGCGCGACTCATCGCGACAAGCCCAGGAGCGTCATGGAGGATCTTGGCAATGCGCGGATAAACGTTGCTCTCATCGTCGCGTTCGTGTTCGACGATGTTCCGGGCAATCAGTTCGTTGGCCTCGATGATCAGCGGAACCGCGCAATCAGCAGATGCTTCGTCGAGCGCATCCGCAATTTCCCTCAGACGATCGAGGCACGCCTGAAGATCGGTGTGACCCTGCCGAAGAGCACGACTGGCAGCCGTCTGGAGTCGCTGCTGACCAAATCTCCATCCCGGAGTCAGCGCACGCAGTGCATTGAGTATGACCGCGACATCGATTGCCTCCTGTGTAAGTGCGCCCTCCACCGGCGTTAAATATCCGAACGCCGCGGCGATCATCGCCACGCCCGACATGCCCATGCCCGCGGCGATGCTCTGAATAGCGATGCGGCGCGTTCGTCGAGCAATCGCAACAGCATCGGAAACCCGATCAAGCTGATCAACGAGAATAACGACGTCAGCAGCCTCTGAGGACGCGCTGGCTCCACGAGCTCCCAACGCAATGCCGACATCGGCGGCCGCAAGAGCAGGCGCATCATTGATGCCATCGCCCACCATGATCGTCGGATGAAGCCGCTGTTCGACGACGACAGCCTCAACTTTGTCAGAAGGAACCCGTTCAGCAAGCACGGCATCAAGGTCTAGAGCTGCGGCAATCGTATCCGCCGACTCGGCGCGATCGCCGGTGACCATCATGATACGTTCGACGCCAGCGGCGCGCAGATTTTGCACAGCCCTAGGCGTCTCGCGCCGCAGTTCGTCAGCCAAGAGAATGGCCCCGATTGTTGTGCCATCCACTGACACAAACACGCTCAGCGCGGATCGCCACGATGCCCGGCGAAGCGCGCGCACCGCCCAAGGTGGCGGCCGCCCCTGACCGTACACTAAGTCAAACGAACCCACGCGCACGTCGCGACCGTCGACCAAGCCCTGCAGGCCAGATCCCATCGTCTCTTTGACCTCGGCTGGCTGAGAAAGCAACAGGCCGCGCGCGCGCGCCGTCGTAACGATCGCCGCCGCGACGACGTGATGAGAGGCTTGTTCGAGAGAGCCTGCCAGCCGCAATATTTCGTCTGCCGACTGCTGCGGCGCAGTTTCGATCGCAACAAGTCTTGCGCCGCCAACGGTCAGTGTGCCGGTCTTGTCGAACATTACGGTATGAGTTCGCGCCAGAGCTTCGATCGCGGCGCCGCCTTTGACGAGGATGCCACGGCGAGCGGCTCGGGAGATACCGGCGATGAAGGCGACCGGCGCCGCCAGGATCAGTGGACAAGGGGTTGATGCCACGAGAACGGCTAGACCACGGATAGGATCACCCGACCACAGCCAGGCTGCCGTCGCCAACGCTAGCGTCACCGGCAGCAGCAGCAATGCATAGCGATCCGCAAGCCGGATGAACGGTGTCTTCGCCGTCTGCGCAGCGGTTACGAGTTTGATGATGCCAGCGTACGTGCTTTCACTGGCGCTCGCTGTCGCGCGCATTTCAAACGTTTCACCCGCGTTAATAGTCCCGCTATGAACGGGATCGCCTTTCGGACGCGTCACGGGAATGGGCTCACCCGTCAACGCCGCCTCGTCGAGCGTTGCCGACGCGGCGAGGATGACGCCATCAATGGGAATGACTTCGCCTGCGCGCACCAATACGGTATCGCCGACGGCGACGTCTTCGATCGCGACGTCTTCCAACGAGTCTCCGCGGCGCCGGTGGGCGATGCGGGGCGCGCGGTCGGTCAGAGACTTGAGATCGCGTTCGGCGCGCGCGACGGCAAAGTCCTCCAGCAGATTGCCGCCCGCATACATCACCGCCACAACGACACCGGCAAGCGGCTGACCGAGCAGGAGCGCCGCCGACATTGAGACGAACGCAACGGCATCGACACCCATACGGCCGGCCATGAGGTCGCGAACCATGGACACGAACAGCCCGATGACGACCGGCACCGTCCCGGCCGCCCAAAGCCATCTCGCGGGAATGACATGGCCCGTCGCGTAAAGCAGGCCGCCGAATGCCAACCCGATCAGTGCGATTGCAATAAGTGCACGCCGCTGCAGTCGTTCGTTAAGGGCAATGGGCACAGTTAAGCCTCGTAAATCCGAAACAACTGTCGACATGCTCCTAAACGACCGTCCCGAAAAGCTTCCCGATCCCGGCCGTTAAAGCCATCGCCAGCGCTCCCCAGAACGTGACGCGGGCCGTCGCCTTCACGATATCCGCACCACCGGCCTTAGCGCCGACGGCCCCAAGGAGGGCGAGGAAACCTAGAGAGGCGACAGAGACAATAGGCACGAGCTTGTCCGAGGGGGAAATCACAACCATCAACAACGGCATCGAAGCACCGACGGCAAACGTTGCCGCCGAGGTCAGCGCAGCTTGCACGGGACGCGCCGTGCTGATCTCAGAAATTCCAAGCTCGTCACGAGCGTGCGCTCCCAACGCGTCTTTGGCCATCAGCTGGTCGGCAACTTTCACGGCTAGTTCGTGCTCGACGCCGCGTTTGACATAGATTTGGGCCAGCTCCTCCCTCTCGAAGTCGATGTTATCGCTAAGCTCCTGGCGCTCGCGCGCGAGATCCGCTTGCTCGGTGTCCGACTGCGAACTTACTGAGACGTATTCTCCGGCCGCCATCGACATTGCGCCCGCAACCAGCCCCGCGACGCCGGCGACGAGAATATCGCTGGGCTTGGCTGAAGCAGCCGCCACGCCGACGATGAGGCTCGCCGTCGAGACAATGCCGTCGTTGGCGCCGAGCACGGCGGCGCGCAGCCACCCGATCCGATCGACCAGGTGGCTTTCGGGGTGGATGTGGAGTCTGCTCATTTTTGGTCTCTTTCGTTTGTGCTCGTAGGAACCGTCAGAACGCATCAAGGCGAGCGCTTTCGCCCCGTGATCATAGCCTTCACGAGATTCTCACCGTGCTCAAGGCTCGCCAGGATAACTCCAAGAACGTGCAACGCCACAAGACCAAGCGTGATGTTGGCAAGGGCTTCGTGAACCTCCTCCATTGGCTTAGAACCCCAGAAGGCATCGGTTGTCATCAGGTATCCGGTGATCGACAGCCCGATGAGCATGACGATCAGCAGCACGATCATTGCGCCGCCTGCGGGATTGTGGCCGACATATCTTGGCGCTTCCAGCCGCGTACTCTGTTTGAGATACTGGAAGATAGTGCTCGGCCCTTTCACGAAATCTGAAAAACGGGCGTGCCGAGACCCGATGAACCCCCAAAGGATTCTCAACCCGACAAGCGCCGCGATGGCGTATCCGGCCCACAAGTGCATCCACTCGATCTCATCCCCCGTCAGGAAGGCGATGGCAAATAGGAGGACGAGGCTCCAATGGAACACGCGGATGAAAGGATCCCAGACCTTCACAGTGGCCGGCGGAGAAATACCGCCGGCCTCCCGCAGACTGTCAGAGTGACTCATGTATCTCACCCATTGCTCTTCTGGTTCTTCCAGTTCGTGCCGACAGGATTGCCCGTTGCGGGATCGATGAAGAATTCGATGCGCGTACCCTGCTCCTTGTCGCGAGCGTAAACCTCAGCACATGTTCCCTTCATCTTGGACTTGGCAACCTCGTAGCCATGGTCTTTGACCAGTTTCTCAATTGCCTCGATGGTCATCCACTTCTCTTTGGGCTCGGTGGTGCACGATTTGCCATAGCTTTCCGCCATAGCATTCGATGCTAAACCGACAAGCAGTGCGGTGGTGATAAGTACCGTTTTCATTTTAGCTTCCTTCGTAAGTTGTTGGAATTGTTCAGCCAAACATCAGGCGCCAACGATCCGGATTTTGCAGCGTTCGCGATGATGGCGTCCTGATGCTTGGTGTCAGCGTCTCGTCAGGTGCCTAATCGTCAATCTCGACGACGTTCCCGGTCGCAGGATCGAGATGAAGCTCGGTCTCCTTGCCGTCCTTGCCCTTGACATCGGCTTCCGCGCAGCCGTCCTCGATTTCAATTTTTGAGACCGTGAACCCTTGTTCGGTGAGCTTGGTCTTGAGCTTCTCGGTAGACAGCCATTGCTCCTTTGGGGCACGTGTGCAGCCTTCGTCGTCCTTGGCGTAGGCGGCAGAGCCGACGGCCAGCGCTGGCAAGAGTGCTGCAAGAAATAGGGTGCGCATGGTTCTCTCCTCAGAGTTTTTGTGGCACCGGACAATTCGGCGCCATGAGTGCACTCTGCAGGAATTGAAGTGAGTTAACGCTGACGGCTGATGTCAGCATCCCGTCATCTTGCGGCTTATAACCTGCCCGGCCCTGGGATTTTTGCGCGAGATCAATACCGATGACCCTGCATGCCATTAAAATTTTTATGGTTGTTCTCATGGTGCTCGGTGCGGCGACACGTGTGATGGGAGACGACGACCACGAGCGCGAGAGTGAGACCGACCGAAGCGAGCGCGAGACCGTGCGAGCAGCCGTCGAACGGGGTGAGCTGAAGCCGCTTTCCGTGGTGCTGCAGGCTGTGCAGTCGAAACTTCCAGGCGAGGTCGTCGGGATTGAGATAGAGCGCGAACAAGGAGTTTGGATATACGAGTTTCGTGTCGCTGGCGAGAAGGGCCGCCTGTTCGACGTCTATGTTGATGCTGCGACCGCTCAAATCCTCAAGACCAAGGAGAAATGATGCGGGTGCTGGTTGTTGAAGATGACGCTCGGATCGCAGCAGACGTGTGCAAGGCGCTGCGGGCTGCCGGTTACGTCACCGAGACGGCGTCCGATGGCGAGAATGCCTGGTTTCTCGGAGACACCGAGGATTACGATGCCGTCGTTCTTGATCTCGGGCTTCCGCATATGGACGGCTTGACGGTACTCAAGAAATGGCGGGAGGCTAAACGTAACTTGCCAGTGATCGCGCTCACCGCTCGCGGGAGCTGGATGGAACGGGTCGAAGGCATCGATGCTGGAGCCGACGACTACTTGCCGAAGCCGTTTCGCATGGAGGAGCTCGTCGCGCGCTTGCGCGCTCTGGTCCGGCGGTCCGCGGGGCATGGGTCTCCGCTCCTCACTGTCGGCGACCTATCTCTTGATGAGCGGCAAATGCGGGTAAGCTTGGCAGGCGTTCCAGTTGATCTCGCACCGCTGGAATATCGAGCCATTGCCTACCTCATGCACAATCAGGGACGCGTGGTCTCGCAAGCAGAATTGAGCGAGCACATTCACGGGGCGGAAGATGCTTATGATTCGAATGCGATCGAAGCCCTGATCGCTCGTGTGAGGCGCAAGATTGACGGTGATGTGATCAAGACCCGGCGCGGCTTCGGCTACATCATCGCTGAGCCAGGTTCATGACTGCCGGATCGCTACAGCTTCGCCTTATCGCTGGAGGGGCAGCGGCTATTATCGTGGCGCTGATTGTTGCCGGCATCGGATTGGCGCTGCTTTTCGAGCGCCATGTCACACGATCCCTCACCAACGATCTTGAAGTCGATTTGCGCCAGGCGATCGGGTCCTTGGAAATCGACGCTGGCGGCCAGCCTTTGCTGAAACGCGAGCCATCCAACCCGCGTTTTTCGGAGCCGCTGTCTGGCCTCTATTGGCAAATCAGTACTGCCGCTGGCGGGATGACGAGATCGCGGTCGCTATGGGATTCCAAGCTGCCGCTTCCCCATGATGCCCTTGCTCCCGGTGACGTTCACTATCATCGCGTAATTGGCCCCAGGAACGCCGACTTGATCGCTGTCGAGCGCACCGTCGTCGTGAGCATGAATAATACTCCGACTCCCGTGCGGCTCATATTTGCGGCCGATACGGCAGGTATTGCCGAGGCGCGTCGCGCGTTTGTCAGCGATCTCGTCCCGGCGCTCGCATTGCTCGGCCTTGTTCTCGGTGCAGCAACCTGGATTCAGATCGGCTTGGGTCTCAAGCCCTTGGAGCGCCTGCGCGACCGGATTGCTGCCGTGCGCCAAGGCCGGTCAGCGCAATTGGAAGGACCGGTTCCAAGTGAGATTGAACCATTGGTCGACGAGATCAACGGTTTGCTCACTGCGCGGACGCTCGAAGTCGAGCGCGCGCGCGGACGCGCTGCTGATCTGGCACACGGCCTCAAGACCCCGCTCGCGGCGCTGGCCGCTGATGCGAGGGTTCTTCAGGAAAAAGGAGATCGCGAAGTCGCAGCCCGATTGATGGAAGTCAGTGAAGCGATGCGCCGGCACGTCGACCGCGAATTGGCCCGTGCTCGTATTCGCGGCTCCCGTGGCCTGGGCGGCATCAGTCCGACGCCCATCCGGCCCCTCGTCGAATCGCTGCTTTCGATCCAACGACGTTCCATCGACGGCAAATCGCTCTCATTTGAAACCGACTTTAGCGGCGAGCCGAGCGTTAGAATCGACAAGACTGACCTGGCAGAAGTGTTGGGCAACCTCATCGAGAACGCCGGCCGGCATGCACGATCTCGCGTTCGTATCGGATGCCGTGGCGACGGGATGATATACGTGGAAGATGATGGCCAGGGCATAGCAGAAGCTGACCGCGCCAATGCCATTGAACGCGGTAAGCGCCTCGACGAAAAGGGTGACGGCTCGGGCCTAGGTTTGGCCATCGTCCAAGAGGTGCTCGACGCCTACGGACGCAAACTGACGCTTGAGGCTTCAAATCTAGGCGGTCTCCGAGCCGTATTCTAACGCTTCGGCCTTCCGACTGCAGCCCAGAATTCAATGCGTTTGATGTTTCTGGAGTTCCGGCGGTGTGGTTCTTCCGCAAATAACGTTCCCACGACAGCAATGCTTCCTCTCGCTACAAACCGATCGCGGAAAGGCTTTTCCAGATCATGTATGCGGCGACGACGAAGATGAGCCCTGCGAATACGGTCGTGAGCAGGCCCCGCTCTTTGGCTAGGTGCCGGGCAACGTGGGTGCCGGCCCATCCTCCAGCGACGCCGCCTGCGATGAATAGGAGTGCGAGCGGCCAGTCGATGAGGCCGGAATAGGCATAATTTATCGCGGTCGTGAGCCCGAACGCGGTGACGGCAATCAGTGACGTGCCTACCGCATTCAGTATCGGCATCCCTGTCGAACCAACCAGGCCCGGAACAATGAGAAAGCCGCCGCCGATCCCGAAGAACCCCGAGAAGAGTCCGGTGCCAAGGCCGTAACTGAGAACCTTGGGAGCTTTGTCACGGTTGCATTCGGCGCCAGGGTTTCCAGGATTGCCACGCCCCTTGAGCATCAGGATACCGATGACCACCATGACCATCGCAAACAGAATGAGGAGCTTGTGGCCGTCGATCGCCTTGCCCATAGTCGAACCGAGCAGAGCGCCGATCACGCCGGAGGCCGCATACATTCCGCCGCAGCGCCATTTCACTGTGTGCGCGCGGGCATGGCCCATGAGGCCCGTCGCAGCATTGACGGCGACCGCGAAAGCGCTTGTTCCGATGGCAACGTGCGGGCTGGTGACGCCGACAAGATAGACCATCAGCGGCACGGCGAGTATGGACCCGCCGCCGCCGACAAGTGCAAGCGTGAAGCCGACCAGCGATCCCGATAGGGCGCCGAGGCAATATTGGAGAGGTTCCAACGTCACGCGCGGTTCTCGATGAGGTGCGGATGAACCATCCATTCGCGCCCCTTGAGCATGCCGCGCCAATAGATCGGCGGCAGCAGTCTCTCTTTGAGGAACCACGCGGTGCGGCTCGGGCGCGTGCCGTCGATCAGCCACGTCGGGAAGCTTGGAAGCAGCTTGCCGCCATAGCCAAATTCCGCGAGCACGATCTTGCCGCGTTCGACGGTAAGGGGACATGAGCCGTAGCCATTGTAATCTGCGGCCGGTTGTTTGCCCTCCAGCACCGCGAGCGCGTTGACGGCGACGACCGGCGCTTGCTTGCGTGCGGCGGCCGCCGTTTTCGCA
Source organism: Hyphomicrobium sp. 99 (assembly GCF_000384335.2). NCBI lineage: Bacteria > Pseudomonadati > Pseudomonadota > Alphaproteobacteria > Hyphomicrobiales > Hyphomicrobiaceae > Hyphomicrobium > Hyphomicrobium sp. 99. The sequence goes on from NZ_KQ031382.1 coordinate 637,972, forward strand.
TTGCTCGTTCCGGCCGCATCGCCCAGAGCAAAGATGTTCTGATAGCGAACGTGCTGCAGCGTCGCCGGGTCGACTTCGATGAAGCCACCGGGGCCAGCAAGGGCGCTGCGGGCGACGAACTCGGGTGCCACTTGCGGCGGCACTGCATGGAGCAAGTCGAATGATCGCTCGATGCGTTCAACGGAGCCATCGGGGGCCTTGCGTTCGAGGGTGGCTATTTTTCTTTGGCCATCGACAGCCACCAGCTTTGATTCAAGGCGCAGGTCTATGCCGTATCGTTCGATGTAGCTTTTGAGCGCTGGCACATAGGCTGGAACACCGAAGAGAACCGCACCGGCGTTGTGAAACTCGACGTCGATATTCTGAAGCACGCCAGCGTCGCGCCAGATGTCGCAAGACAGGTACATCGCCTTCTGCGGCGCGCCTGCGCATTTGATCGGCATCGGCGGCTGCGTGAAGAGCGCGCGGCCGCGACGGAATTCGCTGACCAGCCGATAAGTGTAGGGCGCCAGATCATAACGATAGTTGGACGTCACGCCGTTGGAGCCGAGTGCTTCAGCAAGACCTGGGATGGCGTCCCAAGCGAGCTTGATGCCCGGAGCGGCGACCAGCACGTGGTAGCTCACGACGCGCCCATCGGCGAGCTGGACTTGGTTCTGTTCAGGCAGAAATCCGGTGACGGCCGCCTTAATCCACTCGACGCCTTCCGGAATGACGCTGGCTTCGCTGTGCCGCGTCTGCTCGGGCGAGAACACACCGGCGCCGACTAAGGTCCAGCCCGGCTGATAGTAATGAAGCTCGGAGGGCTCGACGACGGCGATGGAGATTTTTCGGTTGCGCTTGCGCAGGCTTGCCGCTGTAGAAATTCCAGCCGAGCCGCCGCCAACGATGAGAATGTCGTAGGTCATCGGGCGGGTCGCTTTCGTGCGTCGCTCTAGCGCTGGCCTGAGGGCGCTTAGGTCATATCCCGCCCGCTTCGCGGCTTCGATTGCGATTGCGGGATCGTTCGGGTCGGCATCGGCTAACGCCCATAGCGTCGCCGAACGCGTACCGCTTCGGCAGAATGCCAATATCGGGCGAGGGAGATGCGCAAGGGCATCCCGCATCGCGTCGGCATCATCGCTCGTGATCTTTCCCGGGACGACCGGCACATGCGCGAAGGCCATGCCGTTGCTGTCGGCAACGCGGGATATGTCCGACGCCGTGAGCTGTCCCGGTTCTTCGCCATCGGGCCGATTGGATACGATGGACCGGAAGCCCATTTTCGCGGCGTCGGCAATGTCTGCAGCCGTCAACTGCGGCGCCACTGAAAATGTCGGGCTGAGTGCCTTAAATAACATCTAAAAATCTCCTGTGCTATGCGCGAGCGAAGCTTCGCGTTGAAAAATGAGGCTGTGCAGGCCCATGCCCGCGGCCATGGCCAGCACGAAGAGCAGCGCCGGCATCGGCTGGACCGCGATGGCTGCTATGCCGGGGCCAGGGCAAATGCCGGCAAGCCCCCAGCCCGTTCCGAAAATCGCGGCACCACCAATTAATTTCCAATTGACGTGCTTCGTCGGAGGAAAATGAAAGTCATTCGATACAAGCGGCTTTCGGAGGCGCTTCGCTACCTGCCAAGCAACGGCCATCGGAAGCAGCGCGCCGCCCATGACGAATGCCAAGGTCGGATCCCAATTTCCGCCAACGTCGAGAAACGCGCGGACTCTCGCCGGATCGATCATCCCGGATATGGCGAGACCCATGCCGAAGAGCACGCCGCTAAGCAGCGCAATTGCGGTATCTTTCATCATATGGACAACCCGAGCAGCCGCATGGCCGTGACCGTGATCACGCCTGCGATCATGAAAGTGAGCGTCGCGAAAATCGAACGCACGGAAAGCCGGGAAAGTCCGCAAATACCATGTCCGCTCGTGCAGCCGGACCCGAGCCGGGTGCCAAAGCCGACGAGCACACCCGCGATGATCAGCGATAGCGATGTGGGGAAGACGACGTTCACACCCATGACGAATGCAACCAATCCGGCACCAATGGGCAAGCCGATGACGAAGGCCCACGCGAGCTGCCGCGGCGGGTCACCGGGCGATATGCCGAGTGCGCGTGCAAACAACCCGCTGACACCAGCGATGCGCCCGTTGCCGAGCAGCATGATTGCGGCGGCGAGGCCAATAAGAAGGCCGCCAATGAGGCCTTCTATCGGAGCAGCATGAGGGAAGCCGGGCATCAGAGCACATTCAGCGGGAGCTTAAGATAACGCGTCCCGTTCTCCTCGGCCTCGGGAAGGCGGCCGCCACGCATGTTGACCTGGACCGAAGGCAGGATGAGCTTGGGCATTGAGAGCGTCGCATCCCGGGTCGTCCGCATGGTGACGAAGTCGTCTTCGTTCACCCCTTCGTGGACGTGGATGTTGTGAGCTTTCTCGGCGCCGACCGTCGTTTCCCAGGCATATTCGTCCCGCCCAACGGCCTTGTAGTCGTGGCAGAGGAAAAGACGGGTCTCGTCCGGCAGCTTTAAGAGGCGGCGTATCGAGCGATAGAGCTCGCGTGCATCGCCGCCGGGGAAATCTGCGCGGGCGGTGCCATAATCGGGCATGAACAACGTGTCGCCCGTGAAGACTGCATCACCGATGACGTACGCCATATCGGCGGGCGTGTGCCCTGGTACGTGCAGCGTTATCGCCTCGATCTCTCCGATCTGGAAGCGATCACCATCGGCAAATAACCGATCGAACTCCGAACCGTCGCGCTCGAACTCGGTGCCGACGTTGAAGATTTTGCCGAATACGTTTTGGACACGAATGATCTCGCGTCCGATCGCCAGTTTGCCGCCGAGACCATTCTGCAGGTACGGCGCGGCCGAAAGGTGATCGGCGTGTGCGTGCGTCTCGAGCAGCCACTCGACCTGCAAGTCGTTGGCGCGGACATAGGCAACAATTTCGTCTGCCGACTTCGTGTCGGTACGGCCAGCCGCCTGATCGAAATCCAATACGCTGTCGATGATTGCCGCCGCACGGGTGGAAGGATCGTGCACGACGTAGCTCACCGTATTCGTCGGCTCGTCGAAGAAGGCCCGGATAGCGGGCTTCGCTCCAGATGCGCGTGATCTGCTGATTAAGGCATCAGCCTGATTGACAACGGGGTCCATGGGCTCTCACTCATTTAATTTCATAGTTTATGTAATTGTGTATTCTGCTTGCGTCAAGGGGGCTCGATGTGGCAAGGAGGCGCCATGGAAAACACAGGAACGATAGGTGATCGGCCTCTTCGCATTGGGGATTTGGCCCCAAATTTCCGTGCTCGTACGACGCACGGGGAGATGAGCCTCGATCAGTTTCGCGGAAAATGGGTGGTGTTCTTCTCGCACCCAGCCGACTTCACGCCGGTCTGCACCAGCGAATTCGTGGCCTTGGCCAAGGCGGCGCCGCGCTTCGCCGAGATGGACTGCGCCTTGCTCGGGTTGTCCGTTGACAGCCTGTTTTCTCACGTCGCGTGGCTGAACGCGATTAGGGAGCTATCGGGTGTCGAGATTCCGTTTCCTGTCGTCGAGGATCCCTCGATGGCGATCGGGCGCGCCTATGGGATGCTCGATGAAAACGCGGCGGATTCGTCCGCCGTTCGCGCAGCGTATTTCATCGATCCCAAAGGCGTCATCCGCGCTATGAACTGGTATCCGATGAGCGTCGGACGATCCGTCAAGGAGATGCTTCGCATGGTGGCGGCGCTCCGTCGCTCTTATACCGGAGAAGCGCTCACTCCCGCCGATTGGCAGCCCGGCGACGATATCCTTGTTCCGCCGGTCGTGCCCGAGGGCCGCTTGACGGCGGCTTTGCCGCGCGACTGGTTCCATCGTTTGAAGGCCGACAGATGAGTGCGCTTTTCCAGTCTCGCGAACTCGCGGATGCTGCGACCGAAAAAATTCGGGTCTTTGCGCAGCCTCAGCGTCTCATGATCCTTTCTTATCTCCTCGACGGCGAGCGCGGGGTGGCAGAAATCGAGAAAGCAACGGGCATTGGCCAGCCAACGCTCAGTCAGCAACTCGCAGAGCTTCGCCGTGCGGATCTCGTCGTCACGCGCCGCGAAGCCAAGCTGGTCTACTATCGCCTCGCGAGCGACAGCGTGGTGCTTTGCGTGCGTACGCTCGAAGCGATGTTCGGTCGTGATGAGATCGTCGGGCTGACAGAAGAACAGCCTCAGCCGAGCCGGCGCGCCGTCAAGCCTTCGGCTCAGACTGTGGAGCCTTCAACCGGAGCGGCGGCCTTCGCGAGGATTATTTAAGTGACTGCGCTTTGAGCCGATAAAGCTGAGAGGAACTACACCCCGCTTTGTGACGGGCCCCACTTCATCTGCATTGCCATCTCTGCTGCCAGTCAAACGCTGTAGTTGCCTCGAGACGGTCTGGGCCGTGGGACCTCGACGCCAAGCGCAGCTGAAGTTGCGACTTGCGTAGGACATGACGTGCAGGGCCAAAACCCGCGCGCGTCTCTCATCCAGGATAGCTCCTGCTTGCCGACAGTATGAGGCGCGGCGAACAATGGTCCGATGATGCCCGAGAGATTAAGAGCATCGTGCGTCAGGCCGCCGGGCAACTTTCAAGCGGCCAACAGACACTTCAACGCGAGACGGTCTGCTGACATGATGAAACTGAAGAGCGCTGCGAAGTTGCTAAACGGGTTGGATCGGCTTCGACTTTTTTTGCTCCGTGTTGGGTGAGAGCCGAGTCCCAATCGAGACTGTAGCGTTCCGATGACAGATCATAGCGAGGATCGTAGTCTTCCGCCTCGATCCCGGTTAGTCCCAAAATCAGTTCGTAAAGCAAGTCGTTCGTCCAGACCGCATCGCGGTGATTTCGCAACGCTGCTGTTCGTCCAGCACTCGCTTTTGTAAACGCGTCAGAAAGCCAAACGATAAGAGGAATGTGGGTCATCTCGAACGTAAACATTTGAGGATCGTGGGCCCGACCCTCATCAATACCTTCGGCGTGATCGGGTAGGTAAACGAACGCGCGAAAGCCGGAAAGCTGCTTTGCTTCAGAAAATATTTGGGACAGCACTAGGTCTGTGAAAGCGACGCTGTCGTCGTAGCAATCAGTTTTCTTACGGCGCGCGCTTGCGGTGTCGGCAAACCAGTCGAACCATCCAGCCGTACCAGCATGCGCTGAGTTCGGCGTATCGGAGAACCGAGAAAAGTTCGAAGGAAAACGACGGCAATAATCCTGGTGGCTCCCCATCAGGTGAAGCACGATCAGATTGTTTTCATCGGGATTAATTTGCCTCTTCAAGTCGCGGAGTCTGGATACGAGTTCAATGTCAGGAAAGTCACTGAGGCTTCCGCCGTCAACGCGATGATTTATCTTCACATAAACATCCGCCGTGTTCGCAATGGCCGTTATGGGATTATCGTACGTTCCCAAGCCCTGTTGATTGCTAAGCCAATATGTCCGAAATCCAGCCGATCTCGCGACATCGAGAATCGATGGCGACGCTATATAGTTTTTGCCATTGTACTGATTGGCGGCCGTGAGGGCCAAACTTAGAGCAGGTACTGTCTGAACATAATTGGAATAGGAGTGAGTGAAGCGAGCCCAATTTTCGCTACAGACTTGGTCGTCCATCCAGGGCGTCGTTTTCCTTTCATAGCCGTAAAGGCTCATGTGTCCCCGCGCTTGGGATTCGCCGATGACGAGGACATAAGTCTCCCCCTTCGCAAGCTTGCGAGCGCTTATCGATGGGACCGCATCTTGACGCGCTCTCTCAATGGCGTGGAGGGCTCTGAGTTGTTTGAAATAGGTGAAGGCGTAGCCGATGGTTGCCGCGTACAGCCCGGCGGGCTTGTGGAAACAGGCCAGCTGAACCAGCGCGACAATGGCTATGGCGCTTATTGTCGATACGCCGACGTGCGGTCGGTTTACCCGATATTGTGCAAAATTGAGGGCAAGTACGATGAGCGTATAGCCCAATAACACGACGCCGATCGGATAGTCGAAATTGTCCGCGATAAACTCGCGAGCCTCGAACAGTGTCGTCCCCAAAACAGCCGCGCTCACCTGACTGGAAATAGGAACTCCGAAGTATAGATTATAGCAAAATACCGCAAACACCCAGAATCCCGCCGCCGCAGCAAATATCGTTGAAAAAGCGGCCTGCAGAAGAGGATGCTTTTCCAGTAGTCCGCTTCCAACGAGGTGGAGAGCAAAAAGTGAACCGATGAGAACGAGCCAAGGATTGATGAGGCCATGATAACCGAAATTGTAATATTCAACGCCCGCGCCGAACGCGAGAAGCAAAAAATAGAAGCCAAGCATCGGCAATCGCGCAGCCCGAAGGCGGACGAAAATGCCCACAGTCCAACCGATAACGAGTATCGAAGCGACGGTTCCAGCAGCAAATGCGAACGGTCCGTTCGGGGCGTAACGTTCGACTCTGTGCAGAAGGAAAAGAAGCAGGATATTCACCCCTGCAATTTTGAGGTTTCCCACCGCGTCGCCGCAAAAGACGAAAATGCGCGCTACAAAATTTTGGGGCATGTATTCGCGCAATTGCTGGCTGAGAAAAGTGAGCGGGAGAAGGCGTCGAAAAACAGCCGTCCGCTGTAATGTCGGAAGATTTTTGTTTCCATCATTCTGACTTCTGAAAGACAGAGCGGCGAAGGGAAGGAGCAGGATGCGGTGAAAGGCGGTTGCGGCTTATACGTCCTTTCGTTCCTTGCGTACAGGCCAGACTGTGCCGTCAGAGCATCGGTGGGATGTTGTCGATCAATCTTCGGGTCGAAATGCGCATTTTTTTATATCGATAGGGAGAAAGATATCCAGCGACGGGAATTGATGGAATTGGGACTAGCGGAAATTGGTGTCGCTGTGGCCGAGGAGAAGCTGGTTTCTCAGATGATCTTATTCAGCGAACCGCGTTCTTGAGAGTCATCCCGCATCGCAACGTTTACCTTTTGAGTTGGAACTATCTCTGTCCCAATGGTGTTCAACCACTGATTGCTTCGGTAGCGCAGGTGCTCAATGGAACGCGCGCATCTCATTCAAATGGCCAATCAGATAACCGAGTACTTCGAGGTTTATCCCAAGCCCGAGGCCCTGGATGGCATCGCCAAGCACATCCACAATACCTGGGAGCGGCGGATGCGTGACGCTATGAAGAACATTATTGATGCTGGAGGCGACGATCTAAAGCCGCTCTTTCTCGAAGCCATGGGCGATTATTTCAAAGGGCCAAAGTCCGAAGGAAGACGCGCGACAGTCAATCCGCGCGAGCACGCGCCAGGCGGCGCCCAACCAAGCTTTGCCAACGGCGGGGGCGACGCGGGCTGATTTACGCCCCAACGCCTATCCGAGTTGACGATCTGCCTCCGGTGCGGGCATTGGGCCGAGTCCATGACGGCGCTTGGCCTCAGCGCCAATGGCGAAAGCGGCGAGCAGCAACGAAGCCGCTATCGACGGCCAGACGAAGCGGTATTCCTGGGACTGGATGAGAAAAACCAAGCTCGCGCAGTTCCATCCGGCCGGCAACCAGGCCACCCACAATAACCTCTTGGCGACGATCGTCAGTCTTATGGTTGCGATCAAGCCAGTGAGCAGGTAGAGCGCCGGCCGGTTGAACGGGCCTTTGCCGTTGAAATAGCGGCCGTGAAACCAACGCAGCCAATCGGCGAGGCCTGGGATCTTCGATTGTGTGGTCAGCCCGAGTTCCGTCGCGAGAGGGTGGCGGGTGATCTCGAGCGGTGCGTCCGCAAGCCCGTCATGCTTGCGGGCCCAGGGGCGCCAAAACAGCTCCGTCATGCAAAGCTCTTGCCGCAGGGCGACGAAAGGATGGTTGGCCGCAAGCGAGGCGGCGGTCGTGAAGACCTTGCCCAGCTCAACGTCGGCATACGTAACGCGGGCGTCATTGAAGTAGAATGGAACGACGTTCCCACAAGGGACGGACTTCCACGCCTCAATAGGCGCTATGGCGAGTATCGTCCTTTCTTGATCGGGTGACAGATGTACATCGGCGCGAACCATGGCCGCCAGAATGGGCAGCGCGACGATGGTCCGCAACTGACCGGATTGCGGCGATGCGGCAAGCGCCGAGAGAAGGAATGTCTTCGATATTACGAACGCGACGATCTGCGCGGTGGCGAGCAGGACGGCTGGAACGCGTGCAGGCCTCACGGCCCAGAGCATTAGGAAGGCTCCCACCGACAAGATAATGCCGTTGTGTCGGAGCAGCACAAGGGCGATCCCCGCAGCGCCCATGGCCGCCCATTCCCATGATGACAAGTCGAAGTCCAGCCGGGCGCTTCGAACGAGTAGGGCCGTCAAGACAATGAGCGACGTACCGAAGGGCACATCCTTCCACAGTGTAGTGACCAGGAAAAAGTTCGGCGGAAACAGCGGGAAAAGCACTGCTGTCGCCGCTACGACCGGAAGCGCTACATTCCAACCGCGTAGCTCAGTCAGAAAGTAACCGGTCGCTAGTGCGAACATCGCGTAGTGCGCGAAGACAACGAAGGCCGGGCTTGGTACGAGCTGATAGAACATCCAGTTCAGCAAAGTACCGCTGACCGGGTGCGTGTCGTCGAAGCGCCAAGTCAGCAGCTGCTGCCACTGGTCTAAAGAGTCCGGCGACATCTGCGCTGGCCAAAACGCCAAATGGACAACGGAATAGATGACGATGCTGGGGATCGCGAATGCGATCGAGGAACCGACTGTCCGCAACATTGAGAGCCCTCGAATAACGAGGCTGTCCAATGCAGCGCCCGTTTCGCGCAGCTTGGGCAATCCATGGTGCTGAACTTATCGGCACTCGAACTCTCGTGCGAGAAGAACGCTCACGTTTTACGACGAAATCTGTGCGATGTCCGCACTGTGGCTTTCAATCACATTGAGGCTTCCCTAGAGCTTTCTTGAATCGCGCGCCTGGGAAACCAGCGCAAAAAAGCAGCGGCCTTGCGGATGCTGATGTGGAGCGAAAGCTTGCTCCAATCTCAAATGAACTGAGCAAAAGAAATCCGAGACCAGAACTGCAACCGGCGTTTGAGCCGACCGCGGACCAGCATGCTGCGCGCCTTCCGCGTTCTCGGCCATCGCGGCCAATCGCTGAGTAAGTCACGCTATGCGAACTCTCGTGCCAATCGCAATATTTGGGATCAAGACTTCTAGGTGGGCGTGAACCACATTATGGGGTGCCGCCGCACACACCTGCGACGAAACAAGTAGTCACCTAACGAGCATCACAACGAATGTGGCTAGAAATTAGCGCTTCGAACCGTGCTCTATGAGGTGAGCCTTTGCCGCCTCTTCGTGGTGTTGCCGCGCGTGGATGTGATGCGCCTCTGCCAAATGGGCGTGGTGAGCAGCCTTTTCGTGCTGACCCGCTTGATAGTGCTTGGCAGCTTCCTTGTGGTGCTCCGCGGCATGCTGGTGATGCTCGGCGGCTTTCTGATGATGTTCGTGAGCTTTCTGAGCCATTTTGGGCAATCCTTCTTTTGAAGATGGATCTCCTTAAGCGGCAAACTATAAGCGCGCCTTATAATGGTCTGTCGATTTTGATCATGTGCATTCGGCCTATGCCTTTCGGCGGGTATTTGCGCGTCGTTCCGCACGATGGACGGCAACTGCCGATGTCGAACGTGAGCTAGAAAGCTAAAATAAGAGAAATTGTTTTTGCAGAGTCCGCTGTAATTAAATCCGCCTCACCATTCCCACCATGAGCACCGATGCAATGGGCTGCCGTCCGGAGGCATTCTGTTTGGAGGAGTTCCGCTCGGGAGTCGCATGCGGTCCCAAAATTCCGACGGCCGAACCACCCAAACGCGCGTTTCCAAACGAAGCCGTTGGATAAACTGGCCGTCGCAGGTCAACAATGCCGAGATGCGGGCGAGCTCGCACTCTGCGATGATTTTCCGATCGCTCGCATCCGCACGGTGGGGGATCAGTTCTTCAGCGCGCTTTGCGACGAGAGATTCTTCAGGCGAAGGCCGCACCTCTGAAACACGGCTCAACGCCCAGCCGATGTGGTCCTCGCGTTTTTCGCGATCCGGGATCGCCTCGTATTCCAATTTGACAGTTGGCACCAATTTGAAACTGGCCTCAGGCGGCATCCAAAAAAATATTCTGACAAGGGCAAGTTTTTCTTCGGCCAAAGCCCCCGAGGGGCGATCAGGAGCCGCATTCATCGCCTCGATCCAATAGGTGAGTGCATTGGCGTCGAGTGCGAGCATCCATCGATTTGATCTCACTATCGACTGTCCTTCGCCTATCGCTGTAGCACCGTGCCCGAACTTGCCTATTCGGCATCCGGTTGGTCGCGCTGTCAACTTGGCAGACGGCGGTGCCGCGCTCGATTGCGGCCTCTCTCTGCCGATTTGAACGAACAGTCCTCGACTTCAATGATCACCCTGTGGCAGAGACAGGTTTTGGGTGATCGGAGGTCCTATGCATCGCCACGTCAAACTCTTTGCCATCGCTTGCATCCTTATTGCGATTGGGTTCGTGGCTGGCCGGTACGTCATGTATGAGCAGGCCGCGCACTACGACGCCACGCATCCGTGATACGCTCCGACGCCGGGCGCGCCACATCGGGGCGGCGGGTTGGAGGCTGCATTTTGTTGTTCGGTCCGCGGGTTCGGCCGCCGCGATCAAATCCGTTCGCAGCCACGCCACCGCGGCGCCCTCCGCCGAACTCACAGATATTTTTTGCGGCTCTGCCTTTTATCGATTGTCACCTTTCGAGCCGCCGATAGATTGACCTCAAGGGACTGCGGAAACTCCGCTCCTGAAGCCGGGAGGCTTAGAGGTACCCGACATGGAAAACTACAGAGCAATCGTCATCGTCGAGCGCTCAATCAATCAACCAATGCGGTTCTGCGACACGCGCCATAAGCGAAGCGGCAGCGCCTACGTCTTCGGTTCATACGGGGAGGCACTCGCGTTCGTGCAGGGGACGAAAGTCAATTCAGTTGTCATTGAGTTTGACGTTGAAGCCGACACTTTGGACTTCTGCGACGCAGTCAAAGCCCTGAAGGTGCCGATCGTTGTTTCTGCGAACAGTCTGGAACCGCAGAACCTCACGCAATTTGGAATAAGCGGGTCGAGCGTATTCTATCCCGCCGGCGCCACCCAAAGAAAAGCATCCTGAAGCCTGACCAGTATCGTCGGCTATGACTTGTCGGTCTGTTTGGAGATGCTCTGTGGCCCCCCAAGCATGCGCTTGACCGCGTCAATCGCAGCTTTTGTCGCCTCGAGATGATGGTGCGTCCGCGCCGAGCTAGCCTTCATGCGCTCGGCGAACGATAAAACCTGTTTGTCTCTGATGTCCTTGGAGACCCGGAAATCGACCCAGATAATATTGTCCCTAAACATGCCAAGGGCGCCCTTTAACGCTGTGCTTTAGACCCAACGTGCAATCAGCGTGCCTCTTCTTTGATATATACGCTTTTGCCCTGTTCCCGGATCGGTTCGCTACTGTCGAATCCTCCAAGGCATGAGCGCGGAGTTAGAGCGATGGGTGTCACGAGCGCGACCGTCAGATCGGAGTGCTCACGCCGATTATTAACCTCTTCGATCTATGGGTCCGCTGGCTGGGGATTATCCCGCGTCCCCGACCCGCAGGCACTGCGCAGGTCGGTGGTTTAATCAGGGACCGTTCGATGAAGAGTGTCTTCCTTTCCGTTTTATCGTCGCTGTTGTTATGGGCAGTCTTCCCGCTCGCAGCGGTAGCCGAGCAGATCGACGTATCGACAATCAGTTGCGAGAAGCTGGCATCTGCCTATGAAGCGAAGACCCCGAGCGACCTGTCATTCGTCAACGGCATTCTGAATTGGATGGGCGGCTACCACGCCACGGTAGATCAAGGTACCGTCGTCGATTGGGACAAGCTGTCGGACGCTTTCGACAAAACAGTCGTATTTTGCTCCGAACATCCCGGAGTTGGCGTGCTGTCGGCGAGCGAAAAGTTCATGGGCGAAAATATCGAAGACGCGAGCCCCAAGAGCTACGACCTGGCAATCGTCACCTGCGAGTCAGCTCTGACGAACAAAGACGTCCTGAAAAACATCGGCGATACGTTCATGTGGCTGGCCGGCTATCACGCTAGCTACAACAATGGCTCGACGATGCTGGATGTTGAGAAATTCATCAAGCAGACGAGTGACATCGCCGACTATTGCGAGGCCAATCCCAAGGCGAGCTTGGTAACGGCCGCCGAGAAATTCATGAGCGAAAGCGAGTAGATCGCTTCTCTGAGACCGCAAGGCATAGGAGCGGGCACCTCGCTCCTATGCTTTTTTTTTGTCCACGCGACATCTGCAGTACCGAAATGCGTTCTGCAAGCGCGCCATCGGATCGACCATGGTCTGGTCGCCATCGGTCCCGAGTTAAGACCAACGTCTGAAGCGCGTCACACCCTCTAGACCCAATCCCTTCCGATCTACTCCGAGAATTCGAAACAATTATCGTCAGCATGCTGATGGCGGCGCGATTTTTGCTGAACCCGTGTCCCTGCCTGGTGTTCGCGTTCGAGGATGGAGATATGGATTCCCGAGTTCATTGGACAAGCGTGTCTTTCGGCATGAGAGAGCGCGAAAACCGAAAGAGGCGATCCGCCGTCTCGTTAGGATCCAAGCTCATCGCGTGGGTGGTCACCGTCTCGGTTGCATCCGCGGGCTTACCGGCTTACCAGCTATCGGCGCAGGTCATAGATCCGGTCGCAGATATACCGTCTCTCGCCGGCGTTAAGCCGATTTTGCCAAACGTGAGCGCGTACATCAAAGACCCGATTGCAGCCCAGCAGCTTGGCAAGGCATTGTTTTGGGACACCCAGGTCGGAAGCGACGGACAAGCTTGTGCAACCTGCCATTTCCACGCTGGTGCCGACATCCGCATCAAGAACCAAGTTGACCCGAGCGTACGAAACACCGTGGTCGCTTTGCAGGCGATCTTTGATGCCCGCGATAACAACGCTGGGATCTCCGGTCCCAATAAGCAGTACAACGCTCCCGATTTTCCGTTCCACAAACTTGCGAACGTCAACGATCGGGAATCGCCGGTCACGTTCGACACGAACGATGTCTTTTCCTCGCAGGGCACTTACGCAGGTGATTTCATTTCGGGTGAAAGAACCGCGCGGCAAGACTTGCTCACCGCTTTCCTTGTGAAACGCAGCCTCCCGAGGGGCCGAATTCGCACGACCGAGAAGTGCAATCTGACCTACAGCCCGTTCAATCCCACGACCAATCCAACGGGAAACCCCTTTCACGCGAACGGTCTCATTTATCGCAAGGTCGAGCCACGTCAGACTCCAACAACCGTAAACGCCGTCTACAATTTCAGGCAGTTCTGGGATGGCCGCGCGAACAGTCAGTTCAACGGTGTTGATCCTTTCGGGCCGAGAACGTTCGCACCGTTGGATCCGGTCACCTTAGTCGGTAATCCCAATGCAGCCGGCGCGGGCATACTTGTTCAATCCGGTAAAACTCTGGCGCTGACAAAGCCTCTCATCGACAACGCGAGCCTCGCGTCTCAGGCGGTCGGGCCGCCGCTGAGCGACTTCGAAATGTCCTGCGCCGGAAAGACGTTTGCCGATCTTGGGGCAAAGCTCTTGCCGATTCGGCCCCTGTCGACGCAGGTCGTCCATCCTCAGGATAGTCTCTTTAGTAAAACCCCCTCTCTCATTCCGTCCTCGTCGCAAACCGGATTGAAAACGACATACAAAGCCCTCGTCGAAAAGGCCTTCTACCCGCAGTACTGGACAGTATCTGGAAAGTTCACCGTCGATTCCGCGACGGGCAGCATCAAGGTCGATTTCGTCAAAGGTCATACGCAGGAAGAACTGAACTTCTCGCTCTTTTGGGGGCTTGCAATCCAGGCCTACGAGCAGCTGCTTATCTCGGATGACGCGCCATTCGATCACGGCCCGGCGGCAATGAGTCAGCAAGCGGTCGCCGGCATGGCGATTTTCGAAGGCAAAGGAAAGTGCGTCGCCTGTCACAATGGTCCGCTTCTCTCTGGAGCAACAGTGACCAGCCTTTCAACCGAGTCCCCTAAATCGATTGAAGGCATGCTGATGGGCGACGGACGTCCGGGTATCTACGACTCGGGTTTTTATAATATCGGTGCGCGACCGACCTCCGAAGACCTAGGTGTCGGTGCCACAGATCCATACGGCTTCGACCTGTCATTCACTCGCCAATTCAAGTGGCGTCTGCTGAATCAAAAGAACAAATCCTTAGACCGCTTTGAGGTAAGGCCTTGCGAATTCGAAACACCAATCTTCACGCCTTGCGACAATCTCCCGTCGCTGACAGATCCCACAACCGCTCCGCGCGACGCTGTCGATGGATCATTCAAGGTTCCGATTCTGCGCAACGTTGGTCTCAACCCGCCATATTTTCACAACGGGGGCCAAGCGACGCTGAAGGATGTTGTTCGCTTCTATAATCGTGGTGGCGATCGTCGCGGCCCGCTCGATGCCGACACGACTGGGCTGGCAACGCCCACGCCATTCGGCGTAATCAACAATACCAATCTGGACCCGGATATCGGCGATGCGAGCGCGACATCGACGAATAATTCGCTCGGTTTAACCGATGAGGAGGAAGAAGACCTCGTTCAATTCTTGCTTTCGCTGACTGATAATCGCGTGGCATGCCATTCCGGAGTCTTTGATCATCCCTCCCTGCCGATTGCGAGCGGCCAAATGGATGCGGCCAAAGCTAAAACTCAACAGGCCAAGGATGTCGTCGTCACCTTGCCGGCGGTTGGGCAACAAGGTTTGAAAGTTTGTTTCCCGAACTCCGGGGATCTCTTTGGAACGCTGAATGCTTCAGATCCCCGCCGCCTTCAGGACGTATTTACTCAGGTTGTAAAATGAGTGCAGCACGCGTCCCTGCGGCCTCCCGGGATGATTCAAGAGAGCGCCGAAAATTATTCGCGCTCATCGAGAACAGAGACTGACGATAGGAACCGTGTGTGGACCACGCTATTGCCATATCGCGCGCTACGTACATCGGTGCGAACATCCTCACGGTTGCGATAGTATTGCTGGCATTCTTCCTATTGCCGGATGGCGCAGCGCCACCGCAGGATAATTTCTTTCCAGAAAAAATGCGCCGGCCGTGCGGCCTTCTGACGTCGATAGTCCAGTTCAACGTGGTGCTGACTGTCGTCGCCGGGGCGCTGTGGCTTTTACTCGTTCTCGCCGAAGAGATTCACCGCTCGTTGCAGAATGTTGGATAAGGTTTGGGAACGAGGGTTGACCAGACCATCCAACTTGCCTTTGCGGCGTCCGATTACTTGGTGCTCTGAAGCCTATTCTCGATTGAGGCGTAGGCGCATGACCTGCAAACGGCCCCTCATGCACGCGCAAGCGCGGTTATGACGTCTTCCTGGATAACGAATTTCGCGACGAGACGCGTCCCTTCTCCAGACGAGGGATAAATTTCCAGAACACCACCCTTTGACTTTATTCGATCGGCCATGCCTAAGAGGCCAAACCCGATGCGATCATCTTGGGCATTACGATATGTGAATTGCTTGCCTTCGTCGCGTATTTCGACAGTCAGCTGGCGGCCATCGTATTCGGCACGCAACGATTGCCCCTTTCCACCGGCGTGCCAAAAGGCATTATTCAAGGCCTCGCGCGTGAATTGAAACAGGCATGCGGACAGATCGCTGTTGACCGCTGGCAGAGAACCAATATTGAGCGCGACGGAGCTGCGCGTACGATCCTCGTGTAGCTGCGCGGCGAACGTGAATACCTGTTGAAGTGTCAAATTTTCGAGTTCCGGATTTGTCGACTTCCGCAAGATATTGCGGATTTCCTTCAAGGCATCGCCCGTCACCCCGCGCACGGCATCGATCGCTGCTTTCGGCGTTGGGGCATCGGAAGAAAGTCCGAGTGCATCGAGCTTCAATAACGCAAGGGCCAGAAGCTGTGCCGGGCCATCGTGCAGATCCGCCATGACTTCTCCCATCGACTTCGACTTGCGGTCATCCGAAGTTTTGGCGACAGCTTTTTCGTCTTGCTCCATTTGATTGCGAAGGATATCGGCCGCCAACAGATTTTTCGCAATGACACTCTTCCGGCGCGCGGGTCGTGTTCGTATTTCGCGCAGCACGGCTAACGCAGCGATGAGCGCGAGTATCGAAAAAAGCCCGGCGAAGGCCGAACTATATTTCCTCGCTTTCCGCAAGTCTTTGGATAGCTCATCGGCATCCATGAAGAATTCGGCCGCACCGATGACCGGCGAGGTACCGAGCGCACGCAGCGGGGCGTGAACTTCCACAATTGGAACGGTAAAATCGTGCTTGCCGGTCACCGGGTCCTGAGGGGCTTCGCTCAGCTCGGTCGTGACTTCGCCCCTGAACGCACCACGCAGTTGCTCGTGAAGTTCGTACTTGATTCCCTCAAGTGCCCTTTCATCGCTGTAAACGATCGTGCCGTCGGGATGCCAGATTCTGAGGTTGACGACGTTCTTGCGAAAAGAGGGATTGATGAGCAACTTGTCGAGAGATGCTCTTTCTTCATTCGTCAGACTTGGCCCCAATACGAGGGATTGAACCAGCGGCTCGAGAAAGCCCTCGATGAAATGTGCTGCAGTTAAAGAGGCGTTTTCGATAACGCGAGCCTCAATATTTGAATCGATGAAGAAGCCGATGGCAGTCGCTGTAAAAAAAAATGCCGTGGCAAAAATCGCGCCCAGGCGATGCGGCGAGTTTTTCAATCTTGCCACATAGCCAGCACGTTGTGAGCACGCACTTTCCGAAGCGCTGCGATCAAATTTGGCGCCCATGCTCATTCTCAGTTGTCGGCGCAAATCTCTGGAATTCTTATAAGTCATGATCCGGAGAGTCCATCTCCTCCGCCAACGCTCGGAATTACGAGGTGATCTCTGAGACCTTCATTTTAATTGGAATGTACACTGAGTCGATTTATTGCTTCACCTCAGGCTTGATTGAGCGTTATTGCCGCTCGCAATCCCCCCAGTGAACTCCGCGATAACCGCAATTGACCACCGTACAGAAAAATCAGCTCGCTGGCGATGGCTAGCCCGAGTCCGCTGCCGGGGACCGTTGGATCCGCCCGCTCGCCGCGCTGGACAATACGGTCGATCTGTTCGTCTTCCACGCCTGGACCATCATCATCGACAGTCAGAAGAATGGAATTCGCAGTCTGACTGGCTTCAACCAAGACCTGATGTCGTGCCCATTTCTGAGCGTTGTCCAGAACGTTCCCCATGATGTCGCTGAAATCTGCGCGATCGATCGTCAATGGCAGCGATGGGTTGATCGACACGTTCCAATTAAGCTCTTCGCTTCGGGCTAGCTTCTTCAGGGCGCTTACGATTCCGGATATTTCAGTAGCGGCATCGATCTGTGAATGAGCCGCGGGTTCAAAAAATCGGGGGCGCGAAAGGGCGAGCTCCCGTTCGACATGCCATCTCATGGCTTCCAATTGTTTTTCGAACTCCATAGCTGGTTTGAAAGCTCCATCGCGTCTCAACTGCCGGCTGAGGGCGGCCATAACCGCCAACGGCGTTTTCAGGCCATGTGCGAGATTGGCGGCCCGGGCGCTTGCGGCAGCGAGGGCGTCGTCTCGGGCGGCGAGCAGGTCGTTCGTTTCCGATATGAGAGGTGCGATCTCTGTTGGAAAATTGCCCTCGATTCTGCGCGCGCTGCCGTTTCTCACGGCAGTCAATGATTCCCGCAGGGCCTTGAGGGGTTTCAGGCCGATAAAGACTTGGGCCATTGCCGCAAGAATGATCAGTAGAAAGACCACCGCGACGCCAATCCAGACGTCATTCGAAAAGCTATGTCGTGCGACCAGTATTTCTTCGTAATCGATCGCCGTGACGATCTCAAAAGCCCGGTCGTTGTGGCTAGGGGCTCGGACGATCTCGGCGAGACCCAGCAAGGATTGGTCGTTAGGCCCTGAGAAGCGGCTGACTGTAAGCGCGCCGAATTGCGAGGGCTGCGTAGGGCTAAGGGTTTCCGCCCACAGCGAGGGTGACCGGAGGAGAGGCTTGCCGTCCTCCGAGAGTTGCCAATATCGGTGCCCGTAAGCCAGCAGAAAGTTGGGGTGTGCCGGCACATCGACGAGATTTACATTTCCCGACGGATCGATCTCGATTGAATCGGCAATGAGATTAAGGTCGGTGGTCAGATCGGATATCGCGCCCCGATCGATACTCCGTTCAAAAAGAGCCTGCAGGCCAAGCGCCGCCATGGGCAACGTCAACAGAAGGAACACCAGCCACGCCGCCAGCAGTCTGAGGCTGAGCGATCCTTCCCGTATCACGGCGATGCGTCCACTACGTAACCTTGGCCCCGGCGTGTCTCGATGATGTCAATGCCGAGCTTCCGTCGAAGGCGTGCGATCATGGCCTCGATGGCGTTGACGTCGCGTCCGTCGTTGTGGCCATAAACGTGCTCTTTAAGCTCCTCCCGAGAGATGACCTTGCCCAAATGATGCAAGAGATGGCTTAGAAGCCGAAACTCGAAAGGAGTAACGTGAATATTCCTCCCCCCGACCGTCACGTTCATCGCAGCCGTATCTAGTCGCAACGGTCCGGCAATGATGGTCGACGTATGATGATGATTGCCGCGGCGCAGAACGGCGCCCAACCGAGCCAAGAGCTCCGGCATCTGAAAAGGCTTCGCCAAATAGTCATCCGCGCCGGCGTTGATACCTTCGACGCGCTCGACCCAGGATGCGCGCGCGGTCAGTACGACGACCGGCATCGATCGTCCGTCTGTGCGCCAACGCTTGAGAATGGTGAGACCGTCAAGTTTGGGAAGTCCGAGATCGAGAATGACAGCGCTATAGGTCTCGGTTGATCCGAGTAGTAGCGCGTCCTGGCCGCTATCGCATGTTTCGACGATGTAACCTGCTTCGGCGAGGCTCGACCGGATGTCTTCAGCAATCGTTGGCTCATCTTCGACGACCAAGATTTTCATCCGTCCCGATCCCCCTCGCCAGTTCCCCTCGTGGTTAGCTTGCGGGTCTGAAGATTGCTCGCCCTCGACGGCGGCTACCGCGGTCGCTCGCGATTTCGCGTAGATGTATGACGGATTGCAGCAGCTTAGAGCGATCTTTCCTTAACCCGCAGCGCGGCTTCGAGGCGGCTACGAACCTGTAGCTTCTGCATAATACTTGTCATGTAATGCTTGACGGTCTTCTCGCTGAGCGAGAGGACGCGAGCGATTTCCTTGTTCTTGAGGCCGAGGGCCAATTGATTGAGAACCGCTTCTTCCCGCGATGTGAGATCGTTTTGCGGGGAGGTCGTCTTCGGAACAGAACGCACGCGGATTTTTGTCAAGATGCGTGCAGCGAGCGCCGGCGTCACGTAGGATTCGCCCTCGCACACGCTCCGGACGACGCGAACCAGTTCCGAAGGGCTCGTTCCCTTGAGAATATAACCCGCTACGCCTGCCTCAAGGCACGTCGCGACGCTATCGTCCAGGTCGCAGACAGTGAGCATGATGAGGCGGATTTTTGGATGAGCCTTCGAAATCTGCAAGGCTGCTTCGAGGCCCGACCCAGGCATATTGACGTCCAACAATATCGCGTCGGGATGCTGATTCTGGGCAATTGCAATGGCGTCGTGGGCGCTCCCGCCTTCAGCAATGACCTCGAAGTCTCCGGCGGTTTTAAGGGAATGGATTACGCCGGCCCGCAATAGGGGATGGTCGTCAACGACCGCAATACGCGTATTGGCCACGTTATTTAGCCCGTTTTTTGAAGCGTTACCGTTACTATTCTACAATCTGCAATGCTGGCCGAACGTCCGTCGACTGACGAAGTTTATAGCGGTTCCAGATATTTTTCTCAACTTAAAGCAAAGCCGATTTAGACTAAATTCTATCTTTATTAATTGCGGTGTAGCCGCCTTACACTCTTCTTCCTGACAAGTTTCTGACAGCGTCCGGTGAACAACTGTCAGGGCAGATTTAGTAGGAGGGTAATGCTGGCATACCGACAGAAACGTAACGAGGCTGGACATGAACTTGGAAGCCGAACAGGCAGGCGTCTGGAGCGTTGGCCTCACAGTCCGGGAGGAAGGGCTAGAGATCCATGCTGTAAACAGTCGGAGCGAAGTGATTCTCGAAGGTTGGTTCCCGATTGAGGCAGGCTTGGCCCTTGTCTGCGGCCGCCCGGCCTGTGTGATTGCCATCGACGAGGAAACCCTCCCGACAAGCATCGTTTCCGATTTGGCGTATCTCGGCCATTCCGTTGTCGTTGTTCCGCCCACGACCGATTTTTGGAACAGGCCGACTTCGCACCGCCGGGCGAAAGATATTCACGATATTGGTGTGACCCTACTGGAAGTAATGAATTGAAAGGCGCAAAATAAATTTAAGTTAGCTTGAATTTATATGCGGGAGTTTAAGAAGGTGGCGATTGAGGCGGAGGAAATCGCGCTCGATGTGAGTTCACGTCAGAGCGATCCGCGCGCGGCCGAATTCATCGAGCAATTCTCGGCGTTTCTTCAATCGAACTCGTTCCTGGACGAGCTGGCAATTCGGCGCGCGCAGCGCGCGCAAAAGCAATCCGGCGAACGCTTTGACTTGGTCATCATGCGTCTTGGGCTGCTCTCAGACAGGCTGATGGCAAAAGCTTTGTCGGCATATTGCGGTCTTAGGCTGGTCTCCGAAGATGCTTTTCCCGAGAGGCCGCTTTTTTCGCAAGAGATAGACGCCGCATTCCTGAAGCACAGCGGCGTGCTGCCGCTGGCCGAAAAAGGGGAAAAAATCGAGCTGGCAGTGGCGGACCCATTCAATGGCGATGCCGTTGCCGCAATCTCCTACTTGATAGGCCGTCCGATCGAACTCTGCGTCGCGGCCTTTGGAGATATTGAGAGGGCAATTGGAAAGCTCTACGGCGACAATGTCGCCAAATCGGAAATTGACGGGGGTTCAGCGGCTGCCACCGCGGAGGTCAGCGACGCCGACGTTCAGCGTCTCGAAGATATGGCCAGCGAAGCGCCGGTCATCCGTCTTGTTCAAGACCTGATCGTACGCGCAGCCAACGAACAGGCTTCAGACATCCACATTGAACCGCGCGAAGACTGCGTGCGGGTGCGCATCCGCCTCGACGGTATTCT
Source organism: Hyphomicrobium sp. 99 (assembly GCF_000384335.2). NCBI lineage: Bacteria > Pseudomonadati > Pseudomonadota > Alphaproteobacteria > Hyphomicrobiales > Hyphomicrobiaceae > Hyphomicrobium > Hyphomicrobium sp. 99. The sequence continues at coordinate 659,055 of NZ_KQ031382.1, forward strand.
GCATACCATAGAAACGCTGCCGATCAGCGTACGGGAAGCCCTAGGGTCTCGCGTTAAGATCATGGCGCGGCTGAACATTGCCGAGCGTCGCCTCCCCCAAGACGGTCGCATCAAAGTGAATGTTCGCGGACGGGAGATCGATCTCCGCGTCTCGACGATGCCGACGTTGTGGGGAGAAAGCATCGTTCTCCGGCTTCTCGATCGAAGCAGTGTCGAACTCGACTTTCCCAAGCTCGGGTTTTCGGGCGGCTCCTACGACGATCTCCGCCAGCTGCTGGATCAGCCTAACGGCATCATCTTGGTCACCGGCCCGACCGGAAGCGGCAAGACCACGACGCTTTATACCGCCCTCAGCCTTTTGAATTCGGCTGAACGTAAAGTGTTCACGGTCGAAGATCCGATCGAATACCAATTGCCGGGCGTCAACCAGATCCAGGTGCAGCCGAAAATTGGACTGACATTCGCGACGGCCTTGCGATCGATCCTCCGTCAGGATCCCGACATCATCATGGTCGGCGAAATTCGCGACCTCGAAACGGCGCAAATCGCAATTCAAGCCTCGCTGACGGGGCATTTGGTGCTCTCGACGGTTCACACGAACAGTGCTGCCGCGACGCTGACACGCCTGTTGGACATGGGCGTCGAAAAGTACCTACTGACTTCCACCGTTAAGGGCGTGCTGGCGCAAAGGTTGGTCAGAAAGCTTTGCGCGAGCTGCTCGCAGCCATCGCCCGAGACTGCGCGCGTTCTGCGCTGGTTGCGGTCGACTGGAGCAGACCCTGTCACACTGTTGAATGGCGAAGAACCGCGGCTGCATCGGGCCGTCGGATGTCCGGCATGCCGGCAGACAGGCTTCGCTGGGCGCACCACGATTTACGAGTTGCTGACGATGTCCGAGGAGATTCGCGATTCCATTTCGATGGGAAATTCGGAAGGCGAAATAGAACGAGTGAGTATGGCTCAGGGCATGACCACCATGCTACAAGCTGGTCTATTGAAGGCACTTAAAGGCGAGACGACAGTCGAAGAAGTCATGCGCGTAGCCCGGTTTGATACATGCCTCGATTCCGATACAGAGCTTACGATCAGCGCGGCACCTTAAAGAAGGGTGATATCGAGGCACGCTCGCGCGAAGCAGCGCTAGAGGCGCTTCATAAGCAAAGTCTCTACACGTCGGAACTTTTCGAAGCCAAGGCGGTCAGCGGCCAACGCTGGTGGGAGCGCGAGGTCTTCGGCGGGGGATCGCTCCCCCTTTCCGGGCTGGCGCTTTTCACCCGAGAACTGTCAATACTCATCAATGCCGATCTGCCCTTGGATGAAGCGCTGCGGATCGTCAGCCTGCAACCTCTCATTCCTGCACGCGTGAGAAAGAGCACGCAGGCAATCCTTGAGGCGGTGCGCGGCGGGGCGTCGATGTCGGGTGCCATGGCGGCGCGGGGTCGCGATTTCCCGGAGTATTATTGGAAACTTGTCGAGTCCGGTGAAGCCAGTGGCTCGCTCGGCGACGTGCTGGAAGACATGAGCGTTTTCCTCGAGAGATCGTCGGAGTTGAGATCCCAGATAACGTCAGCCCTGCTTTACCCGGCAATCCTTATGGCTGCGGCGGCCGTCGCCGTTGGCGTCATTCTAACTGTCCTGTTACCGACCGTTCTGCCACTGTTCAAAGACGCAGGCGCCCCGCCACCCGCATCTCTGCAATTCCTTGTCGATGCGGAAGCGTTTGCATCGGCAAACTGGGCGTTTGTTCTTGCCGTCTTTGCCGGGCTTTTCATCGCTGTTGCATTCGCTGTTCGCAATGCCGGACTTCGTCAATGGGTGGACGGCGCACTTCTCCGCCTGCCTCTGTTTGGCAGCTTCTCCGCAAACCGTGAGACCGCACGCCTGGCACGCACGCTCGCGACGCTCACTCGGAATGGCGTTGCAGTTCTGGATGCCGTTCGTCTCTCGGCCTCGGTCCTTCGAAACCGCGCTTTCGCGGCGGCGGTCACACGCGCTGGCGAAACGTTGAAGGAAGGTGGCACGCTTTCGAAGCCGCTTGAGCAATCCGGACTTTTCTCCGAGCTGTCGCTCCGCCTAATCGCAGTCGGCGAGCGAACGGGCCAGCTCGAACCGATGCTGACTCGCGTCGCCACCATCTACGAGGCGACCGTCGCGCGCCAAATTTCCCGCATGATGACGCTGCTGACGCCGGTCATGACGCTCCTAATCGGCGTCCTGGTTGGTGGGCTCATCCTTTCAGTGATGAATGCGATCCTGAGCATCAACGATCTGGCGCTGCAATGACAGTCATAGGGAGACGCGGCGGCGGCGAGGGTGGCTTCACGCTGCTCGAATTGCTCGTCGTTCTCGTCATTCTCGCCTTGGCAGGTGCGGTCGCAATTCCGAAGACGCGAAACGAAAGCAGCGCAATGACGCTCCGCAGTGTTGCAACAGGTCTCGCTGCCGAATTGCGCGCAGCTCGCGCCGATGCCATACGAACGGGCACCAACCAATCGGTGACGATTGACGCTGAGCATAGAAAGTATTGGACCGGCGAAAATGGCCGCGTTCATTATGTTCCAGCTGGCATAGAGATCAGTGCTTCGATCGGCAAGTCCGGATCGATGCCGCTCGCGAGGGTGAGTTTCGAGCCCGACGGCAGCTCTGCGGGCGGAAACATTTTTCTCAAGGCCGGCAACAAGAAGGCCGACGTCATGGTCGATTGGATGACCGGAGCGACCCAAGTTGAGCGCGATTTCTAATTCATCGCGAACCCGCGATAGCGGGTTCACCCTCATTGAAGCCATTGTCGCGCTGGTCTGTTTCGCGGGTGTCTTCGTTGCTGTCCAGCTTTCTCTCAATCGCGGAATGCGCGGCCTGCGCATCGGAGACCGGGAAGCTGCGGCACTGGAAATTGCGCGCTCGGTTCTGCAGACGGCAGGGGCAACGAACGCACTGAAGGATGCGCTACATGAAACCGGTGAAAGCGGCGGGATGTTCTGGGAGAAATCCGTTTCAAAGTACATTCCGGAAGCGTCTTCCGATGAGCCCACAAAGATCGACGGATATTGGGTTTCAGTCGACGTCGATTGGCGCGAGAGTGCCGGCTTGCACTCAAGAAGGCTCAGCCTGAAGACTTTAAAAATCGTGCCTGCGCCATGACGAAAGCCGTGGGGACAGAGCAGGGCGTCAAACCCGAGGCGGGCTTCACGTTACTCGAAGTTCTCCTTTCTCTCGTTCTTGTCTCACTCTTGTTGACGGCAATCCCACCTGCTCTTCGCCTCACGAAGAATGTCTTCAAAGTGACGGCAAAGATCGACAGAGATTCCACTTTCACGGCGTCGCTCAGTTTTCTGGAGCGGCGCCTAGCCCAGGCGATGCCCATCTACCAACATTCGCCCGACGGCTTGCTAGCGATCGTATTCAGCGGTGAGCCCCGTGCGGTAAAGTTTGTTGCACCCATGATCAGCCAGGATGAACCGGGCGGACTTTTCTTGTTCTCTCTATCGCCGATCGAGACGCCGGACGGCCGGGATCAGCTGGCCCTAACTTGGCAGCCATTTCGGTCCAATGCCGATCACCGTGATGCGCCCCAGCAGCAACGCCAGCGGATATTGCTGCCCGATGCTACAGGCTTCACGCTGAGCTACTTCGGCGTTCCGGAGACATCGAAAGAGGCTCAGTGGAACGAGTCGTGGACACGCAAAAACGCTCTGCCGACGGTCGTGAAATTAACATACAACTCGCCAGGCGCGCGATCCGAGGTCCGTTCGAGGCGCATCGAGCTGCACCTTCAAACTCAGCAATAGGCTCAGTGCGTCAGTTCGAGACGTCTTGGTCTTCACCTGTACCGCCCGCGCTATTATCGCGTCCCAAAGTGTACACTTCAGGACCACCGCCCGGCCCGGGAAATCTATATTGATAAGGGCGACCCCACGGATCTATCAGTCCCTGAGCTTTTTTGAGGTAAGGGCCCTTCCAATTTCCAGCGCGCGGCGGCGCTTGGACCAAAGCGTTGAGGCCGGCCTGTTGTGAAGGAAAGGTGCCATTGTCCAAGGCATAGAGTTCAAGCGCCGTCGAAATAGCCGAGATCTGCGCCTTGGACGTCTCGGTGCGGGCCTTGCCGAGATAGTGAAGAACTTGCGGAGCCACGACCGTCGCCAGAAGCGCGATAATTCCAAGAACTACAAGGAGTTCGAGAAGCGTAAATCCGGCATCGGCCTTTGCGTTCTTATTTATAGCCGCATTAGCTGCTTTGCCTTTGCTGAACCGAGCAGAGATTTTCATTGAAAACATCCCAATCCCGCACGCAAAAAAGTCTGAATCTGAATCAGACCAAAGGCCCATATAGCCAAACAAACCATAGACCAAAGGATATAAATGGCCCGAATGGAATTCGGGTCTCTCGTGTTACGTCAATTCCAATTAGTTTTGCAAGCAAAGCGCCAGTCACCGCCGACACGCTGGAGATGAGCAGTGTGCTGGGTAATCCGACAATGCCGAGCCAGGCTCCGGAAGCCGCCAAAAGCTTCGCATCTCCGAGCCCCAGTCCGTCTTTGTTTCGAAAATAGCGATAGAACTGGGAGATCCCGTAGAGCATGAGGAAGCCAAGTACGGCTGCCGCCACATGCCAGAGCGCTTGTTCCCAAGAACCGACTGAAGTTACGAGAATACCAACAACAGCAAGCGGTAACGTTAGAATATCGGGCAACCGTTGGATCTGAATATCGATTGCGCTGAGGAGCGCGAGCGTCGCGGCCAGGCAGAGTGAGATGGCGATCGCGCCCGCAGAAACCTCTTCCGAAAGGGCCGGCGCACCGGTGAGCAAGTACAATAGACAGAAGCCCGCGAACAGCGCCGCGGAGCGGCCGCCCGATCCATGAAGGTGTTCAGCCTTCAGGCTGTCCCGAAATCGTTTGAGAGCGGTCGTGCTATCGGGCATGCGAATAAATACCGATGGGTCTAAAGCTTTAATGTTTGAAATTGATACCGCGTGCGAAGCAGGAATGCATCGTCGAATCTTTCTTGACTCTATTTGGGTAAAACCACGCTCCCAACTTCAATAGCGAAATTTCCGAAGTGCCATTATAATTAAGTTGCCAATCGAACGCGTCGGGAGCTTATTTACAGTGTGCGGAGAAAAGAGGCGGTCCATCACATTTTGTGAGCTGCTTTGGCCGCGTACTTGCATTGCATGAAGAGGTTTTTGCGTAACGGGTAACGAGTTTCTTGTATGTTAGCGTCGATTTCCGATCCGCTCTCACGCTTTTTTACGTGGTGGGGCTCAGAGCTGACCGGCATCCTGTCGCCGGCACCTGTGGTCGCTTCAGATAACCCCAATCTATATACGGTCGCCGTGCTTGAGTCCGGTGGCTATCGTTTGATCGAGCCTCGGAAGCCGCGCACCTCCTCGAATATCGCGAACGAAGCCGCACTTTCGTTGTCGGAAATATTGTCGCTCGTCGCATCCGTTGGGCGTGCAAACCGGTCGGCAACGATCGGCATCCGTGTTCCGCAACGGGCGTGCTTCGTGCGCAATGTCACTCTTCCCGGCGCCGCAGCTCGCGATTTCCCAGTGCTTCTCTCTCTCGATTTGGAGCGCACCACCCCGTTCAAGCAGAAGGACGTATATACCGCACACACGGTCGACCCATCGCGAAGCGGTGGGGGGAGGCAGTCGCTTCGGCAATACATTATCAAGCGATCGCTCGTGGATGGGCTGAAGTCCGACATTGAAGCTCTAGGGCTCAAGGTTACGTCTCTCGAATGCATCGATGCGGCCGGGGCCATCGCTCCAATAAACTTTCTCGAAGTTCCAAGCGGCCGCGACGCGAGTTTGAGGATGAAGTTGCTTCTTGGGCTTGCCAGTTGCGCTGTCGTTCTCGCCGCAGCCGGCGCATATATTGATGTCTCGAGACACGAAGCGGCGCTGGAGCTGTTGCAGTCCGAAACGGCGCGTCTGAAGGACGAAGCGCAGTCCGTTCGCGACATGACAGCGAAATATCAAACGACGGCCTCGGCAATTGCGAGCTTCAATCAACTCCGGCGGGAAACGGTTTCGCGCGTCGCGATTCTGGAAGAGCTGACGCGGCTTCTGCCCGATTCTGCTTGGGTGAGCGACGTCAAGATCAGCGGAGCGACGGTGGACATCTCCGGCCTCGCGACGTCCGCAAGCGCAATCGTGCCGATCCTCGAGAAATCCCCTCTCTTTGTTGACGCGACTTCGACCTCGGCCCTCACATTCGATCCTCTTCAAGATAAGGAACGCTTCGGCATTCGCGTGCGCTTGCGCAACGTCGCAGAAGAAGTCGAGAAGGCAGGGGAAGAAGCGCAATGATTTACCGCATCACAAAACCCATGCGGCAGCTTATTGCGGTTGGTCTCGCGCTGCTCGTCTTCGGCTGTGTGGCAGCTGCCGTTGTAATCCCGCTTGCGAGTCCCGTTTCCGAGGTCAAGGACAGTATCGAACGCGAGCGGAGCGTGCTGGGCCGATTGCAGACGATCGTCGACGATCGCGATAATATTCAAAATTTTGACCGGCGTGCGGAAGCCGCGCGCAACAGCGGTCTGTTCATCGTAGGTGAGAGCGAAGCTATTCGACTCGCATCGGTGCAGTCGCAGTTATCCCAGATCATGGCGGCGAATGGCGTGAAACCCCGATTGACGCGAGGTCTCCCCGGCCGTGATCGCAACGAGCTGCACCTAGTCGGTGCGCAAGTTCAAATCAGCGCGCCCATTGAAAAATTGCAAAAGGTTCTTCTCGACATCGAGGGGCATCAACCGGCTTTGCTCGTCGACTATCTGCAAATCACGCCGTCCTCTCTTGGTGGCGTGTCGAACGACGACGAAGCCGGCGCCCTCGATGCTAGATTTGATGTGTACGCAGTAGCGTTACGTTCGAAGAGTGAGTGATATGTTAGCGGGCAAGATTAGAGACATTTCGGGTGGTCATATGATTATGGCAGCCCTCGTAGTGACGAACGCCGCCTTTGCATATTTCGCCTGGGATCAATGGTCCAAGCCGATTGATATCTCGGCTGATCTCGACGGCGTGGAGGGCGGTGACAAAGCGGTTTCTGAGGGAGGCGAGACCACTATCGCTCCACCGCCGCGGGCCGGTAATCTCTCTCAGACGACGGCACGGCCGATATTCAACTCGTCGCGCCGTCCCATCGAACCGAAGAAGATCACGGTCGCCGAACCTGCTCCTCAATCAATGGTGCCAGCAGTGTCCCCGGATCAGTTGCTGCTTGTCGGCATACTTCACACCGGCGTGGGCGATGACCGTGCTTTGATCCGAGAATCAAGCGGGGCTGCCGGCAGCTGGGTATTCATCGGCGACTCGATCGAGGGTTGGCGCGTCCGCGCCATCAGAAGCGAAATGGCTGTTATAGAAAACGAAGGCAAGCAGTACGAACTGCGAATTTCTTACAACACGCCGATAACTGACAACAAGGTAACGGCCTTCAATCGCTGATTACTCGGGCATTTTTTGCATGCCCTGCTTCTCGTGAGAAGCAACGCCTGTTGTCGGTTGCGGACGGGACAGCGAAGTGACGTATGAGAGTACGTCCTCCGCATCGGATGGCGAAAGTCCCAGATTCGGCATCCGCACTGCGGGAAATTTTTCCGCAAGGCGCATAGCGATCGGATCCAGCCGCGCGAACATCAGATCGGGTCGCGAAACAAAGCTCTTGATCCACTCACGATCGCGACGGCTTGCAACGTTCTTCAAATCCGGCCCGGCGCGATCTCCGCCGCCGACCGTATGGCAACCGGCGCACATGCTGGCAAATAGCATTTGGCCTGGAGCCAATTCGACGGCCCCGGGTTCCGCGGCGCTTGCAGAAGCGTCCGCGAGCCTGAAATCGGGGTCCATCGAACGAATAGTAAGGGCCAGCTGATCGAGATCGCCAAACACCGAATCGCGCGACCAGCTGCCCAGGCTGTCGTTGCCGAGAAGTATCTCCTGCTTGTGATCTTTTAGGCTTTTGGCCCTTTCACCGAGCTTGTAGCGAAGGGCGGCGATGTCTTCAGGTTTGCCCGTCAGGAAGCGCCATCCCGGTCCCACGTGAAAGGCCCCGGCGTGCTTCTTCAGCTCAGCGGGACCGTCGTGCTCGGGATCGATCGAGATCGAATACATGAAGAAATCGCGGCCAACCGCATCGCCAAGTTTCTCCTGCAGCATCGCGAGTCGTGACGTCGTCAGCGGACAAATTTGCGAGCAGCTCGTATAGATGAAATTGATGATGACCTTCTTGCCTTTGATAAGGTCGTCGTAGAACCGAAACCGGTTGCCGTCCTGATCGACAACCGGAACATTCGGCATGTAATTTCCGCCCCAACGGGCATCCGCATTGGCCGTCGAGAATGATGAGTCGGTGCTCGTCGCGATGCCGGAACTTCGCCAAGCCCACGTAAGGCCGGCTGCGCCCGCTACTGTCATTGCGACAACGGCGGCCGCCACCGGCAGGCCGGAAAGTTTCAAAATACGCACGATCTCTCCATCAAAGCGCAAGCCAACTCGAGCTATCCGCAAGAGTTTGAGCCCGGCATATCAGATCCAAATCGCTCTCAGCCTTTGCCCGAGGACTTTGAGCTGCTGCTGGATGCCGACGAACTGCCTGAGGAGGAGCCGCTGCCGCTACCGCTAACGTTCTGCGTGAAGAACTTCGTGTTCGCGGGATCGCCTTCCGGCTGAACTTGCGGTGTCGTCCAGACAATCCCGTCTTCGGTCGGATTTGGCGTCGGCGTGATCGCTGTGCGTTCGCCACCCAGAACCTGGATACGCATCAACAGCGCGAAGTCTTCATGGACCGTGTTGTGGCAGTGGTTCACATACGATCCGCCGTACTCGCCGAAGCGAACCTGGAATTGCACCTGGCCCGACGGCCGCAAACGCCATACGTCCTTTCGCACCAGTTTCTCGGTCGCCGGGATGCTGTCTTTGCCACGGTTCATCGTGACGCCTTCTTCGAAATGAAGATGAATCGGATGATCCCATCCGCCGCCTCCATTTATGTACGTCCAATGCTCTGCCTCACCGGGCTTCAGCGGCGTAATGAGTTCAGATATCCGGTTTGCGTTCATGGAATGAGCGGATTGACCGTTCACCTTTATGATCCACGGGAATCCCTGAACCACTTCGGAGCAGTCGGGTGTGCACTGTCCGTTGGCTCCACGCGAATCGCCGTTGCCGCGGCCAAACTCGACGACGCGCGTGCGAACGGGAGTGATGATCGGAATTTGCTCCGTGAGGACGCCTGGAACCTGGCTGAGATCCGGGTCGGTCGCGCGGAGGGTAAGCGTCGGATCGTCCACGCTCTGAAGCTGGCTGACGATCTTGAATTTCAAGTTTTTTCCGACAACGGGGTCGGACGACTTTCCGGCGAACGCATCGGCAAGCGAGAGGGCATTGTCAGGTTTGTTGCCGCTTGTCTGCTGCAGAACATTGACAAGGAACAGTTCGTCCCCGACGCGATATTTCGAAAAATCGACGACGATGTCATACCGCTCGGCGATTCCTTGCTGGTCGAGCTGGGTCAATGTCAGCGGATTGACGACGAGGTTGCCGTCGTTGGCGATGAATTGGAAAGGAACCGCCTTCGCCTTCGAATCCGCGATGGCCAGCTGAATGAAACGCGACATGCTGGCGTTCAAAATGCGGAAGCGGTATTTCCGGGGCAGCACTTCCATCACCGGTTTGTAGGCGAAATTGACGAGCGGAAGATCGCCGATGAATCCGTCGGTCGTGAAAATATCGAAGAAATACTGGCCGCTGGAATCGGTGGCGCCATCGGAATGGACGATATTGACGTCGAAATCCGAATTGCCCCAATCGCGCGCGTATCCGCTTGGAAGGCGCAGGTTGACCGCATCGCCGCGGGCATTTCCTAAGGGTCTTTCGTTGCCGCGATCCCGTCCACTGTAAACATTGTTCATCATGAGATTGCCCTTGTAGACATTCTCAGCGGTGAAGAAGAAGCGGTGGTCGTGGGCCCACATCGTGCCGACGAGCTCTTTCCAATCGCCCGGAACGTTGACGAGGCCACCGTTGCCGTCCGGACCTGACGCCCTGTCATCTGACGCATCGGTGTTTATGTAATCGCGCCGCGCGAGCGTCATGCTCCAGCGGTAATCATAGAAGGTGCCAGGGTAATGATGGACGTTTGCCGCGCCGTCGCTCTCCGCACCGTTGTGCATATTATGGAAATGCAGCTGGCTCTGGTTGCGTCCAAATCCGCCGTTCTGCGTTTGATCCGTCGGCAGGCGGTTATAGATGCGCATCATCGTCGGCTCGCCGTAGCGGAGCTTGATGAGGGGCGGCGGCATCACGCCCCGTGCGTTCGCGCCCGTTCCATAGCACCAGACACTGTTGGGATTCTGCGACGGCAATAGCGGATGGAACTTGGTCCCGTCCTGGCATTGGGCGAGGGACATGTAATATCCGGTCTTTGGAAAGTACTCGTCCCAACGTTGATGCGAAAAGGCCTCTCCGGGCGGCCGGCCTTCCATCGGCCCACGCTGGGTCGTTGGATTTACATACGGATTTCCATTCGACGACGGATTTTTGTTGGATTGGCCGGACTGATAGTTCGTGTAGTCGTCATGGTAGGAAAGCCGCTTGCATCGATCGACGGGTTGGCCCCAATCGCCCTGGTGAAGTTTCGGATCTGTGGCGGCCAGATCTGCGGGGTTGGAGCTTCCGCTCGGCGTCACGCGGGTCATACTGAACGGCGCTTGCTCACGGAGGCGTGGCAGAGGCTGCGTAAAGGGGGTCGCTGCGCCAAGTGGCGTCCGCGGCACTCCGGTCGGTCCGGATGCGAAGGCGCTACGCGCGAACGGGCTGAGGCCGTTCTTCGCTATCAGCACGCCGCCCGCCGTAAACAGGCCCAATCTGAAAAGATCGCGCTTTGTAATTTGACCGTCTGCCAGCGCCTTTACGATCTCGGCGCGATTCCTGCGCGCATTTTCGGCTTCGCGCTGACGAATTTTGGACGCGTCCTTGGGAAGGTACATTGAAAAAGCCCCGCACGCTGGATGAAAAAATCGACCTGACCTGCCCGGCAATTCGCCCGGCTCCGACACCTCGGTTCCCTGCCAAGGCAGCTCCGCGGTGCACCCCGAGTTAGCGGCAAACTCTTCATTCCCGCTACGCACCTGTTTCCGGGTGATTAGGTCGCCCGATCAGGCCCATTTGTCTTGATTGCCATCGGACTTTGGTCTGATGCGATTGGGCAGCCTTTGCTGTGTAATTTCACAGATCGCCCGCCGAGGCAGCGATATTCAACAAAGGCCTCTAGCTTTTCATCCAATCGGCGACGGAATTGAGGGGCAAGCCGAAAGGCAATTATACAACAGATGCGGACGGAGCTGCCGAGGACATCGGCACGTGTTTGCGCAATGAGACGTATGCAAATATTGCTATCTGCCGTGGGCTAATTTTTACTTCGGGCTGGGGACTCATTTTTCGGCGGCGAGTGAGCGACAATTGTTTCGAAGGATTGTGTTAATCCCGCGTATAAATGCGATTAGGTGGCTAAGCGGCGGCTGCGAATCGCGCCAGAGAGTAGGGATGCTTGCTGATTATCGACATGCTCTGCTCTTTCTCGGCAGCCTTGCGCTTGCGGGCTGTTCGTTGCCGTACGGACAGCTGGCTTTGCCAGACCCCATTACTGGTCCGTCAAAGGATGCCAAGTCCCTGTTGGCGTCGAAATCAACGGGAACACCGCTTTCGAGCCCCTCGCCGCAATCGGTTGAAGATGCGCGAGTCTACACAGGCTCAGGTGAATACGCGAAAGAACCCGGGAAACGCGTTGGTGATGCGACCCCGCCGGGCGCATCGCCGATAACCACGGGCGCGACGGTAGCAGACGGAGCCAACGGCGTTGCTCCTCTCGCGCCGACGAGCGAAGTCAACTCGGCAGGCATCACGATAAATCTGGTCAATGCTTCGGTGCCGGAAGTCGCCAAGACCATCCTGGGCGATATCCTGGGAGTGAATTACGTCGTCAGCGACAAGATAAAATCTTACATCACGCTACGAACGGTGCATCCCGTCGACAAGGCGGGCCTGCTCGAGATTTTTGAATCCGTTCTTCGCGCTGAAGATATCGCAGTCGTCGCTGAGGGTGGTGTCTACAAAGTTCTACCTGCCGCCGATGCGGCCGCCTCCGGTGCACCCCTGCAAGGGCGTCTTTCAAAGAAGGCCAACCAGATAGGCCTCGCCAATGAGATTGTTCCGCTGACTTACGTCGCCGCACCAGAAATGGAGCGCATACTGAAGTCGGCCGCACCCGACGCCAGCGTCCTACGCGTCGACACGAACAGAAACCTCCTTCTCATTTCCGGTACGCAATCCGCCCTGAATTCGATGAAGGAGCTGGTCGGAGTTTTCGACGTGGACTGGATGCGAGGCATGTCGTTCGCGATTATGCCAGTCGAAACCGGCGATCCCGCAGCCATTGCTGAAGAGTTGGACGTGATTTTCGCGAACGACAAGGACAGCCCGACCAAAGGGATTGTGCGCTTTATACCCAATCAGCGGCTCAAGTCCGTCTTGGTGATCAGCTCACGCCCCGAATATTTGAAGAAGGCGGAAACGTGGCTCGCCCGCATCGACCAAGCGAGCCAGGCGACGGAAAAGCAGGTCTTCGTTTATCACGTGCAGAACAGGCCGGCCGCCGATCTGGCGCAGCTTCTGCAGAAAGTCTATCGGTCCGGCAGCCAGAACCAGCAATCGTCCCAGGGAGGTCCGTCGCAGGGGTTGAATGGGCCCGGCGCCGCGCAATCGCCTGCCGATGCCGGCGGTGGCTTGGACGTCTCTCCCGTAGCGCCTCCGGTCGTCACGCCTCCCGGTCAGACGGCAGGATTATCTCCAGCGCCATCGCCGAAGGGCTCGGATACCGCGAGCGATGTGGGCGGAGGTTCGCAGGCAAACGCGCTGGATGCGAGCGGCGGGCAGAGGTCGGCGTTCGGTTCCGGAGGACCACCGGATGATCGTTCCGCGGGAATTACCGTCACCGCCGACGAGCCGAACAATTCCCTCGTGATTACCGCGACGAAATCCGAGTACAAACGCGTACGCAATATATTGCGATCGATAGACGTCGCTGGCAATCAGGTGATGATCGAAGCGACGATTGCCGAGGTCACGCTGACAGATGACTTGAAGTTCGGCGTGCGATGGTTCTTCCAAAAGGGCGGCAACAACTTCGGCTTCAACGACGTGGCGAGCACAGCTGTGTCGAATGCCTTTCCCGGTTTCAATTACTTCCTGAATGTCGCGAATATAAAGGTCGCAATCAACGCGCTCAGCGAGATAACCGATGTCAACGTCGTCTCATCGCCGACCTTGATGGTGGTGGAAAATAAGCGAGCGGTTTTGCAGGTTGGCGATGAAGTCCCGATTGTCACACAGCAGGCACAGGCCGTGTCGGCCGGCGATGCACCGATCATCAATAGCGTGTCGTTCCGTAATACCGGCGTGATTTTGGGCATCACCCCGAGGGTCAGTGATGACGGCAAGGTCGTGATGGAAATCGAGCAGGAAGTCAGCGACGTCGTAAAAACGACGACGTCGACGATCGACTCTCCCACCATTCAGCAGCGCCGGATCAAGACGACGGTGAATGTCCAGGATGGACAGAGCATAGTGCTGGCTGGACTCATTCAAGACCGCGCCACACGCCAGCGTGATCAAGTCCCCATCCTTGGCAATATTCCGTATGTCGGAAACATTTTCAAAACCAAGGACGACTCGATAAAGCGAACGGAACTTCTCATCGCGATAACCCCGCAGGTAATCCGCGATCAACTTCAGATTGATCAAGTTACTGCCGAATATCGCGATAATCTCAATCTCTCGACCCGCCCGCAGCGGCGCACGCAACCCGATGTCCGGGAGCAACTTGACCGGATTGTTCGCTAGGGCGCGGCACGCCGTGTGCCAAACGCCGTTAGGCTCATAGGTTTCGCTCGCATGCGCCGGCAATCGCACGACGAAGGCGGCTTTATCCTAGTCGTTGTCTTGTCGATGTGCCTGCTGCTCGCACTCATCGCAGCCGTCTTCTCCCGTGCCGTGCAGAGCTATCTTCACGAGGCGTCAGGGATCACGCATTCGGCGCAGGTAGAGGCGGCTGCCGATGCCGGCGTCAACATCGTTGCCCTCGAGCTTGCAACCGAGAGAGATACCGGTCGCAGACCCCGCTTTCCGATCGACGGAAGCGAATGGGCCTGTCGCATCGAAGATGGCACCGAACTCGTCGTCGCAGTTCAGGAAGCCGGCGGGAAAATCAATCTGAACTTGGCAGACGACCGGTTGCTTTCTGCCCTCTTCATCGGTCTGACGGCCACGCCGGCGGCCGCAAGCCAGTACGCCGACCGCATCATCGATTTCAGAGATCGCGACGATGACAGGCGGTTGAACGGAGCCGAGCATGATGAATATGTCGCCGCGGGCGCAACTTGGGGACCGAAGAATACTGCCTTCGACAGCCGCGAGGAATTGCAACAAGTTCTAGGTCTCGACCCTGCAATGATCGACGCGATTTGGCCGTACATAACTCTCTACTCGGGAACTGCCGGACTGGACCCCGCCACCACATCGAGCCAGTTGGCAGATATCGTCACGCGCGGGTTTTCACAACTGCCCCACGCCGACGCATCGTCTCTCGAGCAGGGCCGCGTGCCCGCCGAATTCGTCGTAGCGTCGGGGCGACATTTCTTTGAAGTGACCGTCGCAGCCCGGTTGGAAGGGGGAGCCATTTTCGCCCGCGAAGCCGGATTTGAGATTCCCGCCGGAAAGGGAACCATGCCTATCTTCAAGATGTGGAACCGTGCTCGCGGAACGACCCAACAGCGCCAATGGCCGCCCTCATCAGCGCTGCCGCGATGCTGAGCCGGTTGATACATTGCAGGCTGTGGCGCGACAGTACCTGCGACCGGAACCAAATTGGGCTAATCTCCGAAATGCTATCTGCAATGACGTTTTTTCAATTGCGGACTGAAATGGACGAACGCAGGCGCAGGGATCGAATGCGAATAATCCAACTCTCGGCCGTGACAATACTGGCATTTATGGCAGCCAGTCTGACGATTGATAACGCGCCGGTGCAAGCAGGACGAATCCATCAAGTCCCGGATTACCCCAATCCTGCGGGCCCGGAACGCCGCGGCTGTTACTGGGTTCGGCAACACGAGTATTGCGGCCGCTACTGTTACACCGAGGTCAATGGACTGCGCTATTGCACGGAGCGCGAGCGTTCGGCATATCCGCAGGGGTTGTTCTGGGAGGCGCCACCGGGCGGAGCCAGATACCAGATGAAGCTAGGCGCTCCCCGACGCTAACCCTTCGAGAATCGCCGCTCAACCGCAGTTGACGCGATTAGGGCACCGGATGCCATTCGTATCGGCCGCAGCGATGGAAACGATCATCGGCTGCCATCTCCGCACGTCATTCCTAGGAAAGCGCACGTCGACTGATATCATGGTCGGCATCCCGGAAATCCAATCCGATTGCCACGAATCTTCTCCTTCATCGTGCTTCGTGAAATACGAGAAGCTTACGCCCGCGATGTTTTCGATGAGCCTGGATCGCAGATGCGGGGTAGCCGCAGGCGTGTTTGTTTCCTGACGGACGAGCTCTTGTTCGGCGACCAGATCAAATCCCCCGTGCCCATTGGGTGAGGGGCCTATGCTCACTCGATAAAGGCCTTGGTAGGCGCCAAGCGGCGCATACGAAGTCGTGAAGGCGATATGATCGGAATCTCCAGCCACGCCGAGAGCATGGATCAACGCGTTATGGAGATAGTTTTGAGCATTCATGATCGGGACTGCGGAATTTGTCCGGTCCGCGAAGTTCAGCGCGCGTCGGGCTCCGTTGATCATCTGGATCAGCGTCGCCGAAATGAGCGCCAGGAGTGCAAGTGAAACCAGCATCTCGATCAAGGTGAAGCCGGCGTCACCAGAGCTTCGAGCGGCGAACTCTTTCCTCACGGCAACCTGCCGGGCATCTTGGCAGTTTGCAGAACGAATACGTCCTTCCCGCGACGATCGACAACTTCGAGCGACACCCAGTAGGCGCGCGAATCCGGCGGCGCAGCGTCATCGGAGACTTGCTTGTCGAGCGGTGTAACAGTCATTCGCCATCGAACATTATTCGAGTAGGTTCCCGCGAAGCTCCCGCTCTGCAGCGGTTCATCTATGCCGAGCCTGGACAGCTGAGATTGCGCAGCAATGATTGAAGCGGCATAGCTTTTGGTGCGCGCCGACGCTCTGTAGGCATTTCCGATGGCCTGACAAAGCGCAGAGAGAGCAAGCGCCACGACGACAAGCGCGACGAGGGCTTCGAGAAGTCCAAAACCAGCGTCCTTATCGGTCACGTTTTTCATCATCGCCCGCCGTCGCGCGTGACGGCGCCTGACAGCCAATCGACGCGCACAACGACAGCGCGCGAGTGATCGGACAACTTGAAGACACCGCCCGTGGAGCTGCCATCGGAAAAGAATACGAGTCGCGGCGTTGGGCTTGAGCGACCAATACCTTCGATCGGAGAAAACGTCATTCGGATGGAATCGGGCAGGCGAACTCCGGTTCGCGACGAGGTTGACCGAAGGATCCTGCTATTTTGGTCGACGACCATAGTAACAGGCCGATTCTGGCTAATCGCCAAGACCCGCGCGAAGTTCAATTCGGAAGTCAGTTGCGTAGATAGTATCTGAAGATTGGGCTCTCTCGAGCGGCTGGTCGCCATTGCAACAGAAATCGTCAGTCCAGCGATCACGAGAACCACGAGCAACTCGAGAAGGGTAAATCCGGCGTCGGCACCAGACACCTGGCTCTTTAGGCGGAGCATTCGGCTCGTCCCATATCCCTCGGCCAAAATCGATCGGATCAAGGCACAATCAAAAATACCATAAAGGCATTCATCGAAAATAGCGGATGCTTTGCCCGAGCGCGTCGAGTTTGTTATGCTGTGCTTTACGGGAGCCAGGATAATCATCGTAAATGGATATGGCCGCCACACGTGCGCAGCCGTC
Source organism: Hyphomicrobium sp. 99 (assembly GCF_000384335.2). Lineage (NCBI taxonomy): Bacteria > Pseudomonadati > Pseudomonadota > Alphaproteobacteria > Hyphomicrobiales > Hyphomicrobiaceae > Hyphomicrobium > Hyphomicrobium sp. 99. The sequence continues at coordinate 676,073 of NZ_KQ031382.1, forward strand.
TACTGACGACCGGGCGGAAAGCGGGTTCATTCTTGTGCCCGTGCTCTTCACCTTGGCGCTGCTGGCGTTGGCGAGCATAGTCCTCACGCGGACAGTCGCGACCGACATGAAGGCGAATGCCAATCTCCTCGGCGCGGCCGAGGTCGAAGAGCTGAGCGACGGCATCACCCGTCTCACCATTAGATACCTGCTCAGCAAGAGCGTGGATATCGATCGCCTCGGTGTCTTTCGCCTGAATGGTACCCCAGTCAGTTGCGCTGTCGGCAATGCAGTTGCCACCATTTCCGTCAACGCAGTCGCGGGTCTCATTGACATCAATCTAGGACCGTACGAGGTCCTCGAGACGCTTTTCTCCCATCTCGGAGCCGATAACCCGAAAGGCTTGGCTGCTGCCGTCATCGATTTTCGCGACGGCGACAACGAAACCACACCCGGCGGCGCAGAAGCAGCGGAGTATGAGGCAGCCGGTGTTGCTCACGGACCAAAGAACGCGCCTTTCGTCACGGTCGGAGAACTTGATCAGGTCCTTGGCATGACCCCGCAGGTTTTGGCGCTTGCGCGCCCCCTAGTCACCGTACACTCCAAGCATCCGTTACCGGATGCGGCGCTGGCTAGTCCGGAAGTTGCGGCTTTGTCTCTTCCCACTCAGCTTTTTAATCGGTCCGATACGCGGCCCATCAGGATCCGCGTGTCCGTTCGGTCGAGCCGTAACGCGGCTGTCAGCTTTACGAGAGAGGCCGCGATCTTTCTGGAGGCGCGAGTCCCGGGCGGCTTTCTCTTGAAGGATTGGCAGAAAAGCGAACAGCCTGTCGATGGCAGTCTCAACTTCGGAAGTGCTGAATTGGATTCGTGCGTCGACTCCGTTCTCGCAACGGTCAACTGACTCGGCGCGTTCTCTATTTCACAACCGGCGTTGTTGAACTCGCGACGGAGCGAATAATCTGCTTCCGTCGTGTCAGGTGCGAACGGCGTGGAGCTGTAGGCTTCGCGATATTTTGCGTAGGCGCTATCGCGACTGTTGGTGCAACTTTAATCTCGACGGGCGCCGGTTGGGGAGCCACAGGCTGCGCAGCCGGTGCAGTTTGCGCGTCAGACGCTGGGGCGGATGCGGGGAACGCACCGTAAAGCACGACGCGGGCGATGGTGCGAGGCTGATCCGGACTGCGCTCGACGAAATTGTTTTCCTTCTCGAGAACACGCTCCAGAACGTGCGCAAGCGGCCCTTCGAAGCGGCCACTTATTCTCGCATCATCTCGGGCTTCGTCGGCGCGTTCGACTTTGAAGCCGCGTCCTTCCGAAAGCTTGAGCAATACGTCTTGGACGGTTGCGTCCTGGGCTTCGATGACCACGTGTGCGTCGCCATCGGTCGTCATTGAAACGCTCGCAGCCGAGGCGCCCCCAACACTTAAGAATGCGAATCCTGCAGCCGCTAAGCAGCCGGTTCGAACGAGAGGGGATGCGGATGTGATGAGCACCGGAACCTCATTAACTTCGCCGGATTCGCGCAAAACTTAGCGCGTGCTTGTGAATCGAGTGATGCGGACGCCCGAATGCTCGTTGGCAATTGGGCGTCCGCGGCTATTCAGTGTCCGGCGATTACCACGGTTGCGGAACGAGTGGGTTCGGTGCCGCCGCATCTCCGGAAAGGAAATTGAGATCCCAGAAATTGTTCGAAACGATCGGATCGCCTCGGCCGGTATTCTCCGGGAAGATGAACTCGAACACCGGGGCTAGGTATTCACCCGTTGCTAGACCGTTGGCGGCGATCGCGCGGCCAACACAAGTTCCGTCGCTCGTGAAGCCGGGCGTCGTCGGGGCCGTAGTGTTCATTGGTGTCCACCCGAGGGACGCAATCGTAACGCCCGCGAAACTCACGCCGGTCGTCGGATTGATATCCGCAGGTGTGCAGAGAGATCTCGCAACGACCCGGATGGTCCGGGTCGGCGACGTCAACAATCCCGGAGTGGCTTTGCTGGCACGAATGCGGGCTCGGCTGATTTGAGCGCCATCCCATTGCGTAACGATACCACCCTCGATCCCGAAGCCCGCAGGCTTCGGATAGACGACGCCCGTAGCTCCCGGCACGACACCGCCGCCCTGGAAGCCAGTAGGTCTGGCTTTCGCGCTATCTAACCCTGCGTTCGTTCTTCCGGTCATATTCAGCGGTGTGACCCAACGCTGAATCTCGAAACCCGAACCCGAGGCATCCTCATCGACGAGATAGACATCGACGATCGAGGTGATGTCGGTGACGTCGGCCTCGACGACCAATCGATTTTGCACTTCCTCGGGTATTCCGGCGATCGACAGGCCGGCAGCGTTGATGTCGCCCGCCACGCCGAACTCGCCCATGTGCAGATAGACAGGGAGCGTACCCGGCTGAGTGAAGATGCCGACATCCGCGGTGATCGTGTGCACGGAGATGACGTCACTGCCGTTTGCGCCCGTCACACCCCGCATCAGAGATCCGTTCCAAGTGATGTGGTCGCCGGGCTCGAACGGAGCCTGTTGCATGGCGTCAGGCTCCGTTGCCGTAGCTATGGCTGACGGCGGCGGGTAATGAGACGTCGGATCCGGCACTGTCCCGAGCGGCGCCTTCATTACGAAGCTTGTGCAATAGACACCGCCGCCGGGCGCAGGACCGCCATTGGCGCCGTTATTGAAGAAAACGCCCGCTCCGCCGGTTGCCGGCGTCAAACCAAGGCCCGTTATGAAGTCCCGGCATCCAGCCACGCTCGACGGCCGGTTCTTTTGCGGACACAGAGGGTCATTCTGACCGTTGCTGGTGCGGGGCACGCACATTGGATAGCCGGTAGCCGCGACAATCGTCGGGTTCGCATCGTCTACCGAAAGCCGGCCATCGCGGCTTGTCGCACGACCGAACCGGCCCTTCGGATCGTTGATTTCGAGTTCGACGGTCGTGCCCGAATTCGAAGCGACAACGATATGGCCAGTCGAGAAGTCGATGCTTGAGATGACGCCGGTACCGCTATTCACCGATTGCTGTGATGCGTAGCCAAGCGCCGCGATATAGGTACCGTTGACGACGTTGCCGATAAGGTGGAGCTCGAACGACGGGTTCTGGCTGGTGCTCGTGATGGATGCCAAATCGTAGGGTTCAGGCGATACTTGCCCTTCGAGGCCAGTGACGAAATCCGCCCACGTGACGGTATTCGCCGGCATCTGAACGACGAGATTGCACGGTATGACGATTTTGGTGCCGTTGATCGTCACGTTGCCGCCCGAGCCGCCGCCGGCGCAAGCAGCCGATGCATCATAGCTCTGAACAAATCCGGTAACGTCGAAGCCGTGGATGTTTGCATCCGCGGCGGCGGTCGGCGGAGTCAATGTTCTGACCGTGGCCGGGGTAAGCCGCGTCAGCGGATTGGGTGCGGGAAGGACACCGACGGGGGGCGGAGGGTTCTTCGGGTTCGGGGGCTTCGCCGTTCCGCCTTTCGCCGCCGCCATTGTCGTTCCGAAGGCGATGCAGGCCGCGATGCTCACCGCTAATTTGGCGATACGCTTTCCTTGCCCAGCCGCAGCAATTTTTGAATTCGACACTTTATCCTCGCTACACCTTAGCACTGAACCACCCTCCTACTCATGAGCCGTTTCACATTCGGCGACGGCCACTCGAGCGAATGCCACGTCTGCCGTCTTCGGCCCGGCGGTAGCGGATACGAATTCCGGAATTCTCCGAAACTCGGATTGCTCCAACTTTGACGCTATGGCGGATACCGCCGGACCGGTACGGTCGAACGGGCTGCGATTTTGCTGATCCTGTTGGGTCGTCTTATTCCGACCTAGGAGCAGGCACGTTTGGACCTAAGTCGAAGCCGTTCCGGGGGCCGTGAAGCATTAAGAATAAGTGACGGCGATTTGCTGCGACCTTCGAGCTGGCGCCCGCACGCTGTCGATTTTGCTTCCGTACAACATGCTTGCTCGGAGAAATATTCGTCCGCCTACGACGCTCATGACGCAAAGCCTTCGTCACGGCGTTAGCCCCCGAAACGCTTGACTGGAAATTTCAGACGTTAGTCCCGAACGCTGCGACCTCTGGATTAACTCCATACGCCTGCCGGCCGATGCTGAGGGCGACGTCGCTAGATACCAATGGTCTGGAAGCGTGGAGTCCGGACATAACGGCATTGGCGGGGACCGCTGCCTGTCCCAGGTATTTCGGAATTATCATGCGGACGCTTGTCGTCGAAGATGATGCATTCATAGCCGCAACGATGGAGGCCAGCCTCGCGGCCGCCGGCTTTATCGTGGACGTCTGCCGGCAAGGCGACGAAGCATGGTTCTTAGGATCGACTGAAGATTTCGACCTGATTTTCCTCGATCTGGGACTTCCTCAACTTGATGGCCTCACCATTTTGCGCCGTTGGCGAACACAAGGCCGCAACATGGCCGTTATCGCCGTAACGGCGACAGCAGGTTGGTCGACCCGCGTCGAGACCATCAACCTAGGTGCGGACGACTTTCTGACGAAGCCATTTCAAATGGAGGAATTGATTGCGCGCGCCCGCGCGGTCTTACGCCGGAAGCACGGCTATTCAGCGCCCTATCTCACTGCTGGCAATGTCGTGCTCGATACCAGCACGATGCGGGTCGCCGTCGATGGCCGCTTGGTTCACCTGTCATCGTTGGAATACCGGCTTCTCAGCTATCTGATGCATCACAAGGGGCGCGTAGTGCCTGGAACGGAGCTGGGGAATCATCTCTATCGAAACGACGAATTGCATGAAGCCAACGCCATAGAAGCTGTCGTCCTGCGATTGAGAAAGAAGTTAGGCGTGAAAATTATCGAGACGCGACGAGGGTTGGGTTATTGCGCGCGCGACAAGTGACGAGCGCCGAGCCATTTCCAACGCGATTAGCCGGCCAGCCAATATGTGGAACGCTCGTCCCATAAAGTTCTACAGTGCCGTCTCATCTCGGATTAACGACGGCATCGACCTTACGAAACTGTATGTCAAAACGGGCAATCCGTTCATCTATGTGACAGGCAAAGCACCTTATGACCGGTGCTCCACGTCGATGAGACGCTTTAGAAAACTTAGGAGCCCAAAAATGAAGACCGCTATGACAGTGGCTATTGCCGCAGTTGCAATGATGCTTGGTGCAGGCGTTGCGAGCGCAGCCGAAAAACCGGTGAAGCATGTGCAACACCACCATCATCATCAGGCCCATGCGACGCATAAGTCTGCGAAGCACTACGCCGCGAAGCCGGCCCACAAGCACGTCGCTTCGAAGCATGCCAAGAAGCACTATGCGTCGAAGCATACCCACAAGCATCTTGTCTCAAAGCGTCCGGCGAAGCCTGCCGCTTAAAGATCATGAGGTGAGTGGCGCGTGCTGCTCACCTCCAACTTCTATCGATCAGCAACCGGCACGCTGCATGCAGAGCCCGTATCGGCGCCCGTCCGTACCCCACTGGTCAAAGCAGGCGTGCCGCGCTTCGCGACAGCGATTGGCATCGGGATTAGGGGCAGGGGGATTGTTATATCCCATAGCTTCCCACGGTACGTCGACGATGACGCCGGTATTGGGACCCCATCCGCCGCCACGCCCGTGAGTCAGGTGAACGATCGAAATGTTTTTCGGTTGGATTATCCCAGCAGGAGCGGCCGCCACGCCGCCTGCGATTATTCCGCAAGCCGCAACGGCGATTGCAATCGTCTTCACTGTCTCTCTCCGAATTGTTGGGAATGTCGGCCAGCATCATCGGCCAGAATGAGCGCCGCTTATTATTAATCCCTGTCCGGAGCAGAGTATTTTCGCGCACGGTTTCGCAGACTCGAATGAGCGTTCCAAAAGGAAACGAATTCGCGCTTATTCGGGCACCGACTGCCCGCGCTAGTCTCGCGCGCTTTGAAGAATGGCGTCGCTCAGCATTTGAGATAGACCGATCAGTTCGTGCAGGCCCGTCTTGTCATCCTGCAAAATCCCCAGAGTAACGTTCTGGCCGTCGGCATCGACGCTTGCGTAGCAGATCGCTTTCAACTCGCCGCATTCGGCCCGCGCCAGAAGCTCTTTCAATCCAGCGATAATCCGCTGCTTTTCTTCCAACTCTTTCTTTGCGCGCTCACCACTCAGAAGAACCAGCTTTCCCATCGGCTCACCTTCCGCATCAGCAACAGAAGTTCAGACGTAGGCCATGCTGGCACGCATCGGGCGTGCCCGTCTTCGTTCCGCGCGAGGTTTCGCCCGATTTTAGAAGCGCCAGACGCTGGTTGCTAAGGCAAGTGTTACACGGCGGACTCGCATGCTCATTCGCTCTGGCCAGCGCATCGCTGTATCGCCCTGCTGGTGGGAGGGTGACAATTGCGATGCATGTTTGCGCTGGAGGCGTTTGCACCCTCAACGCTCTGCCCAACGGCCGCCATGTCCGCCGCGCAGATTATCGGCGCGATTCGTCTTAAATCGATGTTTCGGCTGTCACATTGGTCCATGTTTCCGAGGATGCATGAGGGACAGGCGTCCAGAGACGTTGCCAGAACGTGCATCTCGCACTATCCATCGGGAAACGGAGGGAAAATGAAAAAGAGTCTTATGCTTATCGCGGCCGTGACGCTCTTTGCCTCGCCCGTCTATGCGCAAACGCGCCTTCGTTCGCCGACGATGGGAGAGCCCACCGCGCCGCTGATCAGAACCCCTTCGTCGAGCCTTCCTGGGGCGGGCATCACTGGCTCTATTCCATCGCCAACGACCTCGACCTATCCGAAGCCGATCAAGCAGAACTACGACCCGCTGTTCAATGACCCGACGCAGCGCAACCCGAACCTCCGCAACCGCTAGTTCGACGTTTCAAAGCCATAAGCGCCTCCGTCGGAATTTCTACGTCCGAGCGTGTTACCCTACGGGCGATTTTCCATCGCTGATCGTTGTGACGGCACGCATGCCTCGGCTCGTGCATGCGGAAAATTCCCGCCAACAAATTCGTCTGATGATTTCTCGGCATTATGTCGATTGCTCGAAAATGCGAGCAGGTAGCTATGACGGATCTCGTCCTTCCATCCGCGATCATTTCTTAACTTCGAACGCGGGCAGCCACCGCGCCGCATGTAGCTCGGGAACGATTCGAGTACCGTGACGTTAAGCTTCCCGAGCACGGGAAGGACGTACGCATGAAGATTGCACAGGTTGCGCCCTTGATTGAGAGCGTTCCGCCCAAACTTTACGGGGGAACAGAGCGAGTCGTTTCTTACGTAACCGAAGAACTAGTTAGCCAAGGCCACGACGTAACGCTCTTTGCGAGCGGGGACTCCATAACGTCGGCGAAATTGATTCCGTGCTGCGAGCAATCGCTACGATCCAATCCCGCGGTACGCGACCCGATTCCATACTACATGATGATGGTGGACCAGATCCGCCGCATGGCATCGACCTTCGACGTCATCCATTTTCACATCGATCAGTTTCAGTTTCCGGTCTTTCGGACAATCGCCCATAAGACGTTGACGACGCTTCATGGCCGTCAGGACCTTCCCGATCTCCAGCTTCTCTATCGCGCGTTCCCCGAGATGAACCTCGTGTCGATTTCGGATTCGCAGCGCGAGCCCATCCCCCATGCCAAATTCGCGGGAACGGTCTATCACGGACTGCCGCAAGATTTGCACCGGCCGACGTTCAATCCGCGCGGCGGATATCTCGCGTTCCTGGGTCGCATATCGCCTGAAAAGCGGCTCGACCGGGCCATCGAAATCGCACGAGCTGCGGGCTTCCCACTGAGGATCGCGGCCAAGGTCGATGCCGTCGATGTCGAATATTTCGAAGCAAAAATTAAACCTCTGCTTCATGGCGATGACGTTCATTTCGTCGGCGAAATCAACGATCGCGAGAAAACGAAATTTCTTGGAGAGGCGTCCGCCCTGCTTTTCCCGATCGACTGGCCGGAACCTTTCGGAATGGTGATGATTGAGGCAATGGCGTGCGGAACCCCGGTTCTGGCCTTCGATAACGGTTCCGTCAGAGAGGTTATCGACGAAGGCATAACTGGCTTTATCGTGAATAACGTCGAAAGCGCCATCGCCGCGCTACCGCGCGTACTGGCCCTCGATCGCGTGCGAATTCGCGAGCAATTCGACGAGAGATTTACCGCTGCTGCAATGGCCAAAGCTTACGTTGCGCTCTATGCGGGAGCGTTTGCAGCGACCGGGCGCCTACCGGCTCCTCGCAGCGACGAAATCACCTCCGTCCACGAGACTCTCGTCAATTGACGCAGTGGCCGACGCCACGGAAAGCGTCTATTATTAAGCTTTGGCGCGATCTTTATTTGAACGGAGTTTTTGCGATGGCAGTCGCGCCATCCCGGCAACCTGATCACCTCGAGCACGAGCCGGAGCGGATTCACGCTGCGGCCGACAGCTCCCCGCGTGCTCATGAAACGCTGAAGCACGATGATGCATTCGTCGTCGTCGACACGCATGGCGATATCGGCGCATTCGGGAATCATTCGGACGGCTTCTTCTACAACGATACGCGATACATATCTCGGCTCGAGCTGTTGATCGCGAGACGGCCGCCATTGCTTCTCGGCTCCACGCTCGATCGAAAGGATCTTCAGCTCTGCTGTGATCTGACGAATACCGACGTCTATTCGAATGGCGGACTTTGGCTGCACAAGGACGTCGTTCACGTCTTCAGAACCACCTACGTTCGAGATGCGAGCCTCCGGCAGCGCCTCGTTTTCACCAACCATTCGAATATCGATCTCAACTTGCCGGTCACGATCTTCGTTGATGCCGATTTCTCGGACATCTTCGAAGTGCGCGGCATGCGTCGCGAGAAACGAGGAACGGTTCGCCGCAACGTCGAATCTCCGCATTCCGTCCGGTTTGTCTATTCGGGTCTGGACAGCGTTGTCCGTCAAACGACCGTTTATATCGATCCTGAGCCCGTTTCTTTGAGGGAGACGTCGGCGTTCTTTCGTCTACATATCCCGGCCAAAGGGACACAGCGCGTTTTCGTGACGGCGGTGGCGGAAAGTGATCGGGCAAGAGCCCCATGCTCTTACGCCAAAGGATTGCGCGACGCGCAGCGCCACCTCCGCCGAACCGAGCAGCAAGCAACGAGCATCGAGGTTTCGCAACCCGATCTCGACCACGTGCTGAAGCGCTCTTTGGCGGATTTGAGGTTGCTGATTACAGAGACGCCCGACGGACCCTATCCCTATGCGGGAACGCCTTGGTATTCGACGACTTTCGGCCGCGACGCGCTGATAACGGCGCTGCAAGTATTGTGGCTTGATCCGTCCATAGCCCGCGGCGTCCTTCGTCGCCTCGCGCGTTATCAAGCTCAATCGCACGATGCTGCGGCCGACGCGCAGCCCGGAAAAATTCTCCACGAAATGCGCAACGGAGAGATGGCGGCGCTGCGCGAAATCCCCTTTGGCCTCTATTACGGCAGCGTAGATTCCACTCCGCTCTTCATCGTCTTGGCTGGAGCCTACATCACAGCCACTGGCGACAAAGATTTCCTTCGCGAAATTTGGCCCGCGATCCTGAAAGCGCTGGAATGGATAAATGGTCCTGGTGATCCCGACGGCGACGGGTTTGTCGAATACGCGCGTGAGACGGAAGAAGGTTTGTCGAACCAGGGATGGAAGGACAGTCACGACGCGATTTTCAATAAGGACGGCAGTCTTGCCGAGGGGCCGCTCGCGCTGGTCGAAGTGCAAGGCTATGTCTACGAGGCAAAGAACGTCGCGGCGCGTATGGCGACCATGCTCGGCCAGGATGATCTGGCACGCCGGCTGCAGGATGAAGCCGCCGCGCTACAGAAGAACTTCGAAGAGCAGTTTTGGTCGCCGGAACTTGGCACATACGCTGTGGCCCTTGATGGCCGCAAACGACGTGTCGATGTGAGATCGAGCAACGCCGGTCATGCGTTGAGTTCGGGCATCGCCGATTCCGAAAGGGCGATGCGCGTCATCAAGCAGATGCTGTCGCCGAATTTCTTCTCGGGCTGGGGCATCAGAACGATCGCGACGACGGAAGCTCGGTACAATCCGATGTCGTACCACAACGGATCGATCTGGCCGCACGATAACTCGATGATTGGGGCGGGTTTCGCGCGCTACGGACGATCTGATCAGATCGAGGCCGTCTTCAATGGACTGCTCGATGCAGCACTCAATATGTCCCAGGGCAGATTGCCGGAACTGTTCTGCGGCTTTCGGCGTCGCGCTGGGCGCGCGCCCATTCTCTATCCGGTGGCGTGCTCGCCGCAAGCTTGGGCAAGCGGCTCGATGTTGCATCTCTTGAAATCGTTGATGGGCCTTGAAATCGACGGAGCATCCCGGACCATCACGCTGAAGGCTCCGTACTTGCCGGAGCGTGTCGGCGAGATGAGAGTTCGAAATATGCGCGCAGGCGCGGGCGTCGCAGACTTTATTCTCCGCCGGAAGAACGGCGCCGTGACGATCGACGTTGCGGATTGCCGCGACGGCGCAAAAGTCTTGCTGAGATAATTGGTTTCGCCGCGATTGCGCGGCGAAACCAATTCCTATGCGGCAGCCGATTTCAGACGCCGCACTTCAAGATCGACGAGCGATTTATACGCGCCGGCCTTGTTGATCAGGGTTTCGGGAGTGTCGTCTTGCACCACCTCGCCATTTTGAATGACGATGATGCGATCGAAGTTGCGAAGCGTCGAGAGCCGGTGCGCAATTGCGATCACCGTTCGCCCGTGCATAAGCGTCGTGAGCGCCTCTCTGATCATCTCCTCGGAATGGCTATCGAGCGCGGATGTCGCCTCGTCGAGGAGAAGGATGGGCGCGTTCTTCAGAAACGCTCGCGCGATCGCGACCCGCTGCCGTTGACCGCCCGAGAGCTTGGCGCCTCGGTCGCCGACGATGGTATCAAGCCCGGCGGGCAGCTGCTCGATGAAGCTCAGGCATCGCGCCATTCGGGCCGCTGCCATAACTTCGTCGTCGCTGGCGCCGGGGCGGCCATATCGAATGTTCTCGCGGAGCGTCCGATGAAACAGGCTGACGTCCTGAGGCACGACGGCAATCGCCTTTCTTAAGGAATCGTCGGGCAGAAGCGCGCCAACTTCTCCATCGATGAGGATCGCGCCGGATTGAACGTCATAGAACCGCTGGATGAGTGAAAAGATCGTCGATTTTCCAGCGCCCGAGGGACCGACGATACCAACTCGCGTGCCGGGATCGATTTTGAAATTCAATGACGAAAAAACTTGCTTCCCATCCGGATAGGCGAAGCTGACATCGCGGAATTCTACCGCACCTCGCGCGGCAGCAACCCGCTTCGACGAGGAATTGACAGGCATCGCGTGCGGCGTCAGCAGCGTCCTCAAAGCTTCGGAAAAGCGCGCCAGATGTTGCGTAACGTCAACGAGTGCCACCGCAAGATCGCGCGTAGCACTCAGAATGGAAATGCCGAGCGTCGAAACGAGGACGACATCGCCTGCCGTTGCCTGTCCCCGCTGCCAGAGCACGATCGACCATGCAAGCACGCAGCACGTCAGCACGGCGGTCACAACGGCATGAAAGATCCGAAGACGCTCGAGAAAGTACAGGCTCTCCTTGCGGGCGCGCACCTCACGGCTGATGACGCCGCCAAGGCGGCGATGTTCGCTCCGCATCCGCCCAAAGGCTTTGACGACCGAAATGTTGGAAATGACGTCGATCATGTCGCCGTCGACGTTCGCTGCTTCGCGAGCGTACCCATGATGAAGCGGCGTGCCGCGAGCTGCCCAGTAAAACATAAGGACGACCACGACACCGACGATCGCGGTCAGCGTCAAAGCCATCGCGACACTCACTGTTGTCAAATAGATGATTGAAACGGCCGTCGCGATGAGCGGAGGCATCGCGTTGAACGTCACCATGGTCTCGGTCGTATAAAGCGCATTAGCCGTGGCCGTGATCCGGCTGGTGAGCGCGCCTGGAGCTTGCCCGTGGAAAAAACTCGGAGCATGGCCCGTCAAATGCCGGAAAAGCTTTCGCCGCACGCGCCCGGAAACGCCCGTAAACGTCGAATGGCCAATCCAAGCTGCTAGCCGCCAAGAGAGGTTGTCGGCCGCAATGAAACCAATGAGCAGTGCGAAGGCGAACCAAACGGCTCCGTGTCGTGAAGGATCAGAAAGCGCGTCCACCAGCTTCTTCAAACCGTATTGGGTTGAAACCGAAAAGGTGACGGCAGCTGTCACCGACAGCAGAATCGCAACGTGGCTCCACCGGTAGCCACTCAGTATCGCGATGATAAAACGGTATGGGTGCTTTGCAAAAGCCGACAAGTCGCTCGTCAAAATACGCATCCCTCAAGCAGCACTTCAGTTCGCCGGTCGCACTACAATTTCAGCAGTCGACGGACGATCTCCATATGTGGATGATCTAAAGATCTTCGATCCGTTTAACTCAGTCGATGTGGCGATCAGGCAAGCGCGCGGCTGCGACTGGTTAACTCAGTGTGAATGACGAACGTGCACTCCCGTTCGAGAGCGTCCCCGCTTGCCGTTCGGAACTGTGATTTCGCTCCTAAGTTCCTACATGATGACGGGGCAAGTAGGATTGAAGGCCATGACGAAGATTTTGATTGCCCTCTCTACCGCTCTCATTTTCGGCGCCTCTTCGGCTGTTTTAGCGCAGGAGATCGTCAGCACGCCGTCGGGAGCGTCGCCGGTTACGACTCCGACAACTAGTCCGCTGACGCCCACGGCGCCGAACAATATCACCACAGTGCAGTCGAGTTCGGCGGTTCCCGGAGCCGTTAGCCCCACGGCGACGGAGGCCGATAGGGTCGACCCATCCGCACGGAGTTCGTTGCAAGTTTTAATTGATCCGTCGAGTTCGAATGTATCGATTTTGAGTGGGGACGTACTGTCGTCGCCTCCGCCGGCAGCATCGGGTGTGGCGCTTAACGCGCTGCTTCTGCCGACCGCGACAACTACGCCTTCTGCCCCCTCTGCCCTGTCACCGAGCCTGTACCCCTCCATCATCGCCGAACCGACCTCCACCGCGACCTTCCTGTCGGCATTTTCCGGTGTAACGTCGACAACCGGTCTGTCATCTGTCGGAGCTATAAGAGGTTCATCTTCTGCGACGCCCACGCCACGGATCACGAGCAGGAGTGCGCGTTAGGGCCGGTAAGTTTCGAGCCGCCGGATGCGCTGGTTCGACGCAAGAAAAACTTTGGGCACGGTCTGCCGGAACAATCAAGCTGAAGCGTGGTTCATTAACCGCAAGGGGCAAGGCCTCACATTCTTGAGGACGGCTCCCAGCAGAATTTCTCGCAGATATCCAAAATTGAAAGAGGAATTTGTGCATGAAGCTAGGTGAGTTCACGCGGCGCGCACGTGCGTCCCGGCTAGACAGGAAAGCGAAATTCGAGGCGGCGTTCGAGCGCGCCCGCCGCGATTTGCAAATGTCTGAAGGAACGTCATTGTGGTCGCGGCCGACGACTCATCATACGTTTATCAGAGGCAGTTCTGATGGGACCGATGGCACAACGTACAGGTAGCGCTGATCTTCCGCTTCACAGCGGTCACGTTCCCGCGTGGCTTTCGGCTCGCATGGCCGCGCTCGGTGCGGTCATATGCCAGGCGATCGTGCAAGAATACGGGCGAGACGAATTGTTGGCGCGTCTCGCCCATCCGTTTTGGTTCCAATCGTTCGGCTCCGTGATGGGAATGGACTGGCATTCTTCCGGCGTCACGACGAGCGTCATAGGAGCGTTGAAGCGCGGGTTGCGGCCCTCACAAGACGAACTCGGGGTTTATGTGTGCGGCGGTCGCGGCAAGCAATCGCGTCAGACGCCGCAGGAATTGAACGAAATCGGTGAACGGGTTGGCATCGACGCTGACGAATTGATAAGGACGAGCCGTCTCGTCGCCAAGGTCGACAGCGCCGCCATTCAGGATGGCTTCGACCTTTATCTTCACGGCTTCTTCGTTACCCGTGAAGGCCACTGGACCGTCGTCCAGCAGGGTATGAATACGGATAATCGGCAGGCTCGCCGTTATCATTGGTGTTCGCAGTCGAAGTCGAACTTCATCGATGAGCCACATACCGCGATCGACGGTCCGGTCCAGGGCGAAATCGTCAACCTCACGGATCGTCGGGCGGAGGCATCACGATCTGCGCAACTCGATCTTCTTTCGACGTTAGGTCCCGATAAAATCGTTTCACGGTTGTTGGCGGACTCGGAGCTCGATGCTCCGCAAGAGCAACAGCTCTCCCTGCCGCATCTTTCGCTCCCAGATCGCCACGAGGTTCGCTCGAGCGACGTTTTTATCCGCCGCCTTCATGGAACATTGGCCGCGGCCGCCGAGCAGGGTCCGAAAGATTTTCCCGATTTGCTGCTGACGCCAGGCGTCGGAGCAAGAACGGTTCAATCGCTGGCGATGGTCGCGGAGGTCGTCCACGGTGCCCCCTACCGCTTTCAAGATCCCGCGCGATTTTCGCTGGCGCACGGTGGCAAGGATCGGCACCCTTACCCGGTGCCGACGAAGGTTTACGACGAGACGATCAGGGTTCTGAAGTCCGCCGTCCAGAAGGCCAAGCTCGGAAACAGCGAGACGCTCGCCGCGCTTAAGAGATTGGATGAGCAGGCGCGGCTGCTGGAACGCACGGCCGATGGGCCGACCTTTGACGACTACCTCGCTCAGGAACGAGCAAATTCATCATCCTTTGGCGGCCGCTCGGTTTTTGGATGGGAGAGTTCCCCGCAACCGTTGTCAAAGGCCCGCGGCGCCGCTTAGCGTTTGCGTGGCGTTTCGAGACCGGCGATGAGTGCTTTCAGCCCAGGCTCCCGCACCTTCTTGATGGCCTCGTCCTGAGAAAACCAAACACGCGTTCGTTGGCCCTGCTCGCGCCAGGTCTTCCGTTCCTTCTTCACCCAAAGAATGTAGCAGGCGACGGTAAGCACGCGCGTTTCATCCGGCATTTGCTTCCGGTAGCGATAACTGCCAATCGGCAGACTGGCGATTTTGCCGGTCACCCCGGCTTCCTGTTTCGCCTCTCGCGCTGCCGCTTTAGGATCGCTGAGCCGCTTTGAAGGCCATCCTTTCGGGATGACCCATCGTCCCGTTTCTCGAGAGGATACGAGAAGGACCTCCAGTCCCTCGCGCGTTTTCCGAAGGGGCAGGGCACCAACCTGTAGAATTGTCATAAATTGTCTTCCAGTTCTGCAGGTAAGACCACATCGCTCATTATCATCGATTTGAAGGACGCCACAGAGTTCGGAGGGCTGCCCGGAACCTTCCTCTCTTGGGGCCCGTTATTTTTCCAATCCCGATAATGGAGGAAGCATAGATGGCAATCTATACCGATCCGCACACCGGTCAGCGCCGGGAGGTCGATAACCTTTCACGCTCTCGGATAACTTCGTCGTCAATTGGAATGATCGCACTGCTGATCGGGTTGGCGCTGATAGGCTGGTATTTGTTCGGCCGCGTCATTCCCACGGTCGATAGAACGAATACTGGCGCTTCGACAGTTACTGAGCCCGTAACCTCGCCGACATCGCCGAACGCAAGCCCGACGCACCCCGCACCTTCGCCAAACCCTGGCCCGTGATACGCCGGCATGAGTAAAAAATTTCGGCCGGATAACCCGCGTTATCCGGCCGAATTCTGTTATCGTCGTTCCTCGACCGCTGAAGGGATCCAGGCTAAAGTGAAGCCCCGCTATTTTGACTTTATCTGTTCGGACTTCGCCTGTTCTGAGAGTTTCTCAACGAGGCCTTTGTCAATGAGCGGAGGTCGGCGATCGACGGGCCGCACCGGCTCGTCACGGGTACGATCGACGGCGATCGCATCGCTGCCCGGGAACGTCTCCCGGAGGGCCTCGTCGAGTTCCTTATCGACCTGAGCCTTCGGCTTCTCGCTACTGCCCATCGGGATCTCCAAATCGCCCTCGTGATCGGGCTCTCAAGCTGCGTGCCCGCAACGGCATCAAATCCAAACGCCCGCGAGTAAAACAAGGTTCCGATATCGCGGACGGACGATTGACAATAGATTTTTGAGCGCGAGCACCGGAAACCCGTTAGATAGCAGCAGCGGATTTCGCGCGATTGTTGGTCGGAGACCGAAATGGACAAACTGCTCCAAAACAAAGGCTTCAGGATTCACTTGCTGGCTTACGTCCTCGTCAATGCACTTCTTGCGATAATAAATTTTTTGAACCCGCAGACGATCTGGTTCTACTGGGTGCTCATCGGCTGGGGCATCGGCCTCGCAGCTCATGCCTATTCCGTATGGCGCGCGCCATCTCGCCCGGTGAGACCCGTGCGGCCCATTCGTAGGTGAACGGTTTCATCATTGTCGAGACACAGATTCAACCGCGACCGTATTTGGCGGCCGGCTGAATCTGCTGGGCGAAATCTCGCAGATTTGTTGAGCACGACGCAGTGGCAATCCCGCGACGGCCGCGCTAGAAGCGGCTCATGCATTCCTCTTCATCAAAGACCGCGGGGACGGCCGCTGCGGACCCCTCCCAAGCAAGTTCTGCCGGCTCGGCCAGGCCCACCTCGCCAAGCCTCGCCGAAGGCTTCGTGCTGCTCGACAACAGCACGAGCCTCGAAGCCGTATCGAAGCTCTTCGAGAAGCCGGTCGAGATCATCCGCGCCGACGCTCCGGAAGACGTTGAGGCTGCGCTCGTAGCCTTGCAGGCCGGCATTGCCCGGGGCCTGCACGCAGCCGGGTTCTTCTCCTACGAGCTTGGCTATCTGCTCGAGCCGAGGCTGACGCATCTTCTGCCCGAACGGCGCAAGGTCCCGTTCCTCTGGTTCGGCCTTTACACCGCGCCGCGCGAGATGACGGGCGCCGAGGTGCAGGGTTGGCTGACGGAAGAGGCGATCGGAAATCCGACTCTGGGCGAGCTGGCCCACAGCTGGGATAGCGTCTCCTATTTGAAGCGCTTCGAAGAAGTTCAAAAGAACATCCGCAGCGGCGACATCTACCAGCTCAATCTCACTTTCAAGGCGAAGTTCAATCTCGAGGGCTCTCCGCTTGCCCTCTACCGCGACCTGCGTCTGAAGCAGCGCGTCGCCTATGCAGGCCTCGTCGATACCGGCGATGTCACCATTGTCTCCGCCTCGCCCGAACTCTTCATCGACCTTCACGATCGCATCATTGAAACCCGCCCGATGAAGGGAACCGCGCCCCGCGCCGGTACGCCCGAAGGCGAGGCTGAGGTGCGCCAGGGGCTTTCGACCGACATCAAAAATCGCGCCGAAAATCTGATGATCGTCGACCTGATGCGCAACGACTTGGGGCGCATCGCCGATCTCGGGTCGGTGACCGTGACCGATCTCTTTACGATCGAGACATTCAAGACCCTTCATCAGATGACGTCGGGTGTCCGCGCCCACCTGAAGGACGGCGTCGGCATTCGAGACATCCTGAAGGCCATCTTCCCGCCGGGCTCCATCACGGGGGCTCCAAAAATCCGGGCAATGGAATTGATCCGCGAACTGGAAACAGAACCGCGCGGCGTCTATTGCGGAGCTATCGGAAGTTTCTCTCCGGACGGTTCGGCGCAGTTCAACGTCGTCATCCGCACGGCCGTGATCGACCGGAAGGGCGCCGGCGAAATGGGTATCGGATCCGGTATCGTCGCCGACTCCGACGGGCCGAAAGAATATGCCGAGTGCCTGCTCAAGATGAAGTTCCTGACGGATCCTGTTCGCCGGTTCGAGCTGATCGAAACGATGCTCTACGTGCCGGGCGATGGCGTGTGGCTGAGGGGCTATCATTTGGCGCGGCTGGCCGCGTCCGCGGCGTACTTCGGATTTGTCTACGACGCCGAGAAGGTGCGCGACGCGATCGATAAGGCTATCGCTGAACAGCCCGGCCAACGGCTGCGCGTAAGACTGCTTCTTGACGAGGACGGAGCCGTTAGCGCCACAGCAACGCCTCAGCCGGAAGGCGCCGCCGATGCTGTCATCCGCTACGTCATTTCTGATACGCGCGTGAACAGTGGCGACCTGTTCCTGTATCACAAGACGACCCGACGCGAGCTTTATGACCGGGAGTGGAAACACTATTCCGAGACGCTCGGCGCCGATGAGGTGGTCTATCTCAATGAGAATGGCGAACTTGCCGAAGGCAGCCGCACGACGATATTTGTCGAACGTGACGGCAAGCTCCTGACGCCACGACTCGCGGCCGGCCTGCTACCCGGAACGCTTCGGGCTGCGCTGATTGATGAGGGAAGAGCCGTCGAAGCCAAGCTGACCATCGAAGACGTCAGCACGGCAACCGCGATATATCTCGGAAATTCCGTGCGCGGACTTATTCGCGCCGAACCCCTAGTGCCGCGCCTCTCTGGCGACAACCGGCACTAGAAGCGATTCGCTTTCAACCGTTACTTGCGTAACGGGACTGATCGTCTTGACCGAAGTCTTCGTCTCTCGATGAGAGGCGACGGCGATCGCCGCAAGTGCCGCAAGCGTCAACGCAACCGCTGTTATTATGGCTTTCGATGAAAGCCGTGCGCGGCGTGCAAAGACTTGAGGAATTTCTTTCGGCATGCCTTCTCGGATACTCAGCAGCATGACGATGCTCTAGTCCGCTCGATGCCGCGCGTCACCTGCGCACATCGTAAGCAGGCGGTCTTACGAAAACTAAAAATTGCAACGAACTCCACTGAACATTGATCGATTTTCAGTGTCGCCTCACATGCCTCGAACCATGCAGCCGAGCATAAGGATCGTATACGCGGCAAGCATTGCCCAAGATTCATTTCCCGTTAGCCAAGGGATCTCCGCGCCGAAGAATTTCGACATCAGAACGATCACTGTCAGGACCACTGACAGCATAAAAGTAACAATGCCTGGCGCCTTCAAACCCATGTCGTGCACTCCCTCCTCGGCTCTCAATCGAACGCGCATGTCATCCCCCCTTGGTCTCATGGGTTCACGATCGCGAATCCTTATAGCAGGCAGCAAAGCGCCTTGAGACAAAGCGTGGCCGATTGCATGTGGAAAGCTTCGGGCGGTGCCGATTTGCCCAAGCGGCTATCTAGGCACGGCTCGCGGGCGCACCGGATACGCGCCTCGGACGAAAGAGGCGAGCAAGCCACGCCAGCAAAATCAAGCCGATAAGACCGGCTCCCGCGACCGCTTGCGGATGCTTGTCCCACAGTAACAGCGGGGCCACCCGGCCATCCCAGACGAGCTTGAGGTCGTCTCCCAGGACCTTGGTCGAATAGCCCGCCGCCGGCGCCAGCATCATGTCGGCCGCGGCGCCCTGATCGCTGCTCGCGATGATGCGCTCGCGAACCCGGCGCGAGGCGAGAATTTGCATTTTGGCGGGATCGGCCGAGACGGCGCGCAGAACCTTCTCCCGCGGCCCGGGCTTCAATCCCGAAAGATAACCGGCGAGCTCCCGAAGCTCGTCCTCCGAAAGCGATCTGAGAAGGCTGTCGAGATCGCCCGAGCTGAGCGTGAACAGCATCTCTCGTGCATCCGGCGGGACGCTCGCAATCCGTATGATCGCAATCCGGTCATTGAGAGCCAGAATACGGTCGAGCGACGCGCGGGTGAGGTCCTTCGGCGAAATGCGTTTATGCAACTCGTAGTCAGTCACCTTTCCGAGTTGATCGCCCGCAAGCGCGGTCCAATCGAGCCCGGCTCCGATGGACTTCAGGTCGCGAGCGATTTCGAGGCCCTTGTCCGGCATCAGGTGCACGGCGCTGTTCAGCGATCCGTCCTTCAGGCGGCTGAGAATGGCAGGCTCGCCTTCCGAGGCGACCAGAATCGACACCACCTCATCAAGCCGAGGCAAGGCATCGGGCTTCACACCATCCAGGAATTTCCGGAACTCGCCGTTCTCGTCCGCGACCCTCAGAACGAGCGCGTGCGCCCGCCGGAACGTCTGCCAAACGTTGATGACGTTATCGGCCGCGGCGTTCGCGATCTCCGCAACGTGTTCGTTCATCTGCTCACGAAGAGTATTGGCTAGCTCTTCGCGAACCTTATCCTTAGTCGCCGGAGCCTTCATTTCGGTGGCGATGATCGGCAGCACGCCGTTGCGGAAGTCCCAGAGGTCCTTTGCGATGAGGACAAGGCCGACGCCGCCCGCCACGACCGATACAAGTCGTGAAAGCACGCTGCCGACGATGCGCTGGCCGACGCGCTCCGCCAGATTGGCAAGCTGGCGCCGCACGATGAGGATCGTCGCTCCAGCGAGGCCCCCGCTCGATTCTTTCAGTACCGAACCTGCCGACACGCCGCTCGACCCTTTGCTGGGATCAACGACGACGCCCTTGCTCGCGTCGCTGGCTAGGGCATCGGCGACGGCGCTTCCATAGCGAGGCCCGACGTAGGCCTTCAGGCAGTCGAGGAGAGGTCCCGTCGCGTCAGAGCTCGCGAATTCGATCGATTTGCCGACCTCCGTCGCAACGCCCGATGCCAGATCCTCGATCGCGGTCTTCACGGCATCCGAGCGGTAAACCCGTTCGGCGACTGCGGTGGCGAGCTGTTGCGACTTTTCGCTGTCGGCAAGCGACTGAAGCCGGTCCGACCAGCTCGTCTCGCTTGTTATCTCGGCAACCGCGATATCGACGCGGTTATCGATGATCTGGTCGAGATTGCGTTGCCGCCACTGGTCGGCGACTAAGGCCTTGTAGTCGATAGATTTTGTGCCATTCGTGATCGCGTCTGTCGCGATGGTGACGACGGCGGCCCTGAGCGCAGCGTCATCCTTGGCCTGGCAAGCCTCATAATCCGCCCTGCTGATGGGCTCGGCAACGGCAGTCCGCAGCGGAAGCTGGCACAACACCATTGCCGCAGCGGTCAGCAGCGATACGGGCAGACGCAAGGAAACGGTCACTTCAGCTCAGTCCCCGGCAGATCCTACCGGTGTGTTTCCGCGGGAACGCGGCCGGTAACGCCAGTTTAAGTATAAAGCATCGATTACGCGGGAACAGTGTCTAGAAGCTAGCGGTTGCTGGATAATCGTCTTGGCCAGATTCGATTTCGCCACCAGTTCAAAAAAGAAACTTCATCTCGAAGGAGCTCTCAATCCTGAAGAACCAAAGTTTCCCCCAGGAAGGCGTAGCCATGTGCCGCAATGCAGCAACATTTAGCGGCAAACTGCGGCGCGGCATGAAGTCCGCCTTAACCAATCGTAAGTAACCTGACGTCAAAACATATGGTGTTTTCAGCTACTTCGTCATACCTTCACAAACTGAATCTGAACTGCGAGTATCTGCAAAAAAGCTCAAATCCGCGGCGACGCGACAAAGTTGCGTTGGCATCCGAAGCGCCCACGTCGTAATTAGCGTCCCACAGGGTAATAACGAGTTCAACGTAGGTAATGAAAAACCAAGAAAAATTTCAGCCTCCTCGCGGAAGCGTTTACATCCCCGGCGGGAAATCGGGCGTTTTGCTGGTTCACTCCTTGGGCGGATCGCCGCTTGAGATGAAAGCAGTCGCGCATGCCCTCTCCCGCAAGGGATTGACGGTGTATTGCCCCGTGGTTCCGGGCCTCACCTTCGGTACCGACGTCTCTGGCCTTTCGACGTGGCAGGACTGGTACAAGTCGGTTTCGGACGCATTCGATCATTTGCGCAGCGTTTGCGACAACGTCATCATCGGTGGCGCTTCAGCCGGCTCTATCCTGGCTTTGAGGCTCGCAGCCTACCGTCAAGACCAAGCCTGTGGCGTGATGCTTTACGCGCCGACGCTTGCAGTCAACGGCTGGGCCATTCCGAAGGCCATCAAGCTGTTCCATCTTGTCACCGACAAGTGGACCGCCCGCCTTTTCAAGTTTCGTACCCCGGCTCCCTACGGCATCAAGGATGAGCGCGTACGTAAATTCGCGCTCGATTCGATGCGCGGCACCGATAACATGCCGGCCGACATTACCGAGCGCGGCGGCGGCACCGTCTATGAATTCTTCTGCCTCGTGCGCAACGTCCGGCCGATGCTGCCGCTCGTGAAGCTTCACACGCTGATCTTCCATCCCCGCCACGACGACCAGAGCGACATCAAGAATACGATGGCACTCCAGCGTCAGCTCGGCGGCATGGTCGAAGTTTCCGTTCTCGACGACAGCTACCACTTGGTCACGCTCGATCGTCAGCGCGGCTATGTCGTTGACCGGACAATGGAATTTGTTGACCGCGTGCTGGCCCGTCAGGCCGACAAGGTCGCAGTTCAAAAGCCTGCGTCGACCGGCACCAAGCAGCTAGGCGCGGCTGAGTAGCCGCCGCCTTTCTCGACATCGATTTCGTATATGGCACTATCGTGAAAAGGCGGCTCCAACAGATGTTGGCGCCGCCTTTTGTGTTTCAGAAATGGGTCTTCGATCAGTTCGAGGCAACCGGCGGCTGGGCCTTCGGCTGAGGCTGTGTCGCCACTGCCTTCTCGGGCGGCTTTTTCTTCTTATGCGTCGCGGCCGCGACGTCGGTGGCTCCCGCTTTAGAGGCGCCGGAAGCAGAGGTGCCGGAAGCGGTCTTGCTCGGCTTCTTCGTTGCGCCGGTCGCCTGCTTCTGCTTCTTCGCGTCGCCCGGATGGACAGCCTCCGGCGCCGAGGCCGCATCGGGAGCGCAGGACGGCAAATCGGCAGGAGCGCGCGTCCAGATGAACGACTTGCCCAAAAAGCGCATGCCCTTGTAGCCGGTCACCTTGAGCGTATCGGGACCGACGAGATCAAGCGCAACGCTATAGGATTTGCCTTCCTTCGGATCGTAAACCCAGCCGTTGTCGAAACCGCCGCCGGAGAGCTGCTCGAGATCACCCAACACCGGCAGGCCGCAAATCGGACGCGTACGCTGCGAAGCATCGGGATTGTATCTGTCGACCTTGGGTTGGCCGTCGCCAGCCATCGGCTCTTGCAGCCAATAGATCTTTCCGCACAGCGTCGTCGGCGTGCAGATCTCGATTTTGACGGCGCCTTTCCCCGTGTCGTCATACCAGACGCCGACCTCTTGTGGATCGGCCGCAGCTGGGGCAGGGCGGATGGTGGTACCGAGTAAGCAGGTTGCGGCTACGAGTGCAGCGGCTGAACAATTCGCAATATTGAAGCTACGCATGACAATAAACCGCAGATGAAAGTTCAACTTGATTACTCCTATGCCCCGAAAGCGGCAAAACATTGGAACTTATTTGTTAAACGGTTGCTAAGGCTTTCGGAGAAATCGTCACGATGCCGACGATTAACCTCTGTCAGGGTGCGAAAGCGGAACGTGACGCGGCGAGTTTTGGAGTTTGGCTGTGGTGGCAGCGAGACAATAGAGCTATATGACCCTGCGTGAGGCGCGCCGGTATTAATGCGGAGTTCGCGCCCTTTGTAGGCCCTAAGGCCAATTAGAAACACTCTGAGAGATCCGGCAGATACATGGTTTTTACTCTCGCGCTTCGTAACTTGTTGCACGATCGCGTTCGCTTGGCGGTTACGCTTATTGGTATTCTTTTCTCCATCGTCCTTGTGGCTGTGCAACTCGGTTTATACCTCGGGTCGAGCCGGATGATCACGGCCAATATTGCCCGCTCGAACGCAGACCTCATCGTGACGACCTTCGGCGCTAAAAGCTTCGAAGACGGCGGTCTCCTGTTGGGCGATCGCGAGCGTCACCAGGCGCTGGCGACCCCCGGCGTCGAAAGCGTCGTGCCTTTGGTCGTCGCCTTCGCAGAATGGCGCAAGCCCGAAGGCGGTTCCTCGCGTGTGGTTCTTATCGGCGCCGATGCTGACGATCAGGGCCTCGTTCCTTGGGGCCTGACGCAAGGAACGGTTGAAGACATCAAGGCGCCCGACGCCATCGCCGTTGATCGCACGTACCTGAGCGAGCTCGGCGTCAACGGCGTCGGCGACACGGCCCAGGCCGCGAACGGCCGCGTCAAGATCCGGGCACTGACGGAAGGCATCCGCTCCTTCACGCAATCGCCTTATGCATACACGACGCTCAGCCGTGCTCGGCAGTTGCTCGGCGTCGATGACGATAAGACAACTTTCCTGCTCGTGAAGCTTGCTCCCGGAGCGAACATCACCAACGTTCAAAAAGATCTCGCGCATCGCCTCGATTCAGCTGACGTGCTGACCAAGGACGAATTCGAAAGCCGCAGCCTCAAGCAATGGCTCTTCCGCACGGGCGCGGGCTTGGCGCTTATCGGCGGCGCGATCCTCGGCAGCCTCGTGGGAACCGTCATCGTCGCTCAGACGCTGTACTCGAGCACGAAGGATCACATTCACGAATTTGCAACGCTCCGCGCTCTCGGATCGTCTAGAGGCTACATCTACAAAGTTATTTTGGCTCAGGCCGGCTTGAGCGCGATCATGGGTTACGTGCTCGGCATGGTAATTGCCTTATTGATACTCTACTTGAGTAGGAATTCGTCGTTGCCGTTGGTGATGACGCCGGGCTTGGCATTCTGGCTTTTCGCACTGACGCTATTCATGTGCGCGATCTCGGCGCTTTCGGCCATCGTCAAAGTAACGAAGATAGATCCGGCTACGGTGTTTGCGAGATGACAACGACCCCCGTCATGCAAGCGGATAATATCGTCAAGGAGCTTGGCTCCGGCGCTGGCTTGGTGGTCGCCGTCAAAGGCGTCTCACTGGAGCTGGTCCCCGGGGAGCTGACGCTTCTGATGGGGCCTTCGGGCTCTGGCAAAACCACGCTTCTCTCGATCCTCGGCTGCATCATGAAGCCGACATCGGGAAGCATCCGCATCGCCGGTAAGCTCATCGACGGCTTGTCCGCTGAAGAACTGGCCAAGGTGCGTAGGGAACACCTCGGTTTCATTTTCCAATCCTACAACCTGTTCCCGACGTTGAATGCGATCGAGAACGTTCGCATCGCTCTCGACGTCAGGGGCGTCAAAGGTTTCGCTGCTACGAGCCGCTCGGAAGAGGTTCTGCGTGAAGTGGGTCTCGGCCACCGCCTGACCAACTATCCGCGCAACCTGTCGGGCGGCGAACAGCAGCGGGTCGCGGTCGCTCGCGCGATCGCAAGTTCACCCTCGATCGTGCTCGCTGACGAACCGACCGCCGCGCTCGACAGCGAGAACGGACACGCGGTGATGGCGCTACTGTCGCGCATTGCCAAGGAACAGCATCGCAGCGTGCTTGCTGTAACGCACGACCCGCGAACCTTGGGTTACGCCGATCGCGTCGTACGCATCGAAGACGGAAGAATCGTCGGCGAAGAGCGCCGGCCGGAAGGCATCGATGCCCCCGAAATCACGGATTTGACGAAGAGGCGAAAGCTGCATGCTTAAGAAGATTGATCCCAACGTCTCGGCCATTCTGGCCGCTGGCGCCCTGGCGTTGCTGGGTGGTTTTGCTTTTAACTCCCTGACGCACAGCGAGACGATGTTCTCGGGTGTGACAGGCTCGGCGCACGCCGATACCACGGCGCCTGCCGCGCAATGGGCGGCATCCGCCACCGCGAGAGTTGAGCCGAAGGACGGTGAAGTTCGCATCGCCAGCGAAGTCGGCGGCAAGATTGCCGAGGTCCTGGCTAACACCAACGATCAAGTGAAAGCCGGCGATCTCCTGATCCGCCTCGACGACGCCGATTATTACAACAAGATCGCAGCGGCCTCCGCCGAAGCCAGCGTTCGCGAGCGTGAGCGCAGCGAAGAAGCGGCAACGGGTCCGGCTCTCGATCGCCGCAACGCCGAAGACGCGGTCGCCAAAGCGCAGCGTGACGTTTTCGCCGCCCACGAGGCTTTCGACTCAGCTTACCGCGCTCAGAAAACCGAAAAAGGCGATGCCGAC
Organism: Hyphomicrobium sp. 99; assembly: GCF_000384335.2. Taxonomy (NCBI): domain Bacteria; kingdom Pseudomonadati; phylum Pseudomonadota; class Alphaproteobacteria; order Hyphomicrobiales; family Hyphomicrobiaceae; genus Hyphomicrobium; species Hyphomicrobium sp. 99. The sequence continues at coordinate 701,768 of NZ_KQ031382.1, forward strand.
GCGGTCGAAAAGGCTCGCAAGAATCTCGCTGATAAGGTCGACGCTTTGGCCGCCGCAAAGAAGAAGCTTGCGCAGGTCAATGCTCAGCCGAACATGCCCCTGCAGCAGCGTTTGGAATCGTCACTGGCTCTCGCCCGTTCGGATCTGACCTCGGCTGAACTCGCCCTCGAGCGTACGCGTATTCGCGCACCGGCTGACGGCACCGTTCTGAATGTTTTGGCCCGCGTCGGTGAAACCGCGGTTCCCTCGCCCGAAAGCTCCGTCGTGGTCTTCGGCGACATGTCGAGTCTTCGCCTTCGCGCAGAAGTCGAAGAGCGAGACGCTGCAAGAGTTCACGTCGGTCAGCGCGTCGTCGTGAAGGCGGACGCCTTCCCGGATAAGACCTTCGAAGGCACCGTCACATCGATCTCGCAGTCGTTGGCAGCTCCGCGAATTGCAACCCGCGGTCCGCGCCGTCCGAACGATGTCGAGGTTGTCGAAGTCATGGTCTCGCTCGATGATCACCCGCCGCTTTTCACCGGCATGCGCGTCGACACCTTCTTCAAGCTCGACAATCAGGCCGCGAACGCATCGAGCGGCACGAAAACGAACTAATCAGTTTAGCCTGACAGCAAAAAGGGCGTCCGCGATCAGCGGGCGCCCTTTTCTTATTCGTTCGAGACGGCAGCTTCAGGCTGCCGCCCGCGCCGTCGCATCGATCTGCGCAGTCAGCCGCGGATCGAGTCTAAGGGCACTCGCGAGTGCTGATAAAAACTGCGCTTCCGCTGGAGAATTGTCGGAAATGGCGATGCGAGCTGCCGTGTAAAGTTGGCAGGCTTCCTGTGGCGTCGCGCATGACGCCGCCAGTTCTTCAACAGATTTCGGATTGTTGAGTTCATTCGCGAGGAACTCTTCCGACTGACGGTCGAGACCAGCCTGGCTTAGACCGGAAATGATCTTCTCGTGCTCGCTGGCGTCTATCCGCCCGTCGGCTGCCGCCGCCGCGATCATCGCTTGCACGTAGTTGACCGCCGCGTCGTTCGTCACGGCTGCGGGCTCGAAGCCTGAGCCCGTCGGCGGCACCTCGGTCGCGGATGGCGTAGCGCCTGTAATGAGGGGTTTTCCTGCCTGGTAGTTTTGCAAGGCCTTGTAGGCGAGGCCACCGATCATCGCGATTGCGCCGAGCTTCGCAGCGCCTGCCGCAACCGATCGGCCCGAACTCGTTCCGAGCAGCAGACCGCCGAGTCCGCCCGCAGCTGCACCCGCGGAGTAAGGATTGTTTTGAATGAAGTCTTTCAACTTTCCGAGGATCTGTGCCGCTTGCGGATCAGATGCCAGGCGCCCGAGAGCATCGCTCGCGCCGGTCTCGTTGCCGATGCGCGCCGAACCTTCTCGAACGCCCTGCGTCGCCTGTGTAAGGACATTGCTCAGAATATCCCCGATGCTGCCGCCGCTGCCTGTAACCGAACCGCCTGCTTGGCCGAGCTTGTTCTTGATCTCCTCGAAGATGCTCTGCAAATCCGAACCGGAAGTTCCACCCATCTGCCCGGGCTGAGTCTGACCAGATGGCGGCGACGTTTGCGTTGCACCGGGTGCTTGAGCCTGCGCTTGGGAAAGGCTTCGGCCGATCTGGTTCAGAATATCTCCAAAACCGCCGCCGCTGCCGGCGCCCGTTTGCGCACTTGCACCACTTCCGCCCCCGGCGTTCCGGAGAATGTCATTCAAAATATCTCCAATGCTGCCGCCGTTCGGCTGGCCGCTGCCATTCGGTTGTGTTGGTGTTGAAGAGTTCGCAGGCGCTGCTCCGCGAACAATATTTTCGAGCATGGATTTGGCGTCGAACATGGCGGGGGTCCTTCTGTTGCAGCCGCTCGGGCTGGAACGTAGGCACGCGCTCCCTCATGCACAATCAGCCCTCGCAACATTCCTTTCGGATTTATTCCGCGGCGAGCGGCAACGGACGATGGCTCTGGGCGTTGGGCGACTTGGCCGGTGTCGTCTGGGCTTCGTCAGGCGGCTCGTCCCGCGGACCGATGAAGCGCCCGAAAACGCGCTGCATCAGATTGCCGAGGTCGTCCATCACGGTAAAGAACGACGGCACGAAAACCAGTGACAGCATCGTCGAAACCAACAAGCCGCCAATCACCGCAATCGCCATCGGCGCGCGGAATTCGCCGCCGTCGCCGAGTGCAAAAGCGCTGGGGAGCATGCCCGCCGCCATCGCCAGCGTCGTCATGATGATGGGTCGCGCGCGCTTGCGGCCAGCATCAATGATCGCAGTGCGGCGATCCACGCCTGCAGCAATCTCCTCGATCGCAAAGTCGACGAGCATGATCGCGTTCTTCGTCACAATGCCCATGAGCATCAGGAGGCCGATGTAAACCGGCATGCTGATCGGATTGTTGGTGACGAGCAAACTCAACGCAACGCCGCCGAACGACAGTGGCAACGACAAGAGGATCGTGATCGGCTGAAACACGCTACCGAAGAGCAGGAGCAACAGGCCAAGCACGATCAAAACGCCGGTGCCCATCGCTGTGATGAATCCATCCGCGACCTCGTCCTGAACCTCCGCATCGCCGGACGGCTGCAACGTCACCGTTTCAGGCAGCTTCAAACCCTGAACGACATTGAGAAACTCTTCGCGCGCCGTACTCAAAGCTACGCCGCGATCGAGATCGACCCCGACGACCGCGCGCCGCAACCGATCGAAGCGCTCAACGGACGCCGGACCGCGTCCGAATTCGACTGTCGCAACCGCCGTCAATGGAATTGCTTTTCCGGCGGAGTTGGTCAGGCGCAATTGCTCGATCTGTTTGAGGTCCGACCGCATGCTCTCCTCGAGCTGCACGCGGATCGGAATTTGCCGGTCGCCGATCGTGAACTTCGCAAGGTTGAATCCCGTGTCGCCGATCGTTGCGACACGAATGGCCTCCGCGATCTGATCGGGAGCGATGCCGAGGCGAGCCGCAACATCGAGGCGCGGCACGATGCGAATTTCGGGCCGCTCCGTCGAGCCGGACGCGGCGACGTTGCGGAATCCCGGAACGCTGCGCAATGCCGTCTCGACCTTGCCGATAGCATCGTTCAAATCATCGCCGTTGCGCGACAGCATCGAGAACGAAAGCTCTCGCTCGCCGCGCTCGTTGACGTACCAGGCGCGCGTATCGGGAACGTCGGAAATCTTTGCAGCGATGATCGACTTGAGCTGCTTCTGCGTAAGCTTGCGCTGTGTCTTGGGAACGAGCTTCACGAAAAGCGACGCGCGGCGAACTTCAAGCTGACCCGTCGGGCTCGTGCCACCAAGCACGAACACCTGAGTGACCTCGGGAATGGTCCGAAGCGACTTGACGAGTTCATCGGTCGTAGCGCGCGTCTCGTCGAGCTGCGTTCCCGGCGGTAATTCAACCGACACGACGATGCGAGATGTGTCTTCATCGGGAAGGAAGCCGGTCGGCAACAGCGTCGTCGCATAGATGGACGCGGAGAAAAGCGCGACGCCCGAGATCAATGTCAAATAGCGATGGCGCAGCGTCGCCCCAAGAAACCGGGTGTAGGAGCGCATGATCGCGCCGTCCACGTGCGGCTCTTCCGGAATGGGGCGCAACAGATAGGCAGCCATCATCGGCGTTATCAGACGCGCCACTAAGAGTGACACGAGCACCGCCACCGCGACGGTCATGCCGAACTGCTTGAAGTACTGGCCCGCGATGCCGCCCATGAACGACACGGGCGCGAAGATCGCGACGATCGTCAGCGTGATGGCGATGACGGCGAGGCCGATTTCGTCGGCGGCCTCGATTGCCGCGCGATAGGGGGATTTCCCCATGTGCATATGGCGCACGATATTCTCGATCTCGACGATCGCGTCGTCGACGAGAATGCCGGTTGCGAGCGTGATGCCGAGCAGGCTGACGAGATTGAGCGAAAATCCGAGCGCGCTCATCGCCCAGAATGTCGGTATGGCCGCGAGCGGCAGCGCAATAGCGGAAATGAGCGTCGCGCGCCAGTTGCGAAGGAAGACGAACACGACGAGCACCGCCAGCACGGCGCCCTCGACCAGCGTTTCCATCGCCGCAACGTAGTTGCCGCGCGTATAGGCGACCGCGTCGTCGATCTTCGTCAGTTTGACGTCGGGATATTCGGCTTCGAGACTTTTGAGCGATGCGTTGACGGCATCCGCCACCGAAAGATCGCTCGTGCCCTTGGTGCGAAAAACCGAGAACGAGACGACAGGCTGGCCGTTGAGACGTCCGAAAGATCGCTGCTCGCTGGCATCGTCGATGACACGGCCCAGGTCCTTGAGGCGAACTTCGCGTCCACCCGCGAGGATAATTTTGGCATCTGACAACGCCTCGACCTGGCGCGCGCCGGCAAGCGTGCGGATCGCTTGCTCCTGGCTGCCGACTTCCCCGCGGCCCGACCCGAGATCGACGTTTGTCGCACGGACTTGGGCGTTCACCTGCGCCGCGGTGATGCCGTAAGCGAGAAGCTTATCGGGATCGAGATTGATGCGAATTTCTCGATCGACGCCGCCGTAGCGCTCGACGCGGCCGACGCCCTTCGTCGCCTGCAGCTTGCGCTTGATGACGTCGTCGACATGCCACGAAAGCTCTTCGAGCGTCATTCCGGGCGACGTCGCCGCAAACGACAGGATCGCTTGGCCTTCGACGTCGACGCGTTCGATGACCGGCTCGTCGATTGTACGCGGAAGATCGGCGCGAATTTTCGCAACGGCGTCTCTGACGTCGTTCAACGCCCGGTCGGTATTCGTCTCGAGCCTGAATTCCAGCACGGTTGCCGATAGGCCGTCGGTCAGTGTCGAAGTGATGTGCTTGACGCCGGTGATATTGGCGACGACGTCTTCGATGACTTTCGTCACCTGTGTCTCGAGTTCCGCAGGCGCGGCGCCTGATTGCGTGACCTTCACCGAAATGATCGGAACGTCGATGTTGGGAAAGCGCGTGACGGGCAGCGATTTAAAGCTCAGCGCGCCGAGCAGCATCAGCACGGCGAAGAGCACGATAGACGGAACCGGTCGGCGTATCGACCAGGCGGAAATATTGATGCGCATTACTTCGCCTCGCTCACCCGCGCCTCGGGCAAGACCGGGCGCACGACGTCACCGTCGCGTAAAAAGGTCCCCGAACGCGTGACAACCAGATCGCCATCTTTGACGCCGTCTTTGATCTCGACGAGATCGCCGGAAACCAAGCCCACCGAAACCTGATGTTTTTGAACCGTATCGTCCCTGACGACCTGTACGGATGTGGAACCTTGATTGAAGGTGACGGCCGAAGCCGGAACAGCAAGGCCGCGGCTCGAATCCGTCTCGATGCGGCCGCGTGCGTACGAACCGATCCTGAGCGCCGGATTGACGCCGAGGAAGATCTTCACGCGGCCAAGCCGGGTCGTCTTGTCGACTTCGGGCGAGACGAGGCGAACCGTTCCTTCGAAGTCGCCGTTCTGGGGCACGGTGACGACCGCCTTTTGCCCGACCTTGACCTTCTTCAACTCGGTTTCGACGATCTCGGCATCGAGTTCAATTTCACCGTTTTCAATGATGCGGAACATCGGTTCCCCGACCGTTGATGCCATCGCGCCGATGCGTCCCATGCGCCGGCTGATGACGCCGTCTGCAGGCGCGGTCACTTGGGTATTGTTCCGGCGCCACAAGAGTTCTCGGCGTTGCGCCTCGACTTGCGCTTTCTCTGCTTTCGCGGCCGTAAGCCCGTCGCGCGCCGCGATGAGCTGCGCCGCAGTCGTGTGTGCCGCACTCTCGCGCTGATCGTAGGTCGAGCCTGAGAGATATCCGGATTGCTTCAAGGGCACGGCGCGTTCGAATTGCGCGGTCGCTTCTTTCGACTGCGCTTCCGATTGCACGATCTGGCTCTCAGCCTGCGCGATGGCAGCATCGGCCCGCGCAATATTTGCATCGTTTTGCGCAAGCTGCGCATCGAGCTGCTCCGCGACGAGGCGCGCGAGAACCTGACCCTTTTTGACTTTGTCGCCTTCGTCCGCGAGAAGCTCGAGAACGCGCAGACCATCGACCTCGGGCGATACGAGAATTTCCTCGCGCGGCACGAGCGAACCTGAAACGGCGGCGGTCTCGACGAAATTTTCGATCGCGACCTTCGAAACGGTGACGGAGGGAGCAGCAACGGGCTTTGCGGCTTCGAGCCTCTCGGCTTGCACTTCTGCCGTATGTTTCTTCTCGACGTAAACGTAGGCGCCCCCAGCCGCTGCACCCGCAGCCAGAAGACCGAAGAAAAATTTTCTAAGACTCATCGACGCCCCTCACGTGCGGAAACCTTCGAGCGGGAAACCTTCTGTTCCACCGGTTCCCGCTTAACTGGATTGAGCAGACTGCCGATGAGGTCGACGACCACAGGCAGCATGGCGGCCATGTCGGCATCCGGATAAATGGCGCGGCGCCAGAACATTCCGTCGCCGACGACATTGAAGACGCTCACGAGCGTCTGGATGTCCGCGCGCGGAGCAATGCGCCCTTCCTCCTGGAGACGCCGAAACAACGCTTCGAAGTTGTCCGAGCAGAATTTGTCGACGCTCATGAAAATTTCGGCGATGCGCGGATTGCGTGTCGCCTCGATGCCCATCTCGACGACGAAACGCTGCTTCTCGGGTCCCTCATTGATGAAGTAGTGCTGGCCGATCGCGCTCAGCGCCTCGAGAAAATCGGGCGCGGCCGCAAGCGCGGCGAACCGCTCGGCAAATTCCGCCCGGTCGCGTTCGCAGAGGCCAGCGATGAGCGCTTCCTTGCTATCGAAATAAACGTAGAGAGCGCCGGGACTGACGGCCGCTTCCCGACAGATCGTCTGCATCGTGGTGGCGTGGAACCCACCGCGAGAAAAGCATCGGAGCGCCGCGTCGAGAATGTGTTCTCGCCGGGCGCGCTGAGTGTCTGGCTTGAGCTTCGGCATCGCCGTGATCGTCCGTGTGCAAGCGAGAATAAAAACGAATAGTCATTCTGTTTGGTTCACGATTGCGGAGAGGTCAAGGCGAATAGGTGTTCGTTTTGTAGAAATTTTCGGGGTGTGGTCGGAAGGCTGATGCAACTCAAGCGCCGCGGGAAAGCTCTGTCGGGATGGCCCGCGGGGCGGGCAAGGGGGCGCAAAAAAGAGGAGCAGTAGGTCCCGCAGCCCACCGCTCCTCTCTCAACCGCCCGAGCCTGTGGCCGGGCGGATTCCATCAATCTTCGAAATCGAGATGCGCCGCGCAGGTCCTGCCAAACGGCCGCCGCGCGCGTTGGAAGATTGATTTATGTTCTCGAAGGAGTAATTCGCCTCATATCGGGCGCGCCTCTAAAAGCAAATCTGAAACAACGCAACAACAATGAATGCATAATTCTTGAGTAATTCGTCCGGTCATTAAGAATGCGATCCCTCCTAATCGGCCATACGAGCGGGACGCCTCCGTCCCTGTCTTATAGCGCACTTTCAGGAAGTCGAATTCTCAAATCGCCGAAATGTTTCCTGATCAGCGCAATGGAATGCGATCCGTCGCGAGGTGAGATTGAAATGCCTCACGCCGATCAGGGTGTGCAGGGCGTGCCCGTGAAGATGCAAACACTTCCGGCCGGCCCAGTAAGGCAGCGTTCTTCAGTATCTTGCGCTCGCGCCCAATTTGAGAAGTTCGGCCCAAGTCCAGAAATGGCTCGAACTTTTGCGCGCCAATTCGCTCTTGCCTTTGTTTTCGCAAGCCAGACGTAGCGAGCTTCTTCGCCGCGGGCGACGACCGGAGCAGACGCGCAATTATTCGCAAGCACCTGCATTGGAAAGGTCGCGAGGAAAAGCATTGTGAGCGCGAGAGCCGAAGTCTTCACAAACGCCATCCTCATTATCGATTTCCCTCCAAGCACCGCACCGTCGGCAGAAAATGAATATTCGCGATCGCGCTCAATATTGGAAGAGCACGTTGATGTTTCCGTAGGCTGAAGGGACGGCAGGCGACCAATCGTCGACCCTCCACAGTCCACCTCCAGCCAGCGATATCTCGCCGCCGCTCCATTCGTAACGCGTGAAGAGACCGGCCCGACCGTTCCAAGCGTTGTCCCCCGTCTCGATGTTTTTGTCATAGCGAAGCTCCGGACCGATCGACAGCTTTGGCGAAAAGCGCCAGCCCGAACGCCACCGAGCGGAGGATTCATTGCGCGCCGTCGAGTAGCTGAGGTCCAGCGATGTCCAGGAATCCGCGTTGAGCGTAAGCCACAATTCCAGCGCGCCCTTGACGCCGAACGTGGTGCCATCATCACCTTTGTTGGGATCGCGCTTGAGATGTTGTTCGGACGACATCGATGCACCGGCGAACGCCTTCGCGGTCAAGCGGCCGAGCTGAAGATAATATCCGAGCAGAACCTCGGCGTAGGAATGCGCCACCTGGAAATGTTGCGCGGCCCGTCCGTCTTCGCTGCAAATGTCGTTTTGGTTGGCAACCCCGCAGTTTGTATGGGGTGGGGCGCTGTCGTAACTGTATCGGCCATACCCGCCGCCAATGCGAAGTCGCCAGCCGTCGCTGTAGATATCCGCGCTCCGAAGCGCGAACGTCATTCCGGAATAGGCGAGCCACTGATCGCGCGCGACGTCAAAGCCGCCGTAAGCTTCGCGCCATCCATATTTCTCTCGGACCCAGTTGGTCGGGGGATCGCTCGTTTGTGCCTTCGCCGACGTGGGTAGAAATACCAGCGAGACCGCGATGACCGAGCCGGTCACAACGGAGAGCAGCCCCCACCACCGGCATCCCCCGAGACGCAACATCAAACGCAAAACGCTTTATCTAAACGCGTATTAACCAACTTGAACATAAGGCGAGATGAAATGAACGGCGTCAAGAAGAACGCAAGATGAACGAAGAACAGTTTTCAACCCAATCGGAAATAAGCAGAATTTACTATTGTGTAACTATGGTTGTGTAGCGTTGTCTTTTCGGGGTGCCTGCATTTTTTCATCACCGCGTAATTTGACGTGAGTCATCGAACTGCAGTGAAGGCGGCGTACCTTCCGTAGGCGGATCGCACGTATGCCGCCGCTTCGAATTGATTACCGGAGCACGCATCTGTGAACTGCAGCCCGAGGACTGCCGTGTTACTGACCCACAATTAGCCCAAGTCAGACTTACGAGCTCAGAAGCATTGAAAAACCGGCCTTCAAAGGCCGCAGCATATTTTGTGTCTGGGAGGACGCAGCAATGGCATATCAAGAGGGTGCGCGTACGGCGAATACTTCGCTATACTACCAATTCTACCAACAAGCCTTTGAGATGGTTGATACAACGTCAATATTTTGGCAGCCATTTCTGAAAGCTGCTGGCCGTACCCAGCTCGAAGTCGCAAGTCTGCAAGCGCGCCAAGCCCAGGCATTCGTGTATTGGGCTCATCGAATGATGCAGCCGGCAACACCGGCGGATGTTTACTCCGCTCATGCTGAACTTTGGACGACGATCGCCGGCCAATACATGGAGACAGTTCCGCGCGTCGCTGCGGTGGTGGAGAAGGCGGCCGGGGCCGTCGCGCCAACCGTGCAGCCTCTTCCGACCAAACAGAAGAGGGACGGTCTGATCCTGCTCGACCGGCAAAGCCAGGGCGAATTGGCTGAGCGCAAGGTTGCCTGACGTTCAAGCGCGTCAGCTGAAGCTTTCCAATTTGGCCGATTGGCGTCGCCAATCGGCCTTTATCATTTCAGTTCGCTCAGAGCGTCGCCAAAGCCTTTGAGCGATATCGGAATGCCGATGCCCGCTTCTTCGGTCTGAAAGATAATGAAGATGGCTGTCTTTCCAGTCTTCAACTGCTCGATGAGCGTATCTTCGACGACGACTTGCGCGTAGCACGCAAAGCTATGACACCGCAGGAACGGTGCATGGCCGACATCCTTGTCATCGATCTTGAGGCCCAGCCCTGGCGGCAATAACACGCCGAGGGGCGCAAAAACCCTGAGCACGCGCGTGCCGTTCGAGAATTTCTGGAAATAAACCGTAAGGCCAATGTTGTTCTTGTCCTCGGCTGTCACGCTTTGGACGAGCGCGCAGACTGGACTTTTGGAGCCGGCCGGCGGGTCTTTGCAGACGACCTGCCAGTCCCCGTGCTGCGACTTGACCGTGCCCTCGGGCGCATCGACGGCGAACGCTTCGTTCGGGAACGCCAGCATTGCCGCCATTTGTGCACATGCGAGAAGAGCGGCGAGCGGCCCCGCGGTCCGCCTCCTATTCGAGTTGGGGATCATTTTGTGCAAATGCGTGAGTGGACGGCATCGGCTCCAGAAGCCCGTTTTTTCCGGTGACAAAAGATGGTCCTTGCTTTCGCGGGCCGAGCCCAATGATAAAGCGGCTAAGGAAGAGCGCGCTTCGTCGTCCAGGAATCCGGCCGAATTCTGTCGCGAAAGGTGCCACCGCTCGTTGATGAGGAGTATTGATTCGCCGATCCGGTACAGCGATTTCGCGAAGAAATGACGCAGAAAGCTTGACTTGAGAGGCACGAACAGATTGTGCTCTTTATCAACCCGCCTTAACAAATCGATGAGGCATTCGTCCGCAGCGACGGCGGGCTCTCCCGGCGTGAAAGCTGGGCAACAAACAATCGCAATGACACGCCGGCCCGGGGTGTCAGGAAAATGGATCTGGGAGGCTGTCGGTCCAGGGGGATCTGAACCGACGTATTGGGAGCGAAGGAATGTCGAATAGGATGTTTGGCGCGGTTGCCGTTCTGGCAGCCGCGTGTTTGGCGATTGCCCTCGGTGGGCTGTCTCCAGCCATGGCCGGCCTCGGGCAGCCTACGAGTGGCGAGCTGGGTCTGCAGGTTCCTGCAACCCCGATCATGGGGCAGATCTTCGACCTCTTTCATGTCGTAAATACGATCCTCACCGTGATCGTTTTGTTCGTTCTCGTTTTGCTGGTCTACGTGATGTACCGCTTCAACGAGAAGCGGAACCCAACCCCGTCCAGAACCTCGCACAACACGATGCTTGAGGTTGCTTGGACCATCGTCCCGATCCTCATCCTCGTCGGCATTTCGATCCCCTCCTTCCACCTCCTCTTCAATCAGTACAACTTCCCCAAGCCCGATCTGACGATCAAGGCCACCGGCAACGCTTGGTTCTGGGAACATGAGTACGTTGACGACAAGGTGACGATCACCTCGAACATGGTCAACGACGAGGACGTTGTCAGGGCGAAGATCGGCGACGAAGCTTTCGACAAGCAGTTTGGTTCACTTCAGGGCGCCGCGCTCCACAACGCTCTCTATGAGGCTTCGATTCCTCTCTGGAACGAGGACAAGAAGCTTCGCCGTCTGACGGTCGATCAGGAGATTGCTGTTCCCGTTAACAAGGTTGTTGACGTCCTGGTGACGTCCAACGACGTCATCCACTCGTGGACGATCCCGTCTTTCGGCGTAAAGATGCAGGCCGTTCCGGGTCGCGTCGCGGCGGTTTGGTTCAAGGCCACGAAGATCGGTTCCTATCACGGCCAGTGCGCAGTGCTATGCGGCAAGCTCCATTCAGCCATGCCGATAACCGTTCGGGTTGTCGATCAGCCGGTCTATGATGCATGGATTGCGGCAGTGAAGGCCAAGGACAAGAAGAAGGCCCAGCAGATCCTCGATGCGGATACTGCGAGCAAGGTTGATTTTCAGTCGGTGGCTCAGGCGCAGTAACGGCAGTGAATGATGGCCGGGCGCTAGCTCGACATATCTGACGCTCAACAAAAAAAAGTTCAGACAAAACTTCCGGGACAAGGGCTCTACGAAATGGGAAGCACTGCACACGCAATAGGCGAAGGGCACGATCACGCCCCGCCATTTTTCAAACGGTGGTTCTGTTCGACGAACCACAAGGACATCGGCACCCTCTATTTGCTGTTCGCGATCTTCGCGGGCTGCATAGGCCTGTTCCTTTCGGTGGTGATGCGACTAGAGCTCCAGGAGCCGGGTCTGCAGTACTTCGCAAACGAAGGCATCTATAACGTCTTCGTCACGGGCCACGGCTTGATCATGGTGTTCTTCATGGTCATGCCCGCCATGATCGGCGGCTTCGGCAACTGGTTTGTGCCGTTGATGATCGGCGCGCCGGATATGGCGTTCCCGCGCATGAACAACATCTCGTTCTGGCTGCTGCCGGCAGCGTTCGCGCTGTTGCTCATCTCGTTGTTCGTGCCTGGCACGGCCGACGCTGATGGCGTAGGCGCGGGCTGGATCCTCGTCGCCCCGTTGTCCGAACGTATTGGCCATCCGGGACCGGCGGTCGATTTCGGCATCTTGGCGCTGCATCTTGCGGGCGCTTCGTCGATCCTCGGCGCCATCAACTTCATCACGACGATCTTCAACATGCGCGCTCCGGGCATGACGCTGCACAAGATGCCGCTCTTTGCCTGGTCGGTGCTCGTCACCGCGTTCCTGCTGCTTCTGTCGCTGCCGGTTCTCGCGGGCGCGATCACGATGCTGCTCACGGACCGCAACTTCGGAACCACCTTCTATGATCCGGCAGGTGGCGGCGATCCGCTGCTTTACGCGCATCTCTTCTGGTTCTTCGGTCACCCCGAAGTTTACATTCTCATCCTGCCGGGCTTCGGCATGATCAGCCACATCGTGTCCACGTTCTCGCGGAAGCCGATCTTCGGTTACCTCGGCATGGCCTACGCAATGGTGGCGATCGGTCTCGTCGGCTTCATCGTCTGGGCCCACCACATGTATACGGCGGGTCTGAGCGTCGACACGCAGGCCTACTTCATGTTCGCGACGATGGTCATCGCGGTGCCAACAGGCATCAAGGTGTTCTCGTGGATCGCAACGATGTGGGGTGGTTCGCTTCAGTTCCGCGTGCCCATGCTCTGGGCGCTGGGATTCATCTTCCTCTTCACGGTCGGTGGCGTGACGGGCGTGATGTGCGCAAACGCGGGCATCGATCGTTCGCTGCACAACACCTATTACGTCGTGGCGCACTTCCACTACGTGCTGTCGCTCGGCGCAGTGTTCTCGATCTTCGCGGGCTGGTACTACTGGTTCCCGAAAATGTCGGGCTACATGTACAATGAAACGCTCGGCAAGCTTCACTTCTGGCTGACGTTCATCGGCGCCAACGTGCTGTTCTTCCCGCAACACTTCCTTGGACTGTCGGGCATGCAGCGCCACTACGCCGACTATCCGGAAGCGTTCACCTACTGGAACCGCGTGTCGTCCATCGGCTCGTACATCACGACGGCTGGCGTAGTCGTCTTCCTGTTCGGCATGTTCTACGCCTACTTCATCCGCAAGGAGAGAGCGGCGGGTAATCCGTGGGGTCCCGGAGCGACAACGCTCGAATGGACGCTGTCGTCACCGCCTCCGTTCCACTCTTACGAAACGCTGCCGCGGATCGCCGCGACGGACCACCACTGATCTAGAATGGGTGAGCGGCGGGGCGAGGCATTTGCCCCGCCGCCCATCCGATTTACTGAAACTGAATTTTTTGACGGCGCCCGCGATATGAGCATTCAAAGTGAAGTTGGCCAAGCCGACCTGACGCTGGAGCCCAGCGTGAGCGATTTCATCCAGCTGATGAAACCGCGGGTAATGACGCTTGTCGTCTTCACGGCGCTTGCCGCTATGGTCGCGGCTCCCGGACCGATCAATCCAATCCTCGGCTTCATTGCGATCATCTCCATCGCCATCGGAGCGGGCGCCTCGGGCGCTCTCAATATGTGGTACGACGCCGACATCGACGCGCGCATGGCGCGCACGGCCGCTCGTCCTTTGCCTCGTGGCCGCGTCACGGGCGACGAAGCACTGAACTTCGGCGGCGTCTTGAGCGTCTGCTCTGTTCTGACGCTTGGCGTGCTGGTCAACTGGACCGCCGGAGCGCTGCTCGCTGTTACGATCGGCTTCTATCTCTTCGTCTACACGATGTGGCTGAAGCGGCGTACGCCCTACAACATCGTCATCGGCGGCGCGGCGGGTGCATTCCCGCCAATGGTCGGCTGGGCCGCCGTCACGGGCAGCATCAGCCTCGATAGCATTCTGCTGTTCCTCATCATCTTCATGTGGACGCCCCCGCACTTCTGGGCGCTGTCTCTCTACCGTTGCCGCGATTACGAGCGCGTCGGTGTGCCGATGCTGCCGGTCGTTAGGGGCCTTCCCGAAACACGCAAACAGATCCTGCTCTACTCCATCGCTCTCGTGCCTCTGGCCGTTGTGCCCTTCTTCACCGGTCTCGGCGGGATAACGTATCTCGTCTGCTCGGTGGCGCTCGGCGCGGTCTTCCTCGGTCTTGCCGTTCGCGTTTACTTCACGACCGAAGGCCGTGAAGCCGATACGGCGGCGCGTCAGCTTTTCTGGTTTTCGATCCTATATTTGTACGTGCTGTTTGCCGTTCTTTTCGGTGAAGCGATATTTAATCGTTTTTTTGCGTGAGGCTCCTTTGACCGACGATCCAAAATTCCCCCAACGTCTCGATCCGGCCGCCGAGAAAATTCGTCGACGCCGTTCGATCGCGATCGCGTTGGCGCTCGGCTTTATGGTTATAGCGTTCTACGTCGCGACCTTCGTCCAACTCGGCGGGAACGTCGCCAAAGGAACGATGTAAGGCATGAAAGAGGACCACACCGTGCATCGGGATGACGACGGCGCTGCGAAGGCCGTCCGCCAAAACCGGCGGGCTGTATTCGGCTGCCTCGCCGCGCTCGCGGTCATGGGCTCGATCACCGCCGCTTCGCCGACGCTTTACTCCATGTTCTGCAAGGCGACCGGTTACGCCGGCACCGTTCAGCGCGCGGAGAATAATAACGCCGGGAAGGTGCTCGACCGCACGCTGACGGTCCGCTTCGATTCCAACGTTGCTCCGGGCCTCCCATGGACATTCGAGCCCGACGTTTCGAAGATGGAAGTGAAGATCGGCGAGACGACGATGGCCTTCTTCCGCGCCACGAACAATTCCGACAAGCCGGTCAAAGGTCAGGCGATATTCAACGTCACGCCCGAGGCCTTCGGCTCGTACTTCAACAAGATCGAATGCTTCTGCTTCAAGGAGCAGACGCTGCAGCCGCACCAGACTGTTGAAATGCCGGTGACCTTCTTCCTCGACCCGAAACTGGTCGAAGACAGCTCCACCGCATTACAGCCCGAGGTCACGCTGTCATATTCTTTCTTCCCGGCCGTACCTAAGGCGGCGACGGCAGAGGTTACGCCTCCGCAGCCGAAGGCGGGGGGCTGAAACGAGTGCATTCTGAAGAAAGCAAGAAAGTGGATCTGAGAGTTAGATGGGGCGCTAGAACCGCCGTGTCGAATTCTCTATCCAAGCAAGAACGGGCCAGAGCCTGAAGGGGACGGAGACGGAAATGGCTGATACCCACGCAAAACATCATGATTATCATCTCGTAAATCCGAGCCCTTGGCCGCTGTTGGCCTCCCTTTCGGCGCTCGTCATGGCGATCGGCGCCATTGCGTGGATGCGCACGCATGTCGATGGCGAAGGCATCCTCGGCGTCAAGGGCCCGTGGCTCTTTGCGATCGGTGGAGCAGCCGTTCTCGCGTCCGCATGGGCATGGTGGATCGACGTCATCCGCGAAGCCAATCAGGGTTTCCAAACGCCCGTCGTTCAGCTGCACCTGCGCTACGGAATGATCCTGTTCATCGCTTCGGAAGTGATGTTCTTCGTCGCTTGGTTCTGGGCGTATTTCGACGCGGCGCTCTTCCCCGCCGGCGTTCACGAGCTGATGAACAACCCCGGCCAGATCGTCGGTATGGTCACGCGCGATGAAGTCTTTGGTGGCCACTGGCCGCCGGCAGCCGTCGATCCGACAGCAGCCACAGTTCCGGGCTTCTTCAAGCACACGTTCAACCCCTGGGGTCTGCCGCTCGTCAACACGCTCATCCTGTTGACTTCGGGCTGCACGGTGACCTGGGCTCACCACGCGCTGCTGAAGAACGACCGTCGTGGCCTCGTCATCGGCCTCATCCTGACAGTCCTGCTTGGCATGACCTTCACGGCGCTCCAGGCGCTTGAATACAGCCACGCTGCCTTCAGCTTCGCCGGCCACAGCTATGGCTCGACGTTTTTCATGGCGACGGGCTTCCACGGCGCGCACGTGATCATCGGCACGATCTTCTTGGCCGTTTGCTTGGTCCGTTCCCTGCGCGGTGCATTCACTCCGCAACAGCATTTCGGCTTCGAGGCGGCTGCCTGGTACTGGCACTTCGTCGACGTCGTCTGGCTGTTCCTCTTCGCCTGCATCTACGTGTGGGGCGCAGGCCCGATCGTGCCGGGCGCCGAATAACGCTCGCTCATCGGAAGCCAACGGAACTTTGCAGGAGGCGGCCCAAAAGCCGCCTCTTGTCTTTGAGGCGCGGCACTATTCAGAGTTGCGTCGCGGGTCCTGCCGGGCCAGGATTCGCTGCAAATAGAACCATCAGAAATCGAGATCGCCGTGGTCCATGACGCTAGGCCCATTCCGCCACTCGTAACCGCATTGACCTGCCAGTGCCCGAGCTGCGGCAAAGGCAAACTCTTCGTCAATGTCCTGAACCTGCGCGATCACTGCGATGTTTGCGGATTGGATTACAAGTTCATCGACACCGGCGACGGTCCTGCCGTGTTCGCGATCTTCATCCTCGGATTTCTTTGCGTCGGCGGCGCGCTCGTCGCCGAATTCAAGTTCGGCGTACCATGGTGGATGCACGTGCTGCTCTGGGGTATTCTCACCCCGCTCATCGCGGTTTTTCTGCTGCGCTTCCTCAAGGCGGGATTGATCGCGTTACAATTCAAAAATAAGGCCGAGGAAGGCCGTCTCACCAAGGAGTGACGATGTTCGCGCGTTGGCGCGCCGCAGGTCTGGTCGTCCCAACCATTCTGACGCTGATCATGCTGCCGATCCTTGTGGGACTCGGCAACTGGCAATGGCATCGGATGATTTGGAAGGATTCGCTGATCTCAAAGATCGACGAGAGGCGGACGGCTGAGCCCGAGTCTTATCCGGCTGTGCTGTCGGAATACGTCAAATCCGGCGACGTCGAATACAAGCACATGCGCATCACCGGCACATTCGACTACGGCCGCGAGCGCCACCTCTACGCCCCGACGACCGCTTCGCAGGGCTGGCATATCTACACCTTGCTCATCCCGGAAGGCGGCCTGCCGCCCATTTTCGTCAATCGCGGATGGGTTCCGAGCGAACTGAAGGACCCTTCGAAGCGTGCCGAAGGTCAAGTGACGGGCCCGGTGACGATCACCGGACTGGTCCGCCTCGCCCATCCCAAGGCATGGTTCGCCCCCGATAATGATTACGCCGGAAACCGCTGGTATTGGCGCGACCTCGACGCCATGCAGTGGGGACCGCAAGGCCCGCCCTCGGTCCTGCAGTTCAATGCTGAAAAGAGCCAAGCTTACGCGCCGTTCTCGCTGGACGCGGACGCGTCTGTCGAAAATCCCGGCGGCTGGCCAAAGGGCGGCACGACGGAGATCAATATCCCGAACAACCATCTCCAGTACGTCGTTACATGGTATGGGCTCGCGGCGACGCTTCTCGTTGTTTTCGCGATCTTTGCTCGACAGCGACTTGAGAGCGTAAACGGCAAAAAGTTACAACCTAAGGAAGAATGATTCGGCCCGGCGGAATTGGGGCTCGGTTGTTCGCTGGCACCGGTCCAATTAGGCTTGTGGCAGGATTAGTCAAAGAGAGCAGATTTGAAATACATCTCAACGCGCGGGGAAGCTGAACGGCTTGGTTTCGAGGACATTCTTCTCGCTGGTCTCGCGCGAGACGGCGGCCTTTATCTCCCCGAAAGCTGGCCGACGCTTTCGTCCGAAACCATCGCCTCGTTCCCGAAAAAGTCGTTCGCGGAAATCGCGGTCGAAGTGATCGCGCCCTTTACCGGCGATGACATCACGCGCGCCGAGCTGGCCCGCATGGCCGAAGAAGCCTACGCGACGTTCAACAGCACCGAGGTCACGCCGCTCCACACGTTGAAGCCCGGCCTGACGGTCCTCGAACTCTTTCATGGGCCGACGCTGGCGTTCAAGGACGTCGCGATGCAGCTGCTGGCGCGGCTCATGGATCACGTTCTCGCCAAGCGCGGCGCTCGAGCAACGATCGTTGGCGCGACGTCCGGCGACACGGGCGGCGCCGCCATCGAGGCGTTCAGGACGTCAAAGCGCGTCGATGTCGTGATCCTCTTTCCCGAGGGCCGCGTCTCCGATGTCCAGCGGCGCATGATGACGACGCCGAAGGAAAAGAACGTCCATGCGATCGCCGTTCGCGGCACGTTCGACGACTGCCAGGCGCTCGTCAAAGGAATGTTCAACGACCACGCTTTCCGAGATCGGGTCGAGCTGTCCGGCGTCAACTCCATCAACTGGGCTCGCATCGTCGCCCAAGTCACGTATTACTTCTACGCCGCGTCGCGTTTGACGGGCGTCAAGGGCCCGCTGTCCTTCGCGGTGCCGACCGGGAATTTCGGCGATATTTTCGCAGGCTACGTCGCCAAGAAGATGGGCTTGCCCATCGACAAGCTGATCATCGCGTCGAACGAAAACGACATCCTTCCGCGCGCTGTCGAAACTGGCGTTTACGCGATGAAAGGCGTCGTACCGACGACGTCTCCCTCGATGGATATCCAGGTTTCTTCGAACTTTGAACGCTATCTGTTCGAAGCCTCGGGGCGCGACGCCGCGCTCGTCCGAAGCCTGATGACCTCTTTGGCCTCCAACGGCCGGTTCGAACTCGGAACCCTGTGGCCGACACTGAAAGCCGACTTCGCCGCCGTCTCGGCCTCCGAGAACGACGTCGCCCGCTGCATTCGCGCGACCGCCGCGGAAACCGGATATGTGGCCGACCCCCACACGGCCTGCGCCCTTGTTGCGGCCGAAAGAGTGCCTCAAGGCGAAACCGTCGTGCTTGCGACGGCCCACCCGGCGAAATTTCCCGATGCCATTGAAGCGATCACCGGCAAGAACCCGGCGCTGCCGAAAGGCTTCGAACACCTGATGACCGATGAGGAACGTTTCGAAGTCTTGCCGAACAGTTTGGACGCGATCGAGGAATTCGTATTGCGCCACAGCCGCGTCGCGTCGGGGGTGTAGCGATGGCGACCGAACTCACGACGCTTCCGAGCGGCCTGCGCATCGTCACCCACCGGATGCCGTCTCTCGAGACAGTCTCGCTCGGCGTCTGGGTTGCTGTCGGTGCACGCCACGAGCGCGAGGACCAACATGGCCTCGCGCATTTTCTCGAGCACATGGCATTCAAGGGCACGAAAACGCGTTCCGCCCGCCAGATCGCCGATGAGATCGAAAGCGTGGGCGGCGACCTCAACGCGTCAACCGGCCTCGATACGACGGCCTACTTTGCGCGCGTTCTGAAGGGCGACGAGCCCGTAGCGCTGGGCCTCATTGCCGATATTCTGCTCAATTCGAAATTCGCGCCCGACGACCTCGACCGCGAACGCGTGGTCATCCAGCAGGAAATTGCGGCCTCCGACGATAACCCCGATGACATGGCCTTCGACCTGATGCAGGGGGTCGCGTTTCCGGGCCAATCGATCGGCAGACCGATCCTCGGCACCAAGGCGAGCGTCGGCCGATTTACGGCGGCCGATCTGAGATCGTATCTGGATGAGCACTATATCCCTGACACGATTGTCGTTTCTGCTGCCGGCGCAGTCCAGCACAAAGACATCGTCCGCCACGTTGAGGCCCTATTCGGCGGGCTCACTCGGAGGACACGGGGGCTCGAGCGAGCCGCGCATTATCGGGGCGGCTTTGCGGCGTCGAGTAAGCCCTTCGAGCAGAGTCACGTTCTCATCGGTTTGCCGTCGCCCTCGTATCTGGACCCGGCTTTCTACACGGCGCAGGTGTTCTCGGGATTGTTCGGCGGTGGAATGTCGTCGCGGTTGTTTCAGGAAATTCGAGAGGATCGAGGCCTTTGCTACTCGATCGACTCTTCGATTTGGGGACTGAGGGATACCGGAATGCTGTCCGTGCACGCAGCGACTGGACCGGAGATGGTTGGCGAACTCGCCGACGTCGTGGTCCAGCAGCTGGAAGAGATCGCGGAAACCGGTCCGACGGACGCGGAGCTGCAGCGTTCGAAGGCACAGCTGAAGGCCGGTTTGCTGATGGCGCTCGAGAGTTCCGCCGTCAACGCCGAACAGATGGCGCGGCAGCTGCTTTCGCAGGGACGTCTCATCCCCGTCGCGGAACTGATCCAGGAAGTCGATGCTGTGGATCGCCAACGCATCAAGGCTTTCGCGCAAACCTTGACGGAAGAGGCGCCCTCCGTCGCCGTTATCGGCTCGGGCCGCAAATCCAACGGCCAGGCCTCGCGTATCGCGGGACGGTTTACGCCGCGCGATCAGCGAATGCCCGCCGCCGAAGGAACGAGGTGAGACAGAGTGGCTTTTCTCCGGTCCATCCGTCCCGATGAAGATTTCGAAGTCGTCCAAGGCGCGGCGCTGACACTGCGGCAGCCCGTTGCGGCGGATTACGCCGAATGGGCGGAACTCAGGGCCGCCAGCCGCGGGCACCTCACACCGTGGGAGCCGACTTGGTCGCAGGATGATCTATCTCGCACCATGTTTCGCCGCCGCCTGCGCGCCTACGCCAAGGACGTCCACAACGACGTCTCCTATCCGTATTTCATCTTCGAAAATGCAACGGGCGCCCTGATCGGCGGCATAACGCTTTCGAATGTCCGGCGCGGGTCCGCGCAGACGGCTTCGCTCGGTTATTGGATGGGCGCCAACTTCGCGGGCCGCGGCCACATGCGTGTGGCCGTGAGCATGATCCTGCCCATGGCCTTCAACACGCTGCGGCTCCATCGCATTGAAGCCGCGATCATGCTGTCGAACTTCGCGTCGATGCGCGTCCTCGAATTTGCCGGTTTTCAGCGTGAGGGGCTTGCCCGCGCCTATCTCAAGATCAACGGGCGGTGGGAAGATCATTTGCTTTATGCGCGGCTTGCCGATGGGCCGGTTCCCGGCGGATCGGAGCGGGGGCGCTGATGGGAGCAGGGGGGATGAACCGGGGGAGACACGGCAGATCCTGGCTTTCCGCGCTGGGCATCCTGGCGTTGTGCCTTGTGGCGCTTACAGGTCGTGCCGAAGCCCTGACGCCCATTCCCGTGCAGAGCGATCAGGATCGTCTCGAGATCACCACGCTCGGCGAGGCCTACGAAGGCCGCGGCGATAGTCTTCAGGTCGAGACTGCTGCGGGTTCCGATGGCGTTTCTGGCCGCATGACGGTCCGCGCCTCGGTGCCGGGCACCAGTCCGAACTGGATGGTGTTCGCGCTGACCAACAAGACCGATAAATCGCTCGAACGTTTGCTCACCGCCGACCGCTACACGATCGTCGGCTCGGGAACCATTTGGCCCGATCTCGACGCACGCCGCATTGAAAGCGTCACGCCCTCCGTTGGCTTTGTTCCCGAACGCATCAAGAGCGATAAGGCCGACGTATTCCGCATCACGCTGGAACCGGGTCAGACGATTACCTACGTGGCCGAACTCGCCGGCGAGCGCTACGCACGCATGTATCTCTGGCAACCGATCGATTACGAAATCAAAAGCCGCGACCGTCAGCTATTCAACGGCGCGATGCTGGGCCTGACAGGCCTGCTCGCAATCTTTCTGACGTCGATATTCGCGGCCAATCATAAATTGATCTTCCCGGCCGCCGCCCTCGTCGCCTGGACGGTGCTCACCTACCTCTGCGTCGATTTCGGTTTCTTTCACAAGCTGTTCAACTTGCGGCCCGAGGACAACGCCGTTTATCGCGCGGCGGGCGAAGCCGCGATGGCATCGAGTTTCGTCATCTTCCTCACGACATTCCTGCGCCTCGCGCTATGGCACGGGCTCGTTCGGATGATGATCGGCGTCTGGATGGTGGCGCAGCTGACGCTCATCGCCGTCGCAGTCATCGATCCTCGTCTTGCCGCGACCTTCGCGCGGCTCTCGTTCCTCGCGATCGGCGGCGTCGGGGGACTCTTCACCGTTTTCCTGGCGATGAAAGGCCAGGACCGCGCGCTCTCGCTCGTTCCGACGTGGCTACTTTTCCTCGTCTGGATCTTCGCGACGGGAATGACGCTGAGCGGACGGATGTCGGGAGATGTCGTCGTCGCAAGCCTCGTTGCAGGCCTCGTCCTCGTCGTCATCCTCATGGGCTTCACCGTTACGCAGTTCGCGTTCCGCTCGGCCGATACGTCGTACGCCGGCGCGCCAACGGAACTGCAGGCACGATCGCTGGCGCTTGCCGCATCCGGATCGACCGTTTGGGAATGGAACATCCGCCGCGACGAGATCAAGGTCGGCCCCGAAGTCGAAGTCGCACTGTCGTTGATGCCGGGCGAGCTGTCGACCAAGGTCGACGAGTTCCTGAAGCACGTCCATCCAACCGACAAGGAACGCTTCCGCGTCACGCTGATGTCGGCCCAGGAGCGCTCTGGCATCAGGATCAAAAGCGATTTCCGTCTACGCCACGCGGACAACAGCTGGCGCTGGTTCGAGCTTGAGGCGGCGAGCGTGCCGAACTCCGACGGCCGGACGTTGCGATGCGTCGGCCTCCTGCGCGACGTGTCGGACACCAAGCGGGCGCACGAGCGCTTGCTGCACGACGCCGTACACTGCAGCCTGACCGGCCTCCCGAACCGCGAGCTATTTCTCGATCGCCTGAAAGCGGTCATGATCCGCGCCAAGACCGACAACACCGTGAAGCCCGCGGTGATCTACATCGACCTCGACAAGTTCAAGAGTGCGAACGCGTCCCTCGGCCTCGTGCGCGGCGACAGCTTGCTGCTGACGGTCGCGCGCCGTCTGCAACGCCATCTCGGACCGCAGGATACGGTCGCGCGCGTCGGCGGCGACCAGTTCGCTATGTTGTTCATCGGCGAGCGCGAAGCGCGCAACCTTCCGGCGCTTGCCGAACGCGTGCGCCGCTCGCTCCGTGCGCCGATACCGCTCGCAAATCAGGAAGTCGTGCTGACGGGCTCGATTGGCATTGCCCTCTGGGACGGAACGCAGGGCGCCGACGGCGATCTGCTGAAAGATGCCCAGCTCGCGATGTACCGCGCAAAGCAAGCGGGATCCGATCGCATTGAGGTCTTCGAACCCGGAATGCGCCGCGAACGTCAGCTCGACGACGAGGTCGAAGCCGATCTCGCGCGGGCGATCGAAAAAGGCCAGCTCAGGGTTCTCTACCAACCGATCGTCTACCTCCCGACGAAAGAGCTGGCGGGCTTCGAAGCTCAACTCCGCTGGGAACATCCAAAACTCGGCCTCGTAAATCCTCTCGCGGCGATCTCGGACACCGAAGACACGGAGCTTCTGATCAAGCTCACGTCTCATCTCCTGCTGCGCGCGGCAAAGGATGTGGCGCGCTGGGTATTGGAGCTGCCGCGTTCCGAGCGACCGATTTTCGTGACCGTAAACGTTTCAGGGCGCCAGCTCTTCCGGCCCGAGTCGGTGCAGGAAATCCGTCACGTTCTCGGCCGCAACATCGCGCCCGTCGGAACGATGCGGCTCGAGATTTCCGAAAGCCTGCTCATGGATAACCCCGAGCAGGCGGTAGAGGTTCTGAAGCTATTGAGCGGTTCGGGCGTCGAGCTGACGCTTGACGATTTCGGCACGGGCTTTTCCTCGCTCGCGTACCTCCATCGCTTCCCGTTCGACACGATCAAAATCTGCGGCGAGCTTATCCGCGGTGGCAGCACGGGCGAGGGCGCAGCGATTGTCCGGTCGATGGTCGCATTGGCGCACGAGCTTTCAAAAACGATTGCTGCGGAAGGCGTCGAACGAGCCGATGAAGCAGGGTTCCTGCGTTCGATCGGCTGCGAATACGCGCAAGGCTATCATTTCGGCGAGCCAATCCCGGACCGTGCCGTCTCGCAGCTTTTGAAAATGGTTCGCCGCTCCGAGCGGAAGATGCAGCCGCGTGGCTTCTTCCGGCCGAAGACAAAAACTCCGAGCAAAGAAATTGCTGCGCAGAAGCCGACGCGAGCACTCGCATCTCCGGCGAAATCGCCATCACCTGACGACAAGACAGCGCCTCCTGCACAGACGAAGCAGGCCGCCCTGCCGCCGGGATCCGTGGTGCGCCATCGGCAGAAAGCGGCACCCGCGCCCGCAGCAAGCGCAAAGCCGCCAGTGAACGGTGCAGTGACCCTCGCAGCACCTCAGAACGGTGCGCCAGCGGCGCCGATGAATGGTGCGCGCAATGGTGCACATAATGGCGCGCACAACGGTGCGGCGAACGCGCCTTCAGATATCCGTCAGCGGATTAATGATGCCCCTGCGGCCCCGCTTCCGCTCTCGGCTCCATTCCCGCCGCAGATGCGGCCACAACCCCAGGGCCAGCCGCAACAACAGCCACCGAGGCCGCCGTCTCAGCCACGGCCGCTCGCAGCGAAGGTGCCCGATGCGGCGCCAATGCCGCAGCACGCGCCGCCGCCTCCCGCGAACCTGCAGAATGGAAGTCCGCTTCCGTCGATCATGCAGCCCGCGAAGGATCGACCGCCTGAGACATCACAGCCGAATATCGTTTCGCCGCTCGCAGAAGCCTTGGCTCGGGCAAGCGCAACGCCGCCACCACCACCGGCCCCGCCGGCTCCCTCTGTCGCTCCAGCTTCGCTGAGAAGTGACAGCCCAACCGGAATTCCGCCCGCGGCGCCGCCACCGCCACTGCCTGCGAACGGCGCCGGTTTCTCCTCTGTGCCTTCAACCCAGCCGGACTTCTCGACCCTGCCGCCATCGATTGCCGCAAGTCTCGCGAGGCTCGCGGGAACGCCCCTTCCTACCGGAAGAACGAGTGGCGGCCCCGCAACGCCCGGCGCGACAGGCGACGAGACGAAAGCCCCGAAGGTCAGCTCGGGCAGCGCTTAAGAGAGAGAAGCTTAGAACGGAACGCTGCTTGCTCAGGCGTGTCCGGCGTCGCTGACGAGATGTGAGAGATCGATGCCCATTTTCGCCAGCGCGCGGGAATACTTGCTCTCGAGATCCTCGTCGAAAATCAGCTCCGGATCCGCCGGACAATGCAGCCAGCCGTTGGCCAGCAACTCGGTTTCGAGCTGTCCCGGCGACCAGCCGGCGTAGCCGAGCGCCAAGAGCGCCCGGGCCGGGCCGCGACCCTGCGCGATGGCTTTCAAAATATCGATCGTTGCCGTCAGACAAACGCCCTGCTCGATCGCGAGCGTCGAGTCCTCGGAAAAATAATCGGAGCTGTGCAGCACGAACCCGCGGCCCGTCTCGACCGGACCCCCGACTTGAATGGAAAGCGATAGAACTTCGCTCGTGATCTCGTCATCGGGATTGCGCGCCGAAATGCCGAGCCGTTCAAGCAAGTCCGGCGCCGTAATGTGATTGGCGCGCTGATTGATGATGAGGCCCATGGCCCCTTCGGAAGAATGCGCGCACATGTAAATGACCGAGCGCTGAAACCTTCGGTCTGTCATCGCTGGCATGGCGATGAGCAGCTGCCCCTCGAGCTTTATTTCGGGGCCCGCTGTCTGGGCCGCCGGTCGGTTTGCTTTCATATTGTTCAGACTAACCCCATAGAACGGCGACGTGAAGACGTCCAAAGGTGCAATAAGGACGTCGCGATAACGTCAGGTTTCGCTGCAACGTATAATTGGACAGGAACGTGCTGGCGGCGCGAGCGATCCATCAACGAGTATCGAAAGGCGAAACGTTGTGATCAGACTGGCTATAGCATTTTTGGTTCTGGGCACCGCCGTTGCCTGGAGCGATCCTGGCCCCGTTGCGTCCGATTGGTACCAAGGCTTCAACAACAAGGCGCGGCTTCTGGCCGGGACCGCAACGAGAAACGGAGACCCTGGACTTTACGCTGGCGTCGAGGTGACGATGCCGGAAGGTTGGAAGACCTACTGGCGCTCGCCAGGTGACGCGGGCGGCGTGCCCCCCGAATTCGACTGGCAGGGATCGGATAACCTCGCATCCGCGACCGTCCTCTTCACCGCGCCTCACCGGATGCACGACAAAGCCGGAGACGTCGTCGGATATAAGAATGGCGTGGTCTTTCCGGTGGCGGTGAAGCCCGTTGATCCGAGCAAGCCCGTCATGCTTCATGGTAAGATCGCTTACGGCGTCTGTAAGGATATCTGCATCCCCGCGGAAGCCGAGCTGCAACTCGTGATCCCGCCAGACGTTGGGACTTCCGAAGAACTGACGAACGTCCTCGCCCGCGTTCCCGTCGCGCTGCCACGACCGCGAATTGATCCCACTCTGGCCGGATGGCGCCTCGATCAAAACAATGGAAAGCCGAAGCTCGTGCTGAACGTTGAAACCGCCGAACTCGCGACTGCCGATACGTTCGTCGAAGCTCCTGGGGGCGTTTTCGTACCGTTGCCGAAACGCGTAACGGACGCGTCGGGGAAGGCCGTATTCGAAGTCGATCTGACCGATGGGGTCGACATCAAAGATTTGAAGGGCAAGCCATTGACGGTCACGATGATCGACGGCAAAGGCCAGTCCGAGACGACGATTACTCTTGAGTAGCATTTCGCAGCCGCTACATAGCAACCGCCAGCACGAACTCAGAGGGATACCATGACGATCAAAGTCGGAGATCAACTGCCGGACGGCAAGTTCACAATCATGGGTGCTGACGGTCCGGAGCCCAAGTCGGTAAGCGAAATCTTCGCTGGAAAGAAAGTGGCGATCTTCGCCGTTCCGGGCGCCTACACGCCGACCTGCAGCAAGAGCCATATGCCGGGCTTCGTCGAACGTGTTGACGAGCTGAAGGGCAAGGGCATCGACACCATCGCCTGCACGGCCGTGAACGACATTTTCGTTTTGACGAACTGGGCGAAAGACACCGGCGCGACGGGCAAGATCGAAATGCTGGCGGATGGCTCCGGCGATTTCGCCAAGGCCGTCGGGCTTGAGATCGACCTTTCGAACTTCGGCCTTGGGCTTCGATCGAAGCGCTACGCGATGCTGGTCGATAACGGTGTGGTCAAAGTCCTGAACGTCGAGGACAGCCCGCCCATCGCGGAAAAGTCGAGCGCCGCAAACCTCTGCTCGATGATCGACCGCTCACTTTAGAGTGTTGGCCGGGTGCACAGCCCGGCCGCCCGCCTTGAACGGGGCCATCGCGATACGCGCCAGTTCATCGGCGCGTTCGTTTTCCGGATGACCGGCATGGCCCTTCAGCCAATGCCACTTGACGTGATGCTTGTTGCGCAACGCGTCGAGTTCCTGCCAGAGCTCGGCGTTTTTCACCGGCTTTTTATCGGCGGTCCGCCAGCCGTTTTTCTTCCAGCCGTGAATCCACGACATGATCCCGTTACGGACGTAGACGCTGTCCGTCCAGAGTTCGACATCGCTTGGCTTTTTGAGCGCTTCGAGCGCCGAGATCGCCGCCTTCAGCTCCATGCGATTGTTCGTCGTCAGCTTCTCGCCGCCGTTGATCTCTTTGCGGTGATCGCCGGAAATCAGGATCGCGCCCCAGCCGCCTGGCCCGGGATTTCCCGAGCAGGCGCCGTCGCTGTAGATCAGAACTTTTGGACGTTCATCGGTCATGAGGTCAGCTGTGCAGTGTAATCGGCGATATCGCCGACCGATTGGTGAAATTCAAGCCGCTGAACATAGTCGGCGGGATCCTTGCGCGCGACGAGCGCATCTTTCGGCGTGTTGAGCCAGTCGTAGCTCCGTGTCAGCAGAAAGCGCATCGCCGCCCCGCGAGCAAGAACCGGCATGGCCGCACGCTCCGCTTGGCTGAGCTGACGAACGCTATTGTAGCCCTCGAGAAGCGCGCCGCCCTTCGCAGGATCGTATTGTGAATTCGCGTCGAAGCACCACGCATTGAGGCAGATCGCGACGTCGTAGGCGAGAGCGTCGTTGCACGCGAAGTAGAAGTCGATGATGCCGGAAAGCTTGTGGTCGATGAAGAAGACATTGTCCGGAAAGAGATCGGCGTGGATGATCCCTTGGGCAAGATCCTGTGGCCATGAGCGTTCGAGGTAACGAAGCTCATCCGCGATCAGATCGTGCAGGCCGCCGCAAATCTCTTCTGTCCGCGACGAGAATTTATCGAACAGTGGTCGCCATCCGGCGAGGCCCAAAGCATTGGCGCGCTTCAACGCAAAGCCTTCGCCCGCGATATGCATTCGCGCGAGCGCTTTCCCGAGCTCGAGGGTATGGAAAACCTTGGGCTGCTTCGGCCAGACACCTTCGAGGAAGGTGATAAGCGCGGCCTGTCGCCCTGCAAGCTGGTTCAGAACCCGCCCGTTCTTGTCATGTACGGGAAGCGGGCACGTCACGCCGCCTCCGGAAAGATGTTCCATCAATCCGAGAAAGAACGGCAGATCGGCGGGATCGACGCGCTTTTCGTAGAGCGTCAGAATGAACGTGCCGGTCGTCGTATGCACCAGATAGTTGGTGTTCTCGACGCCCTCGGCAATTCCCTTGAATGAAAGCAGCTGCCCGAGCGCATATCCATCGATAAAGCGCGCAAGCTCATCGTCGCTGACTTCTGTATAGACGGCCATGTTCCCGCGCGCTGAATGGAGCTAGTGCTGTTGCTCGATGGGAGCGCGCGCGACCCGGACTTCCCGCGGCACATTGAAGATCACGCGCTCCTCGAGCGTCGTGACGACCTCGATCGTCACATCATAGCGGCCGCGAAACGCTTCCACCACTTCTTCGACGATGACCTCGGGCGCCGACGCACCAGCTGTGATGCCGATGGTTTCCGCGCCGTCGAGCTTCTCCCACGGAATGTCCGCTGCGCGTTCGACGAGGAAGGAAAACCGGCAGCCCGCGCGTTCCGCGACTTCGACCAGGCGGAGAGAATTCGAGCTCTTCGGACCGCCGACCACGATCAGTCCGTCGATACGCGAAGCCAATGCCTTGACCGCATTCTGACGATTGGTCGTCGCGTAGCAGATGTCCTCTTTGACGGGGCCGCCGATCCCGGGAAAGCGCTCTTTCAGAACCGCAACGATCTCCGCGGTATCGTCGAGCGAGAGCGTCGTCTGCGTGACGTAAGCGAGATTTCCTGCGTCCTTAGGTGTGAATGCCCGCACATCCTCAACGGATTCGACCAGCGTGATCGCGCCTTCGGGCAATTGCCCGAGCGTTCCGACAACCTCGGGATGGCCACGGTGGCCGACGAGGATGATTTCGCGGCCCTGCTCGTGGTGACGAGCCGTTTCCATATGAACTTTTGAGACAAGTGGACAGGTCGCGTCGACGACGAACATGTTTCGGCCGCGCGCCACTTCGGGGATCGCCTTGCTCACACCATGTGCCGAAAAAATCACGGGCTGCGAAGTATCTGGAATCTCATCCAGCTCCTTCACAAAAACGGCACCTTTGGCTCTCAGTGAGTCAACGACGTAACGGTTGTGCACGATTTCATGTCGGACGTAGACGGGGGCGCCGAATTTCGTCAAAGCCTGTTCTACGATTTGAATGGCACGATCGACGCCGGCACAGAAACCGCGCGGGGCAGCGAGTAGGATTTTGAGAGGCGGCTTTTGCACGGTCGCTTCGGTTTGGTTAAGGCCCGACATGGAAGAAAGACGTCCTTTATACTCGTTCGGCGCGCATGAAAATGCATTTGGGGGCCGAAGCTATCGGATGCTACGGTGCTTTTTAGACAAAACAAGGGGCCGACATTTTGAACCTTGGGGGACAACGTTGCTCAATTCGGGTTTTCGGCATCCTTATAGCAGGGATGTGACGGCGGTGCGCCGTTGTCTTTCGCCGGCCCGGATAGGCGCGACCGCTTCGCTTGCAGTCGCGCTGACGGCTCTCGGCGGCTGCGGAATGTCGTCTTTGACGTCCGGCCTGGGCGGCGGCATGTTCGGCAGCTCGTCTGACAATCCACAGATTTCATCGGTGTCCGAGACCCAATTGCTCGACGCCGCCAAATCGGGCGACCCGACCACGGGCAGCACCTTCGTCGGTGAGGTCGACGCCGGCTGTCCGCGGCTCATCATCGCGCCGCATGATAATTACATCACGTTCTATCAGGTCGGCCACGTGGGCGATGCTCTCGCCGTCGCGCAGCGCGGCGAAATCACGAAAACGGCTCGCGAATGTCAGATTGAGCCGGGGCGCGTAACCGTGAAATACGGCTTCTCCGGCCGTCTTCTTCTGGGGCCAAAAGGACAGCCAGGCAACGTGACGTTGCCGATTACGGTCGCCGTCAACGATTCCAAGCGCACCAAAGTTACGAGCGACAGTGTGAAGGTTGATGTCAACGTCGGCCTCGATAAGCCGATCAGCTATTTCTCGGCGGTGCGAACGGTGACTTTCCCGATCGCCGAAGGCTCACGGCCCGGCGAATATGAACTCATCGTCGGCTTCGATAGCCGGGCTCCAAGCTCCGGCTGAGGCGAAGCCCGGCCGCAGCGGCAATCTTCGAAACTCTTCAAACTCGCATAACAAAAAAGGCCAAGCGTGAAGCTTGGCCTTTTTGATTCTGGATTGTCGGAAAGCTCGTTTAGTTGAGCTTGCCCTTGAGGTCGTTGATCGAGCTCGACACCAGCGTTTCGCCTGTCGCGCCGCCAGCACGCGTCTTCAAGATCTCATGAGCGGCCGCGATCGCGGTTTCCACTGCCGTCGAACGAACTTCGCTCAAAGCCTGAGCTTCGGCGCGCGCGATCTTTTCCTCGGCGATCTTGGAACGTCTCTCGAGGCTCTCGACGAGTGCCTTACGCGAGTCGGTCGCAAGAGCCTCAGCTTCGCGCTTGGCCTGCTCGATGATCGACTTAGCTTCGTTCTCCGCTTCGCGAGCCTTACGCTGGTAATCGGCAAGAAGCGCCTGAGCCTCTTCGCGCAATTTGCGCGCCTCGTCGAGTTCCCGGCGGATAGCGTCCGCGCGATCGTCGAGCGACTTCGTAACGATGGACGGCACGCGATAGTAAATCACGATCGCCACGAAAATGACGAAGGAGACGAGGACCCAGAAAAGTGGATCGTTTGGATCGAACATCTCTAAATCCTCACTCGCCCGCCACTGGGCGGAGCACCTTCTTCACGTCATCAGGCGTAACGCTCTGCCCGATGAGCTTCTCGACGACAGCTCTTGCTGTATCCGATGCGATCTCGCCGATTGCCGAACTCGCCTTGGACTTAGTGACGGCGATACGCTTATCGGCTTCACGAAGCTTCGCAGCGATTTGATCGTCGACGCGATGACGCTCCGTCTCCGTTTCAGAAGCAAGCTTTTCGCGCGTTTCCTTGGCAATGCCCGAGGCATTGGAACGAGCGTCGGCAAGCGCCTTTTCGTAGTCGGCGAGCGCTTTGTCGGTTTCAGCCTTCAGGCGTGACGCGGCGTCAATATCGCGCTTGATGCGGTCGCGACGCTCTTCGAGAACTTCGCCGACGCGCGGAAGCGCAATCTTCGACATTACGAAAAGCAGAGTCGCGAACGTCACCGCCAGCCAGAAAAGCTGCGGCAGGAAGTGATGCGCGTTGAGCTGCGGCAAGCCTACCGATTCGGGCGGCAATGCACCCGATTCGGCAACTGCTAGCAGCATAGTCGTGCCGGCAAACATACGAGCCTCCGGTTGCTTGGGCGTGTCTTAGTGGTACCGGCCCAGTCTCAACCGTAGAGAATGATGAGAGCGATCAGAAGACCGAAGAGGCCCGTTGCTTCGGCAAGAGCGAAGCCGATCAGCAGGTTCGTGAACTGGCCGGGTGCAGCCGACGGATTGCGCATTGCGCCCGAGAGGTAGTTACCGAAGATGTTGCCGATGCCGACGCCGGCGCCGATCAGAGCCGAGCAGGCAAGGCCCGCACCGATCATCTTTGCTGCTGCGAGTTCCATTTCAAAGTCTCCCTTTGCTTCGCTTTTTGCGTTGGAATTTCGAGGTCCTGCGAGAAGACCTATCAGTGGTGCATGTTCACAGCATCGTTGAGATAGATGCAGGTGAGCACGGTGAAGATGAGCGCCTGAAGGAACGCCACGAGAAGTTCAAGGCCTGTAAAGGCGACCATGAAGCCCGTCGGCGCGATCTTGCCCCACCAGGGAAGCATGACGGCGAAGCCAGCGAACACTTCGAGCATCGTGTGGCCCGCCATCATGTTGGCGAAGAGACGCACCGAGTGGCTGATTGGACGGATGAAGTAGGAAATGAGCTCGATCGGCACGATGACGGGCATCAGCCAGATCGGCACGCCCGAGGGCACGAACAGCTTCAGATAGCCGAAGCCGTGCTTCCAGAAACCGATCAACGTCGACACGATCCAGACCATTGCGGCAAGCGCGAAGGTCACGATGATGTGGCTGGTAACGGTGAAGTTGCCTGGGAGAAGACCGATAAGGTTCAAGACCAGGATGAAGATGAAGATCGAGAACACCCACGGGAAGAACTTCATCCCGTCTTCGCCGAGGTTCTCTTTGACCATACCGGCGACGTATTCATAAACGATCTCAGCCATCGACTGAATGCGCGAGGGAACGAGCGAACGCTTGTTCATCGCGTAAATCATGAAGGTGGAAATGAGAACAAGCGCCACGATCATCATCAGCGACGAGTTCGTGAACGATATGTCATGACCTAGAAGATCGAGATCGAAAAGCTTTCGGATCTCGAACTGTTCCATCGGACCGTGATGTCCGGCACCTTCAGCGGCCAAGGTAACCCCCTAGTGTCTCATTCCCCGTCGTCATCTTTGACGGACGGTGCCGCTCTTTGTAGCGGCTCGTTTTCTGCCTGCGCCTTTTGAGCAGCGCGGACAACATTTAGAAGACCCGCCGCAAAGCCCATGATCACGAGAAGGATCATCAACCACGGCGCCGTGCCGAATTGCCTGTCGAGTGCCCATCCGAGCCCACCGCCGACGACAACACCGACAACGAGCTCAGCAGCAAACTTGAAGGCCGTTCCATAGGCGGATTGCTGAGATCCGCCCGTCGCCGACCGACCGGCCCTCGCCCGTTCCGCTTTCTGCGATTGAAGCGCATCGAGCTTTTGGCCGATTTCTGCCGACCGCTTGCGAATTGCTTCGCGGTCTTCCGGGCTAATTTCTCCGTTTTCCGGACGCTGACCCTTGCCATCGGCTGACATGGTTCAATCCATCCAGATCACGAGGAAAACCGGCCTCTCAGGGAGATCGACGGCGCGGACCATAGATTTGGGGTCTAGGGGTGTCAAGGAATTGGGCATTATCATATCCACCGCCAGGGTACGGCTAAACCGCGCAGGGTTTGTCGCGCCTTTTGCGTGTGCGATGCAAAAGAAAAAAGCCTCCCCGGAAATGGGAAGGCTTTGAGTGACGATGCATATTTTTTTATAAATTCTAAGGAGTGGAGGGCGTCTGTTGGCCCGCCGGATTCGGTGAGCCAGGCGCGGCCTCAGGCGCAGCAGCTGGAGGGGCTGTGGGTTGGGCGGCAGGCGCGCTTTGCGGCGTCGGGCCCTGCTCTCGGAGCTTGCCGCCGGACGAGTAGTCCATCTCCGGTGGCGTCGCATGCCAATAACCTGCGACCAAAACGACACCGACCGCTACCGCGAGGGCCATAGACGCTAGCAGTACCCGAAAGTTTCCTTTCCGGGGCGAGGCCTGCCGAGCTTCCGTCGGGTCGAGGGAAGTGCGTCGTGCGCGAGGATCATTCGGTGGTTGCATTGGGCGGTCTCCTGTCTCCAGGAAAACGAAACGTGCGCCCATGTCCGTGGTTCCCGAGAGGTTAACCTCCCTGTCCGCATAAATCGCGCAATCGAAGATATTTCGGCGGTTTAGCTCGCTTCTCGGAAGCTTTGTGCAGTCTGCAGATCGACCGACACGAGCTGCGAAACGCCCTTTTCGGCCATCGTGACACCGAACAGCCGGTTCATCCGCGCCATCGTCATCGGATGGTGCGTAATGACGAGGAAGCGCGTCGCCGTCTCGGTCGACATCTGCTCCATGAGCCGGCAGAAGCGGTCGACGTTGGCATCGTCGAGTGGCGCGTCGACTTCGTCCAGAACACAGATCGGCGAGGGGTTTGTCAGAAACACCGCGAAGATCAGCGACAAGGCGGTCAGCGTCTGCTCGCCGCCCGATAGCAAAGAGAGCGTCGCAGGCTTTTTGCCGGGTGGCTTCGCGATGATTTCAAGGCCGCCCTCGAGCGGATCCTCCGGGCTCTCGATCATTTCGAGCCGTGCCTCGCCGCCGCCGAACAGATGCGTGAACAGCCGCTCGAAATGCGCGTTCACCGTCGCGAACGCCTCGTCGAGCCGCGACTTCCCCTCGCGATTGAGCTGCTGAATGGCGCCCCGAAGCTTCGCAATAGCTTGCTCGAGATCGTCGCGTTCGGCGATCAGACTTTCGAGCTGCTTGGAAACCTCGACAAGGTCCTCGTCCGCTTGCAGGTTGACGCCGCCCAGACGCTCCCGGTCGGCCTTGAGCCGCGTCAAATGCCTCTCCACATCGGCAAGTGCTGGAATGGCCGAGGCCTCGGGAAGTCCCGCGAGCGTGAGGCAAGCTTCCGGCGCGACGTCGAATGTCTCCCGGATATGCCGGGCCGCTTCCTGCCGCCGCTGCCGCGCATTCTCAAGACGCGTTTCGATGCGCGCATTCGCTTCCCGCGCAGCAGAAACTTCGGCTTGAATGGCTCGGAGAGACTCGGTCGCAACGCGGATCGCGTTCTCCGCGGAAGCGAGCTTATCCGCGGCCTCGCGCCGTTCGTCGTCGGCACGGGAGAGAGCCGACAGCAGCGTTTCGCGTTGAGCCGCGATGCGCTCTGGCAAATCAGCTGTCGCCGCCATTTCATCGCGCGCCTCTTTGAGGCGAGCATCAAGAGCCTGAACTTGCGCTTCGGCGCTTTGCTGACGGGCATGCCAACGCGCGATTTCTGCGGTTGCGTGACGGATGCGCTCGGCTCGGATCTGCTTGTCCCGTTCGAGACTGCCGAGACGCGCCCGCGATTCCGCGACCTCGCGGCGGGCTTCTTCGGCTTCCGTTTGAGCGGTTTTGAGCTGCGGTTCGAGATCTTCGCCAACGCTCATCGTCACGATGTGCGCTTCAATTTCGACGTGGCGTGCCTGCGCGTTGGTCAACTCTTCGTCGGCGCGCGCACGTTGCGCCGTCGCCGCGGCAAGCCGCGTTTCGCTCTCGCGCTGAAGCTTCTCGAGACCCGTCAGCTGCTGGCGGACTTGTGCAAGTTCGTTCTGCTTTTCGCGCCAAAGCTGGCGAAGCCTGCGTTCCTCGGCCTCCGCATGCTGTTGAGCCGCAGCCGCTTTGCGCTCACCGTCGATCGTGTCCTTGGCTTCGTTGAGAACGGCCTGCGCACTGCGATCGAGTTCCGCCAAGCGGTTCTTG
Organism: Hyphomicrobium sp. 99; assembly: GCF_000384335.2. Classification (NCBI taxonomy): domain Bacteria; kingdom Pseudomonadati; phylum Pseudomonadota; class Alphaproteobacteria; order Hyphomicrobiales; family Hyphomicrobiaceae; genus Hyphomicrobium; species Hyphomicrobium sp. 99. The sequence goes on from NZ_KQ031382.1 coordinate 736,982, forward strand.
TGGGCGAGCCGCTGAGCAGCAGGCGTAACGCCCCCGGCAGCAGCGACAAATCCATCCCAACGCCAGAGATCGCCTTCTCGCGAAACGAGACGCTGCCCCGTTTTCAAATGCGGCTGCAGACGTGCGCCTTCCGAACGTTTGACGACACCGATCTGACGAAGCCGGCGCGTCAGCTCCTGCGGCGCTTCCACGTGCATGACGAGCGGTTCGGCATCGGCCGGCAGCGGGTGGTCTTCAGGCGGAAGATCGAGACGTCGCCAGTGTACGGCAGCTTCCGGAGCAATCGGCGCTTCGAGATCATCGCCCAAAGCAGCGCCAAGCGCCGTCTCATAGCCCGGAGAAACGCGGATATTATCGACCGCCGGCGGATAAGCGCCTTCATCGGAACGCGCAAGCAGCTTTGCGATCGTCTCACGCTCGGTCGAGAACGCATTGGCCGCGAGACGAACGCGCTGCGCCTCGTCGCGCCGGGCCTTCGCCTCAGCTTGAGCCGCCTTGACGGTCTCTTCAGCCGTCAGCGTATCGGCTTCGATCTTGCTGATTTCCTGAGCGAGCGCCTGGCCGCGATGAGCCATGTCGGAAACCCGCTCGCCGTCCGGCGCTTTCGACTTCAGATCTTCGATCTGCGTATCGAACGCCGCGATCTGACGGGCGATCTTCGCAACAAGATCTTTGCGCTCGGCGAGAGCGGCTTCGAGGCTTCGAAGCTTAGCGCGGGCATCCGCAGCGCGATGCGTGATATCGGCGAAATGTGCGTCGGTCCGAACCCGATGCGCTTCCGCCGTCTCGAGTTTGCTCTTCTCCTTCGCCGCTTCCTCGATCGCCTTGTGATCGGCCTCTTTGATTGCCGCGAGATCGGCATCGAGGTGCAGCAACGTTTCCTTGGCTTCGTGAATGAAGCCCGTTTCGCGAGCGAGATCGGCTTCGAGTTGCTTTCCGCGGGATTCGAGTTCGCGTGCGCGTTCGGCAGCCCGGCTCGCCTCGCGCTCGAGGTTCTCCTGCTCGATCTTGAAGCGCGCGAGCGCCGCTGCCTTCACGGCCTCCGCTTCGCGAAGGGGCGGCAACTCTTCGGCAAGGCTTAGCTCTTGCTTGAATGCCTTCGCTTCTGCTTCCGTCGCCACGCCGAGACGCATCATCGTTTCGGTAAGCTGGGCTTCCTCGTGTTCAACGCTCTGATGCGCATCCTGCCACGTCAGATGCAAGGCAAGCGCCTCTTGCTGACGAATGTCCGTCGACAGCTCTTTGTAGCGCCGCGCCTGCCGCGCTTGCCGCTTCAGCGATTCCGTTTGCGATTGCAGCTGGCCGACGACATCGTTCAAGCGCTCGATGTTGGCTTCCGCGGCCCTGAGCTTCAGTTCGGCTTCGTGCCGCCGTGTGTGCAAGCCCGCGATGCCCGCCGCGTCTTCGAGAATGCGCCGGCGTTGCTCGGGCTTCGAGTTGACGATTTCGCCGATCTGACCCTGACGCACCAGCGCCGGCGACCGCGCGCCCGTCGCCGCATCTTCGAACAACACCTTGACGTCGCGCGCCCGCACTTCGCGTCCGTTGATGCGGTAGGCGGAACCGGCTTCCCGCTCGATGCGCCGCGTGATCTCGATGATGTCGCCGTCGTTGAATTCGGCAGGCGCTTTTCGCGCGCTGTTGTCGAGGAACATCGTGACTTCGGCGCTCGACCGTTCCGGCCGTCCGCCGCTGCCCGAGAAAATAACGTCGTCCATCGCGGCGGCGCGCATCGACTTGTGCGAGCTCTCACCCATCACCCAGCGAAGCGCTTCGAGAAGGTTCGATTTTCCGCAGCCGTTGGGGCCGACCACGCCAGTCAGGCCGGGCTCGATGACAAGCTCCGTCGCATCGACGAAGGACTTGAACCCCAGAAGCCTGAGCCGCGTAATTTTCATTCTACTCGTCAGTCCTCGATGCCGTGTCGTCGTGGCTCAGGACCGTTGCAAACTGCCCCTAGGGATTTGCAGCTGCTGTTGGCGTGCCGTTTCGACTGGCTTGCTCGACGTAGTCAGCGATCTCGGTGAACGTCAGCTCTTTCTTGATAAGTTTAGTGCCGATGAAGAAGTTCGGCGTGCCGACGATTCCGAGCTTGCGACCGCGATCCTTTACCCACTTCAAGTTTTCGATCATGCCTTGATTCTGCAGGCACGCGTCAAACTGAGGGCGAGTCATCCCCACCTGTCGTGCAACAGCGTAGATGGCGTCAAGTCGCACTTCCTGCGAGACCCAGGACGCCTGCTGGTCCATGAATTTCCCGTAGAGTTCCAAGTACTTGTCGGGTGGTGCGCAACGCAGCGCGATCGTCGCGTTGCCCGAGGTCTTCCCGATCGGGAACTCGCGCAGGATGTACCGCACCCTGCCGGTGTCGATTAACCGGCGCTTCAATTCAGGAAACGTCGTCTGGTGGAAGTTGCGGCAATGCGGGCAGGTAAGTGACGCATACTGCACGATTGTCACCGGGGCATCGGGCCGGCCCCAGCTCATCTCGGGCAAGGGGCTCGGCGCCATGATGTCGGCGACCGTTGGGTTCTGGATGACCTCGCGGCCGCCGGCGCCAGATGCCGTAGCATTTGGATCGCCGAACGGCGTCGGCATGCCATCGGGCTTTTCAGATCCGGTCGTCGGATAGGCAGCGCCGGAAGCGCTTCCGTCTGCCGAAATGCTCGCCGTTGCGTCTGGAGAAAGCGGCGGGAACGATGCCCCGCAGCCCGACAGCCAACCAGCGACGAGTAGGGTGGCGGCAAGACCCAGCGAACGGACGAGCATCAAGGATTCCCAATTACTTCGCGGCTAAGAGCGGCTCCAGCACCTTATCAAAAGCTTCGACCGAAGGAGCCTCCTGCAACCGCTTCCCGTTGATAAAGAAAGTCGGTGTGGCATTGACGCCGAAGGTGTCGCTCGCGCGCGAGCGCTGGGCTGTGATCTGGTCCAGAAGTTTCTGATCCGTCAGGCACTTATCGAAGCTTTCCTGGGTGAAGCCAGCCTGCTTCGCAATGTCGAAAAGCTTCGGCACCGGGCTTCCGTTGGCGAAGGCCCAGTCCGCCTGCTTCTCGTAGAACGTCTCGATCAGCGGAAAGACTTTGTCGTCGCCCGCGCAGCGCGCCAGCATCGAAACGGCAGCGGCGAGGTTGTCGAGCGGGAATTCGCGGAAAATGAAGCGGACCTTGCCCGTATCGATGTACTTTTTCTTGATGGGTTCGAAGACCTCGGTAGAGAAGTGCGCGCAGTGCGGGCAGGTCATCGATGCGTATTCAACGATGGTCACCTTCGCGTCCTTGGGCCCAATGGCGAGGTCGGCAAGATCCGTCGGCTTCATCAATTCGTCGACGGAAACCTCAGCGGGACCCTTCTTGCTCTGAGCAAGGGTCGGATTGGCGCTTGCGAAGGCCAAGCCCGCGACTGCTGCCAAAGCCAACAAACCGAAGCGAACGCCTCGCTGAGAGGACAGGCCCGGCATAAAATTTCTGAATTCGATCAAGGTCCAACTCCTCATCGCGATGCATGCCGTGGGGGAACGGCGTTCGATGACGCCGCCTAGCACGGATCTGGCGCCGGAATAAGCCGAAACCGCAGGTGATGGCAACTAAAGGCCCAGTAATATCCCAGCAATATCCGCGTATGCCGTCAGCGGGTCGAGGAGGCGGCAACGCTTCTGCCGAGCGCTTCGAGGGCGGCGGCAATATCTCCCGGGGGAACGGCGGCGGTCTGGGCCTCAGCTTTGGGTCCAGCCGGCTTTGGGAAGCCTTTCTGCGGTGAAGCCGCGTTTTCGACGCGGGGCACCTGATGGACCTTGAGCTGGCTGACGGCCCGGTATCCGAAATACCGATTGATCCGGTCGATGATTTCCTTGTGCCGGTAGGAGACCTCAAGGGCGAAAGCCGGGTCACAGGCGACGATCAGCGTCGCCCCGGCACTGCGTCCGGCTTCGTCCGCATCGACGGGCGCACGCGCCCCGCGGGGCCATTTGATCGTCTCCGGCCGGGTAAGCCTCGCAAGGTCTGCGCCGACAATCGTTTCCCACGACGACATGATCTCGGCGCTGTGAAAGCCGTACTTTTCGAACACGGCCGCCGTCACTTTGGGCACAAACGCCCCGACAGCCTTCGCAAATTGGCCCTTTACAGTCCGCACGTCCGGAGGCAACGGGCGCATCTGAGCTGTGGGTTCTTTAGTGCTCAAGGGCGTCTCTCATCACGGTAGGCTTGTGGCGACGGAAAGGAGGTCTAGCATTGTCGATGCGATTCGAGGTTTCCGCGCAACCGGAGATAAAGGGCGCATGGGCGCGGTCCAGGAAAATGCAGCTCTTCGCAGGCGACAGCAGCAGCTGCCGTTGCGTCCGGCTGGGCCGATGACGGTCAAGGCGCTGCTTGCCTGGTATGAAGCCGAGCGTCGCGACCTCCCTTGGCGGTATGGTCCGCGCAAAAAAGCTGATCCCTACCGCGTCTGGCTGTCCGAAATAATGCTGCAGCAGACGACCGTGAAGGCCGTCGTTCCATACTTTCAGAAATTTGTCGCCCGTTGGCCGACGGTCACCGCGCTCAGCCAAGCGCAGCTGGAAGAGGTCCTGCAGCAATGGGCTGGCCTCGGGTATTATTCACGCGCACGCAATCTCAAGGCCTGTGCTGACGCGGTCGCACGCGATTACGGCGGTGAATTCCCGAAGAGCGAAAGCGAGCTTCTGAAGCTGCCGGGCATCGGCCCGTACACGGCCGCGGCGATTTCTGCGATCGCGTTCGGCGAAAAGGCGACGCCCGTCGATGGCAATATCGAGCGTGTCGTGTCGCGGCTGTTTGCGGTGAGGCAACCTCTGCCCGCCGCCAAGCCCGAAATTCGCAGACTCGCCGCAACGCTCACGCCGCAGCGACGCGCGGGCGACTTCGCGCAAGCGATGATGGACCTCGGCGCCGAGATCTGCACGCCGAGAAAGCCGTCGTGTCTCGTCTGTCCCTTGCAACAGGATTGCTCGGCAAGCGCTCAAAACCTCGCCGAACTCCTGCCTATGCGCGGCGTGAAGACCGCGCGCCCGTCACGATACGGAGTGGCTTTCCTCGTGCAGCGGGAAGATGGCGCGGTCCTTTTGCGTCAACGTCCCGAAGCCGGGCTGCTCGGTGGAATGCTCGAGGTGCCGTCGACGCCGTGGGTTGACGCATTGCCCGCGAAAAAGGAGGCCCTGCGCGGCGCTCCCGTTACGACGTCGTGGCTACCGGTGCCGGGCGCCGTCGTCCACGTCTTCACCCACTTTCGGCTCGAGTTGATCGTCTACCGCGCGCTCGTCCCAATCGATACGAGCTTCACGCTCTGGGCCGAGCAGGAGCGCTGCCGATGGGTTCATCGCCGCGACCTTCACGCGCAAGCCTTGCCGAGCGTGATGAAGAAAGTCATCGCGCACGGCCTAGCTGACAACTGAGCCTGATAATCGAGAGACGAACTTTAGATCGAGATACGGCTGCTGAGTCCGAGCTGACGCTTGGCTTCGGAACGCAGATCGTCGATCGGCTTCAGCTTTCCTTCCGCCTCGAAGTGCCAATAGGTCCAGCCGTTGCATGCGGCCTTGCCTTGGACGATGGCGCCGAGGCGGTGAATGGACGCCTGCTGACCATCATAGAAGAGCGTGCCATCGGCGCGCACTTCCGCCCGGACTTCGCGCCGCGGACCGAACAGCTTGCGGCCCGGCTTGATGATCCCGAGTTCCAAAATCTGACCGAACGGAATGCGCGGCTCGTTGCGCTTCGACGGCAGCGTCTCGATCGCCTCGAGCTCGAGCGGCACGACTTTCGCGATCCGCTCGTCGGCAGCCGTCGCATAATCGAGATCGCGTTCAATGCCGATGAACTTGCGGCCAAGCCGCTTCGCGACGGCACCCGTCGTGCCCGTTCCGAAGAAGGGATCGAGCACGGTGTCGCCCGGCTTCGTTGATGCGATGAGGACGCGATGCAGAAGCGCTTCCGGCTTTTGCGTCGGGTGTGCCTTGCGCCCGCCGTCGTCTTTCAAACGCTCCGGCCCCGAGCAGATCGGGAAAAGCCAATCCGACCGCATTTGAAGATCGTCGTTCGAGGCCTTGAGGCTTTCGTAATTGAATGTCACGCGCGATTTGCGATCGCGGCCTGCCCAGATCATCGTTTCGTGCGCGTTGGTGAAACGCTTGCCGCGGAAGTTCGGCATCGGGTTCACCTTGCGCCAGATGACGTCGTTCTGAATCCAGAAGCCGAGGTCCTGGATCGCGGCGCCGAGCCGGAAGATGTTGTGATAGGAGCCGATGACCCAGATGGCGCCGTCGGGCTTCAGCACGCGGCGGCACTCGGTGAGCCATGCGCGGCAAAATGAATCATAGGCCGCGAAGTCGTCGAATTTGTCCCATTGGTCGTCGACGCCGTCGACCTTCGTATTGTTCGGGCGCATGAGATCGCCGGCGAGCTGCAGATTGTACGGCGGATCAGCGAAGACGAGATCGACGCTAGCGGTTGGGAGCTTCTTCAGCTCGGCGATGCAATCACCAACGAGAATCTTTCCGCTCTGCGAGCGGACTTTGACGCGACGCGAACCCATGTACTGAACCTGCTACGCTACGAATTACAAATCGCTCGCGCCTGATACTCACAGCGCGGGCCGGAGAGCTTTGTACATGATCGGAAGCGCTCGTGAATACTCGTTCGACACACGCAAGCGATTTATATTTTTCGATTCGATGTGCAACTTGAGCCGCTTGCGGACTAAGCGTCGGCAAACCCAAGTCCGAGGCCGAGTGCAAGCTGCACGGGTTTGAACGATCTCCGGTGCGCCGCGGAGACGCCGAGCTTGTCGATCGCCGCCTGATGTTCAGGCGTGCCGTACCCCTTGTGGCGTTCGAAGCCGTAGCCGGGAAAATCGCGCGCCATCTCCATCATCAGACGGTCGCGCGTGACCTTCGCCACAATCGAGGCTGCTGCAATCGAAAGGCATTTGGTATCGCCTTTGACGATCGTTCGCGTCGCCATCGAAACTCTCGGCGCCTTATTGCCGTCGACGAGCACCAGCTTCGGAGCCTCGGCAAGCTGGCCGATGGCCTGAGCCATCGCCCACAGAGTGGCGCCGAGAATGTTCTCGCGATCGATCCGCTCGACATCGGCCACGCCGACCGCGACGACCGCGACCTTCATGATGCGCCGGTAGAGATAAGCGCGAGAGTCTTCGTCGAGCGTTTTGCTGTCGTCGATATTCGCCGGGATCTTATCTGGATTGAGGATGACGGCTGCCGCAACGACAGGTCCGGCCCACGGTCCTCGTCCCGCCTCATCCACGCCGGCGATCGGCCGGAAGCCGAGCAGATGCTCTGCGGCCTCGAGTTCGAACGTCGGCTTTATGCGCGAATCGGCGATTCTCATTCGCCAGTTTGGTCATCGCGCTTGACCGCCTGTCAAAGAAGACTGAGTTGTTGTCCACCGTTTCCAGGCTTGATGAAGAGATCTTTTCGAAGCGAAACGCGCTCCTCGCCGATACCGAGCCGCTTCTTTGCGAGCCGGAAACGTAGGCCGATCTGTGTCGCGTAAGGCCCTTGGCCACGCTGGCGGACTCCGAAATCCGCCGTGTAATCGCGGCCGCCGTGCATCGAACGGAGCAGCGAGATGACCTTATCGGCACGGTCCGGAAATTCTTCTCGAAGCCACTCGCGAAAGAGATCTTTGATCTCGAGAGGCAAGCGCAACAGCACGTAGCCCGCTTCCCGCGCACCGGCGTCTCGCGCAGCTTCCAGTATCGGCTCGATTTCATGATCGGTCAGCCCTGGAATGATCGGCGCGACCATGACGGTCACGGGAATTCCGGCATCGGCGAGCCGCCGCACGGTTTCGAGCCGCTTCGATGGCGTCGCGGCGCGCGGCTCCATTGCGCGCGCAACGTGACGATCGAGTGTCGTGATCGAAACCGCAACGCGTGCCAGATTCTTCGCGGCCATCGGCCCGAGGATGTCGATGTCGCGGGCGACAAGCGCCGACTTCGTGATGATGCCGAGCGGATGATTGGCCGTTGCCATGACTTCCAGGATCGATCGCGTAATCCTGCGCTCCCGTTCGATCGGCTGATAGGGATCGGTATTGCCGCCGATCACGATTGTCTCGGGCTTGTAGCCCGGCCTTTTGAGTTCCCGCTCCAGGAGCGCAGCCGCATTGGGCTTCGCATAGAGTTTCGTCTCGAAATCAAGACCCGCTGAATGTCCGAGATAGCAATGCGTCGGCCGCGCGTAGCAATAAATGCAGCCGTGTTCGCAGCCCTTGTAGGGATTTATCGAACTGTCGAATGAAATGTCGGGACTGTCGTTGTGCGAGATGATCGTCTTGCTGGTGTCCTCGAAGACCTCGGTCTTGAAAGCTTCGAGATCACCGAGCGTCTCCCATCCATCGTCGAATTCTTCGTGCGCTTGGCTCTCGAAGCGTCCAGTCTTGTTCGAGCGCGCGCCCCGGCCGCGGCGGCGCTCGGAATCGACGACGTCCGGCATCGCCGGAAAATCAGAAAGGTCTCTGTTTGAAGCCATATTCGGAACGCGTTCTCAGAAGCTCCACCGTTGCCTACCAGCATTCTTGGAACAAATAAAGAACAAAACCCAGCTGACGCGGCCGTCTTTAGCTAAGCCCCGCGACTTGGCGCGCCTTGCCGCAGGTTCCCGGCCGTGCCAGGAAATGGAAATGATCTCGGTAATCATCCCTGCACGCAATGATGAGCAAACGCTGGCGGTGACGCTATCTGCGTTGGTTCCCTCAGCCGTGGACGGCATCGTCAAGCAGGTCATCGTGGTCGATGGTGGGTCGACAGACAGTACCGCTGAGGTCGCGGATCAGGCAGGCGCAGACGTCGTCGTCAGTGCTCCGGGGCGCGGCGGACAGCTCGCCCAAGGCGCCGCAATGGCACGCTTCCCATGGCTTCTGTTTCTCAACGCCGACACCGTTCTCGAAGATGGATGGGAACGTAGCGCAACGGCTTTCATGCGCCGCGTCGACCGCGGTGAACGTCCGATGGCCGCGGGCGCTTTCACGTTCCGTCTCGACGACAAAGGCATTGCCCCGCGTGTTCTCGAACGCCTCGTTCACCTGAGATGCAAGATCTTGCGCGTTCCCTACGGCGATCAGGGTCTGCTGATCCCACGCCAACTATTCGATGCCGTCGGCGGTTACAAAAATCTGCCGATCATGGAAGACATCGATCTCGCACGGCGTCTTGGCCGCAGCCGCCTCGCAATGCTGGACGCAAACGCCGTGACCTCGGCCGAGCGATACAAACGCGACGGATATTTATTGAGTTCTCTTCGCAATCAGATCTGCCAAATGCTTTACGGCGTCGGCTTGCCCATCAGCATGATTGCGCGCCTTCACGGAAATATCGAAACGGCGCCTTAAGGCCTCTCAACCTGCCTTACGATGCTCCTCGAGCCGCGGCATGATCTCCACGAAATTGCACGGACGATGGCGGGCATCGAGCTGCAATTTCAAAATCCCATCCCAGGCATCGCGGCATGCGCCCGTCGATCCGGGCAGGCAGAAAATAAACGTCCCGTGCGATACGCCTCCGCAAGCGCGCGATTGAATGGTCGACGTGCCGACCTTCTGAAATGACAGCATGTGAAAGAGGATCGCGAAGCCTTCGATCTCTTTTTCAAACAGCGGCTTCACCGCTTCCGGCGTGACGTCGCGGCCCGTGAAGCCGGTGCCGCCCGTTGTGATCACGCAGTCGACCGAAGGATCGTTGATCCACCCCTGGACGATGCTTCTGATGAGGGCCGTGTCGTCCTTCACGAGCTGGCGCCCGGCAACGACATGCCCAGCTTCGCCGATCGCGCGTTCCAGATAATCGCCGGACGTATCTTCCGCGATCGTGCGTGAATCGGACATCGTCAGGATGGCGATCCTGACAGGGACGAATGTACGCTCTGGGTCGATGCCGGCCATGACGGTCCTCGTGAAGCTCTAAAGCTTTGATAGCATCTGCAACAAATCCATCCACGCGAGCTGCTTCGCAGCCGGCGTCCGGAGCAGATAGGCAGGATGCAACGTCGCGATCGCCGGGATTTTCCGGTCGCCGATCGTAATCTCTCGCCATTTGCCTCTGAGCCGCATGATGCCTTCCGTTACGCCCAGAATTTCCTTCGCCGCCGAGCCGCCGACTGCAACCACGATCTTCGGAGATACGAGTTCGATCTGCCGTTCGAGGAACGGGCGGCACGCAAGCGTCTCCTGCGGCGTTGGTGTGCGATTGCCCGGTGGCCGCCAATAGACGACGTTGGTGATGTGAACGTCGGCCTCCGTGCGTCCGATCGCGGCCAGCATCTTATCGAGAAGCTGCCCGCCTTTTCCGACGAACGGTTTGCCGGCGAGGTCCTCGTCGCGGCCCGGCGCTTCACCGATGATCATCAGGTCGCTCGTCGGCGAACCTCGGTAAAAACAGAGCTTTGTGGCGGTGGCTTTCAGCCCGCAACCGTCGAAGTTCTGCAGCGCCGCCTCGAGTTCCGGAAGCGAGTTTGCCGCACGTGCGATGCGTCGCGCACCAGTCTCAGCTTCGCTCGCACCGAGCGGCGTGACGGCGCGCGGCCGGGCCGCGTCGGGCGACCCCGTGCTTCCTGAGGCTCTAGGTCGAGGCGGTGCTTGCCTCGTGTCCGCGCGGACGGCATTGGGCCCGGATTTGCTCCCAGGTCCCTGATCGCGGAGGTCCGGCCAAGGGAATGCCGCCCCCGGCGCGTCGTTTCCGCGCGAAAGCCAGTCATGCGCTGTATCGTCCACAGCGGCGTCCACGCCCATGGTTTGCAACCAATTGAGCAGCGAAAGCATTTCGTCCTGAGCGTTCGATTTCACCATCGGTCACGAGAATAGAGGCGTAGCAACACAAATGCACGCGGTCGCGCGCTGCCGGGCTTCGCGGAGGACTTCTGCCATGTGCACCGGTCGCTTGACGCCTTCGATGCCGGGACCTAATCGAGCATAAATGGTTTTCTAGCAATCCATCGAGGTAAAGATGTCCGCTGACGAGGCCGAGCTGCCGCCGCGCGAGGCTATGGATTTTGACGTCGTCATCGTCGGGGCCGGGCCCGCGGGTCTCTCAGCTGCCATACGGTTGAAGCAGAAAGCCGCCGCAGCAGGCACCGATATCTCCGTCGTCGTCGTCGAAAAGGGGTCCGAGGTCGGAGCCCACATTCTTTCGGGCGCCGTCATCGATCCCATTGGCATCAATCGCCTCATCCCCGATTGGAAGGAACGCGGCGCTCCCATCGAGACGCCCGTGACGGAGGACGTGTTTCGCGTGCTCGGCCCGGAAGGCGATATTCGCCTGCCGAGCTGGCCGATGCCGCCGCTTCTGAAAAACCACGGCAACTACATCGTGAGCCTTGGTTCCGTCTGCAGATGGCTCGGCGAGCAGGCGACGGAACTCGGCGTCGAAATCTACCCCGGCTTCGCCGCGAGCGAAGTTCTCTATGATGAGAACGGCGCGGTCGCCGGTATCGCGACCGGCGACATGGGCGTCGGACGCGACGGCGCTCCGTCGGACAATTACGTGCGCGGCATGGAACTGCGCGCCAAGTACACTTTGGTTGCTGAAGGCGCCCGCGGGTCTCTCTCGAAAGTTTTGATCCGTCAGTTCGATCTGGCGAAAGGCCACGAGCCGCAGAAGTACGGCATCGGATTGAAAGAGCTTTGGCAGGTCGCGCCTGAGAAGCATCGGCCCGGATCCGTGCAGCACACGTTCGGCTGGCCGCTCGATAGCCGCACCGGCGGCGGCTCGTTCCTCTATCATTACGGAGACAATCTCGTTTCCGTCGGCTTCGTCGTGCACTTAAACTATAAGAACCCATACCTCTCGCCATACGAGGAATTCCAACGCTTCAAGACGCATCCGGCCATCCGCGATGTCTTCGAAGGCGGCAAGCGCATCGGCTACGGCGCTCGCGCCATCACCGAAGGCGGCTGGCAGTCGATGCCCGATCTCGTGTTCCCAGGCGGAGCCCTGCTCGGTTGTGCCGCGGGCATGGTGAACCTGCCGCGCATCAAAGGTAGCCATAACGCTATCCTTTCAGGCATCGCAGCCGCAGATGCGGTCGCGGACGCGCTCGCGGCCGGCCGCGCTCACGATAAGCTCGACGATTACGAGAAAGCCGTTCGCACGGGCGACATCGGACGCGACCTGAAGACGGTGCGCAACATGAAGCCGCTCTGGTCTCGCTTCGGCACCTATCTCGGTGTCGCTCTTGGCGGCGCGGATCTTTGGCTCAACACAATCATTTCGGGCATCGGTCTCGGCTTCACGCTGAAGCACGGCAAAACGGATGCGGCGGCAACGGGGCTCGCTGCCGATTACAAGCCGATTGCTTACCCGAAGCCCGATGGCAAGCTGACGTTCGACCGCCTGACGAACGTGTCATTCTCCGGGACCAATCACGAAGAGAACCAGCCCGTACATCTGAAGTTACTTGACCCGGCAGTTCCGATTGCGATCAATCTGCCCGAGTACGCGGAACCGGCGCAGCGCTATTGTCCAGCTGCGGTCTACGAAGTTGTGACGGACGAGGTGGGCCAGCCGAAATTTCAGATCAACGCGCAGAACTGCGTACACTGCAAAACCTGCGATATAAAAGATCCGAGCCAAAATATTATCTGGACATGCCCTGAAGGCGGCGGCGGGCCCAATTACGCCGGAATGTAACGCTCAAAGAACTGGAGGGAATGTCTCCCTCCAGTGCGTTCAGCAACATAATGGGCCCGGCGGTCGCCGTTTTTCTGTGTGGTTGCGCGTTTTTTAAGGGCCATTAACGGTTAGCAATTTCGACTCCTGTCCCATTTTTCATGTGAAGCGTGTCGCCAAGCGAGCGATAACTTTGCTAGGCTTCAGGCCGCAGGAATCAAATTGCCTTCCGGCAGCAAAGGAAAAATGTCGATGCGGGGACCCCTCGGGCGTGTGCTGAGTGTAGGCCTTGGTGCGATCGCGATGACCGTCGCCGGGTTTTTCAGCGAGGCTCCGGCCCGCTCTCAAGACCAGGACCTTGGTCAGGACGAGGCGTCGACCTCGGTACTCGGCAACTATCTGGCCGGACGTTTTGCGCGCGCCGCGCAGGATACCCAGGAAGCCGCAAATTTCTACGGCAAGGCCCTCGAGCGCGATCCGAAGAACGAAGTTCTGCTGGAGCAGGCGTTCCAGATGGAGACGATGTCGGGCAACTGGCCGAAGGCCATTCCTCTCGCCGAACAGCTGACGGCGACGCGTCAGTCGCATCGGATGTCCCAGTTTCTATTGGGCGTGACCGCTTTCAAGAGCGACGACTTCAAGAAAGCCGAAGAGCATTTCGCCGCGGCGTCCGAAAATCCCATTGGCGAGCTGACGAGCGCGATCGCCGTCGGCTGGACACGTCTCGCGGCCGGCGATGCCGATGGCGCGCTGAAGGCGCTCGATATGCCGAAGCAGCCGGACTGGGCGCAGTTCTACCTGCGCTATCACAAGGCGTTGATAGCCGACCTCGCCGGGCGCAAGGCCGATGCGCGAGCGTCATATGAGAAGGTCTTCAAGCAGGATAGCCGTACGCTCCGTACCTCGCTCGCCTACGCGCAGTCCGCTGCCCACTACGGCGACTTCAAGACCGCGCGTCAGGTGATCAAGGAGCAGCTTGCGAAGACTCAGGGCGATCCACATCCGCTCGCGAAAGAGATGCTGGACATCATCAATCGCAAAGAGAAGCCGCCACTCTTGATCTCCAATGCGAAGGACGGCTTGGCGGAAGTATTCTATGGCCTCGGCGAGGCGCTTGCCGGTGAAGGCGGCGTCAGCCTCGGAACGATCTATTTGCAGCTCGCACTCGATGCGAAGCCAGATCACGCTTTTGCGCTCGCGGCACTCGCCAACGCGCAGGAAGCCGTAAAACGGTACGGCGACGCGATTGCGACATACGACAAGATTCCCCAAGGCACGCCCTTGCAGAGCGCGATCGACATCCGCAAAGCTTTTGATCTGAACTCTCTCGACAAGTCCGACGAAGCCAAAGCAATCCTCACAAAGCTCATCGAAACAGACCCGAAGGATGTTCGTCCGCTCGAGGCTCTTGGCAACATCATGAGAGCGCGGAAGGATTACGCGGGCGCCGTGACGTACTTCACAAAGGCCCTTGCGGTTCTCAATAAAGGTGACCCGCGCAACTGGGGTTACTACTATGCACGCGGCACGTCTTACGAGCGGCTGAAGAACTGGCCTGCTGCTGAAGCGGATCTGAAGCGCGCGCTCGCGCTTGCTCCTGATCAGCCGCTGGTTCTGAATTATCTCGGCTATTCCTGGGTCGATCAGGGCAAAAACCTCAAGGAAGGAACGCGCCTGATCGAGAAGGCCGTGCAGCTGAAACCGGATGATGGCTATATCGTCGATAGCCTCGGATGGGCGCACTTCAAGCAGGGCAACTTCAAGGAAGCCGTGCGCTTCCTGGAACGCGCCGTCGAGATCAAACCCGAAGATCCGACGTTGAACGATCACTTGGGTGACGCCTTCTGGAAGGTCGGACGCGAACGGGAGGCACGGTTCCAGTGGAGCCAGGCGCTTTCCCTCGAACCCGAACCGCAGGACGTCGATAAGATCAAGGCCAAGCTCGAACGCGGCCTCGACGCGAAGGGCGAAGCCAAGAACGCCGAGAAGACGCGGCAGGTCGAGAGGGATGAAAACTCCCGCCGGCGCAGCGAAAATAAGGCCGGATCGCCCCAGAGCAGGGCGGTGGAGTAAACTGCTGCAAAGCCGGATAACAATGACGGGCGCCAGTGGCGCCCGTTTTCATGCTGCTGAGATCTCATGCCCCTGAAGCCGGAATTCGCTCCCGCCAAGATCAATCTGACGCTTGAAATTCTCGGACGGCGTAGCGATGGCTACCACGAGCTTCGGAGCCTCGTGGCATTCGCGGCCGATGCTGGCGACCGCCTGACGCTAACTGGCGAAACGCCCGCGTTGACGAAAGTCGAGGGGCCCTTCGCCGATGCACTCGGCCACGCCAATCTCGTCGATGCCACCGTCGAGACGCTCACGCGTATTCTTCCCAATGTCATTCTCGGTGGTCTGACGCTGGAAAAAAATCTGCCCGTCGCCAGCGGCATCGGCGGCGGATCGGCAGACGCGGCGGCGGCGCTTAGGCTTCTGAGCGCGGCGCATCCGGAAATCGCGCGGCTCGATTTACCCGTGATCGCGCGCACCCTCGGCGCCGACGTGCCGGTCTGCCTGCGCAGCCGCAGCGCGATGATGACAGGCATCGGCGAGACGATTGTCGACGTCCAATTGCCGG
Organism: Hyphomicrobium sp. 99; assembly: GCF_000384335.2. Classification (NCBI taxonomy): domain Bacteria; kingdom Pseudomonadati; phylum Pseudomonadota; class Alphaproteobacteria; order Hyphomicrobiales; family Hyphomicrobiaceae; genus Hyphomicrobium; species Hyphomicrobium sp. 99. The sequence continues at coordinate 752,244 of NZ_KQ031382.1, forward strand.
GAGAGATCTTCGCGATCCTCGCCAATCCGCTCATCGAAGTTCCGGAAAACAAAACGGCGGAAGTATTTCGTCTTCTCCGCGCCCCGCCGCTCGCCGCCGGTGCCACGAGCGAACGGCCGCCGGTCCTGTCGTCCTTCGGCGAGCTGATCAGATACGCGGCAACGCGCGGCAACGCGCTCGAAGCGCCCGCGTGCCAGCTTTTCCCCCAAATCCGAATGATGCTGTCGGAACTCGCAAAGCTCCCGCGTTGCAGGCTCGCGCAGCTCTCGGGCGCCGGGCCAACCTGCTTTGCCCTCTTCGACACGCAACAAGCGGCGGCGTATGGCGTGCGCATTCTCAAGGCCACCCAGCCTGAGTGGTGGGTAGCCGCGACCCGCTTGATCTAGTTCGCTAGCTTGTCAGTGGGTCCGGCTAATGCAGAAGCCGATGACCTGCTCGAGCGCATCCTTCTCCCGGCTCTCCGGAAAAATTGCCAGCGCATCGCGCGCAATCGCCCCGTAGGAGCGCGCCCGCTCGAACGTGGCCTCGATCGCTTTGTGCCGTCGCATGAGGCTGACTGCGTGTTCCAGATCGCCCTCCGCGATCTCGCCGTCGGCGATGGTACGGTTCCAGAACTGTCGCTCGTCGCTCGTGCCGCGCCGGAATGAAAGAATGACCGGCAGCGTGATCTTGCCCTCGCGGAAATCGTCGCCGACGGATTTGCCAAGGCTCCTGCTGTCGCCGGCATAGTCGAGCGCGTCGTCGACGAGCTGAAACGCCAGGCCCAGGTTCTTGCCATACGAACGAAGAGCAGCCTGCTCTTCCACCGGCCGCTGTGCCAGCGCCGCGCCGGATTCGGCCGCGGCAGAAAACAGCGCTGCAGTCTTGGAATTGATGATCGAAAGATAATCGTCTTCGGTAGTCGACGTGTTCTTCGCCGCCGCAAGCTGCATGACTTCGCCTTCAGCGATCGTCGCAGCAGCATTCGACATGATGCGAAGAACTGTCAGCGATCCGACGTCGACAAACATCTTGAAGGCTTGGCCCAGAAGAAAATCGCCGACCAGAACGCTCGCCTGATTGCCCCAAATCATCCGCGCCGTTTTGCGCCCGCGCCGGGTCGCGCTCTCATCGACGACGTCGTCGTGAAGCAGCGTAGCCGTATGCATGAATTCGACGGCGGATGCGGTACGGATGTGCCCGTTGCCGCCGTATCCGCAAAGCTTCGCACTCGCAAGTGCCAGCATGGGCCTGAGACGTTTGCCGCCGCTGTCGATCAGGTGATGGGCAAGCTCGGGGATCATATCGACATCCGACACTGCCTTGTCGAGAATGATCCGGTTTATGGCCTCGAGATCATCGGATACGAGATCGAGAAGCGGTTGAAGCTTCTGCCCCGTCTCACGAACGTCTTCGAGTGGAATCACGCGACCCAAGTTGGCCCCCAATTTTTACACCGTGCTAATATAAGTAGTTGCCTTTAGGCCGTCACCCAGCCTTCGCCGGTCCTGATTTCGATTAATAGTTTAGGATTTGCCATGCGCGAGTTGATTGTGACGAATGACCCCGTCCTCATCAGTTACGCAGAAGCGCTGCTGAAAGATCAGGGCATCAAAGCGGTGGTATTTGATCGAAATATTAGTCTTATGGAAGGGTCAATCGGCGCTTTCCCGCGACGTCTTGTCGTTCTCGATGAGCTATGGGCCAGGGGCGCCGAGATCCTGAAACAGGCTGGACTGGGTCAATGGGTGATCGGAAATGAGATTAAGTGACCCCGAGCAGTCCGTCATCGAGGCCGCAAGCGAAGACCTCTTTCTTGGTGAGGCGTTGACCGTTCGCCAGCCGCGCAACGGCTATCGCGCGGGGACCGACGCGGTGTTGCTTGCGGCGTGGCTAAGCCCGGAGACGGCAGGCGAAGGCCCGGTTCTCGATGTCGGAGCCGGTGTTGGTGTCGTCGGACTTTGCGTCGCGGCGCGTTGTCCGAACGCCAAGGTTCTGCTCGTGGAGCGCGAACCCGATCTTGCGGTGCTCGCGCGTCATAATGTCGAACGCAACGGACTGAAAATGCGCGTCTCGGTTGTCGAAGCCGATATCGCGCGCTCTTCCGATGCACTCTTACGTTCGGGTATCGCATCCGAGTCGTTTCCAGTCGTCCTGGCCAATCCGCCGTACCACCAGGAAGGGCGAAGCACGGCCGCGCCGAGCCCGCTGAAGGCCGTTTCGCATCAGATGGCGGAGAGTGCTTTGGAGACCTGGGCGCGCTTCATGACCCGGATGGCCAAGCCTGGGGGGCGCGTCGCGATGATCCATAAGGCGGAGGCCTTGCCCCAGATTTTATCCGTTTTCGAAGGCCGGTTTGGCGGCATCGATGTGCTGCCGATTTATCCGCGCGCGGGTGCATCTGCAATCCGAGTGATCGTCAGCGGCATCAAGGGCAGTCGAGCGCCGATCACGATCAAACCGCCGCTTGTGCTTCACGGGCCCGAGCAGGCGTTTCTGCCGGAGATCGAGGCCGTTTTCAGGCACGGCGCCGCACTTCCCGCGCAATTCGGCGGCTGATCGCCTCTGGCAAGACGCGACCGGTTGCACTAGATCATCCAACTCCCTTTCATGACGCAACGTCAGAGCAAAGTTGCTCGCAGGAGTGAAGCTTCATGTGGCCGTTTTCGCGCAAGCCCGTCGTCCCCGTTTTGCGTTTCAGCGGCCCAATCGGGATGGCAACGCCACTGCGTCCGGGGCTATCGCTCGCGAGTTACGCCGGTGCGATCGAAAAGGCGTTCTCGCTTTCGAAGCTTCCCGCCGTCGCAATTGTAATCAATTCGCCCGGCGGCTCGCCGGTGCAATCGAACCTGATCTTCAATCGCCTTCGCCAGATGGCGGCGGAAAAAGAAAAGCGCGTCTACGTTTTCTGCGAGGACGTCGCCGCATCGGGCGGTTATTTTCTCGCGATCGCCGGCGATGAAATTTACGCCGATCCGTCGTCGATCATCGGTTCGATCGGCGTCGTGTCCCGGAGCTTCGGCTTCGTCGATCTATTAGAGCGGCTCGGCGTCGAGCGGCGCGTCCATACGGCGGGCGCCGACAAAAACCAGCTCGATCCGTTCCTGCCCGAAGATCCAGACGACGTCGCGCGTCTGAAGGCGATCCAGCAGGACGTACACGACGTATTCATAGGTCTCGTAAAGGAACGCCGTCTCGGCAAGCTGAAGGCGCCTGATGCCGAACTCTTCTCGGGCGCATTCTGGTCAGCCTCAAAAGCCACCGACTTCGGCTTGATCGACGGCATTACCGACGTCCGCACCAAGATGCGGCAGATCTTCGGCGATAAGGTAAGGCTGAAGGTTGTCGAGCCTGAAAGGGCAGGGCTGCTTTCGCGCCTTCGCCGCGCGCCGGGCGCTTCAGGGCTCGGCAACGGTCTTGCATTTGCCGACGATCTGGTGTCGGCTGTGGAGACGCGATCTCTCTGGTCGCGGTTTGGGATTTAGGCGGCCCGGAGGGCCTTGCAATGCCCCCAGTCATGTTTCTCGCAATCGTAGGTATTGCTGGAATTGCCGGCTACCGGCTTTTGTCGGCGCTGTCCCGTAATGCTCAGTCCGGCGCGCGCAAGGCGGATCAAGCGATGCGGCGCGCGGCGGCCAATGTGCGCGACCTCGGGAATCTCGAATGGGATGAGGCGGCCGGCGTCTATAAGCCCCGGGCGAAGCGCGACAATTAGAAGTTCGCGCCAGATCGTTACGCGCCACCCGCCAAATCGCTGCGCTCCATGGTGCAGGAAAGTTCCCACCCGCGACGAGCAGAGCGTGACAAGGTTCCGGTAACGCGTATATTGCGCGCGAATTAAGCCCGAACGAGCAAAGACCAATGTCCCAAACGACGGTTTCGACGCGAGCCGCACGGCTTCCCGCGTTGCGTCCCAAAGATGCCTTTCAAGATCTCATTCTGACGTTGCAGAGCTTCTGGAGTGCTCAGGGCTGCGTCATCCTTCAGCCGTACGACATGGAAGTGGGAGCCGGCACCTTTCATCCGGCGACGACATTGCGCGCGCTCGGCCCGAAGCCCTGGTCCGCAGCTTACGTGCAGCCATCTCGCCGCCCGAAGGACGGCCGCTACGGGGAGAACCCCAACCGGCTGCAGCACTACTATCAGTTTCAAGTCATCATGAAGCCGTCTCCTGCGAATATTCAGGAGCTCTATCTCGCGAGCCTCGATGCCATCGGCATCGACACGTCGCTAAACGATGTTCGCTTCGTCGAAGACGACTGGGAAAGCCCGACGCTCGGCGCTTGGGGTCTCGGTTGGGAGGTCTGGTGCAACGGCATGGAAGTCTCGCAATTCACCTACTTCCAGCAGGTCGGCGGCTTCGACTGCAATCCGGTCGCGGGCGAGATCACCTACGGGCTCGAGCGCCTTGCCATGTACGTTCAGGGCGTGGACCGGGTTTATGATCTGAATTTCAATGGCCGTGATGACGACAAACGCCTGACATACGGCGACGTCTTTCTGCAGGCCGAACGCGAGTATTCGCGGTTCAATTTCGAGCACGCCGACACCGAGCTGCTGCTCCGCCATTTCAGGGACGCTGAGGCCGAGTGCAAGGCATTGCTCGAGGCCGGGGCGAAAGGTGGCGAGGAGCACTTGCTCGCGCTTCCCGCCTACGATCAGTGCATCAAAGCGAGCCATATCTTCAACCTGCTCGACGCTCGGGGCGTGATTTCGGTCACGGAGCGCCAGAGTTACATCCTACGCGTCCGGGACTTGGCGAAAGCCTGTTGCGCCGCGTGGCTAAAGACAGAAGGAGGAGGACGCGCATGAATGACACAACGCTCGGCATAATCGCGCTCGCTGTACCGCTACTCATTGTCGGTTTCTTCGCCCTGCGGCGAACGCCCGCGATCTTCGCATTTTTCGTGGCGCTGATTGCCGTCGGCATCGGCTACCTCCATACGACCGGCGCGACGCGCGACATCGGGCACACGGTCAGAGCGACGCTTCCTGCAGGGATCTTGCCGGAACACAAGCAGGCAGCCCAGGAAACGGCGCCGGCCGCGGAAGGTGCCGCTATGAAGGCGGAGACACCCCCGCCGGCACCCGCGCCAGAGGCTGCGCCAGCGGCGCCTGCGGCACCCACGAGCCCGGCGCCCGAAAGCACGCCCGCTTCGACGCCAGCTCCGGCACCGGCGCCAACGAACCCTTAACGACTTTCTCTCCCCGTTGCGTCACGCAATGGGGAGAGGCCTAGGGTGGGGCGCGCCAGAAGCGGCCCGCATCTCTAACCCTCGCCCGTGCTCTTTCCTGTATGACGGGATGAGAGCCATTTCACCGAGATCGATCTTGCATGTCTGAACTACTACTCGAGCTCCTGTCGGAGGAGATTCCGGCGCGCATGCAGTTGCGCGCAGCGGATGATTTGAAACGCCTCGTCATCGACGGCCTGAAATCGCGTGGCCTCGAAGTCGGCGAAGCGCGGAGCTTTTCGACACCGCGACGGCTTGCGCTCGTCATCGAGAACGTACCCGCAGGCTCGCCCGCAATCTCCGAAGAAAAGAAGGGCCCGCGCGTCGGCGCGCCCGAGCAGGCCGTGCAAGGCTTTCTGAAATCTGCGGGGCTCGCGTCGATCGACGACGCGACGATCGTCAAGGACGAGAAGAAGGGCGATTATTACGTCGCCAAGATCGAGAAGCCCGGCCGCCCCGCGCCGGAAATCATCGCCGAAACGGTGACGGACGTCGCCAACAAATTCCCCTGGCCCAAATCCATGCGCTGGGGCTCGCAGCCCTTCCAGTGGGTGCGCCCGCTGCAGTCCGTGCTCTGTCTGCTCGGCGGCAAGGTCGTCCCGTTCGAGATTGCGGGGCTGGCATCGAGCAATGAAACGCGCGGTCATCGCTTCCTTGGACCGGGCCCCTTCAAGGTGAAGAGCTTCGCCGACTATGAGGCAAAGCTCGCAGAGCATCACGTGAAGCTCGATCCCGCCAAGCGCGTCACGACGATCTCCGAAGAAGCCCACGCACTCGCGAAGGAAGCAAAGCTCGAACTCGTCGAGGACGAGGCGCTGCTCAACGAAAACGCCGGGCTCACCGAATGGCCCGTCGTGCTGATGGGCACGTTCGACAAAGCCTTCCTCGAAGTGCCGGGCGAAGTTCTGATGACGTCGATGAAGACGCATCAGAAGTGCTTCTCGCTGCGCGATCCGAAATCGAAGAAGCTCGCCAACAAGTTCCTGCTCGTGTCGAACCTCGTGGCGACGGACGGCGGCGCGCAAATCGTCTCCGGCAACGAGAAGGTGATCCGCGCCAGACTTTCGGACGCCAAGTTCTTCTGGGAACAGGACTTGAAGCATCCGCTGGGTGAGATGGCAGGCAAGCTCGCGGGCATCACGTTCCACGAAAAGCTCGGCAGCCAGAAAGACCGCGTCGATCGCATCGAAGAGCTGGCGTTTGAACTCGCGGGAGCCTGCGATGCCGATCCGCAGGACGCGCGCCGCGCGGCCGGTCTCTGCAAGGCCGATCTCGTTTCCGAGATGGTCGGCGAATTCCCCGAGCTTCAAGGATTGATGGGCCGCTATTACGCGGAACACGTCGGCACCAAGCCTGAAATCGCCCGCGCCATCGAGCTGCACTACAAGCCGAAGGGCCCGACCGATGTCGTGCCGCGCGAGGATCAGGGCGATGCCGTGGCCGTTGCCGTCGCGCTCGCCGATAAGCTCGATACGCTCGTCGGTTTCTGGGCCATCGGCGAAAAGCCGACAGGCTCAGGCGATCCCTACCAGCTCCGCCGCGCCGCGCTGGGCGTCATCCGCATCGTGCTGGAAAACGACCTCCGCCTGCCGTTGATGACCACTCTCGAAGCTGCAGCGACCTCCGCGGAGAAAGCTGCTCATGCGCGCGCACTAGCCGACGCTAAAAAGAAGTCCGGCGCGGGGGGGGCAGCACATGCCCTTGCGCTTGTGGATTGGGCAGACAGAAAGGTGAGGTCAAACTCCGTAGACCTCCTCTCATTCTTCGCCGACCGTCTGAAAGTCTTCCTCAAAGATCAGGGCAAGCGCCACGATCTGATCGATGCCGTGTTCGCGCTCGGCGGCCAGGATGATCTGGCGCTCATCGTCCGCCGCGTCGAAGCGCTCGACGCGTTCCTGAAATCGGATGACGGTGCGAACCTTCTCGCGGGCGTGAAGCGCGCAGCCAACATCCTCTCGATCGAGGAAAAGAAGGACAAGAAATCCTACGCCGGTCCTTATGATCTGGCACTTCTGAAAGAGACCGAAGAGACGGCACTCGCGGCCGCCATCGAGGCGGTGAAGCAGGATACGGTCGCGGCGATCCAGGTCGAGAATTTTGCAGGCGCCATGCGCGCACTGTCGGAACTCCGTGCGCCGGTCGATCGGTTCTTCGATAAAATTCTCGTCAACGCCGACGATCCAAAAATCCGCGAGAACCGCCTCCGGCTCCTGTCGGAAATCCGCGCAGCAACGCTGACTGTCGCCGACTTCTCGAAAATCAGCGGCTAATCAATCACGCAAAAAAAATCCCCGGCGGAAACGCCGGGGTTGAAGTTATGCGGAGGAATAGGCTCGAAGCTAGTTAGTAGGTCGTCAGTCTCAATTCTTCGCGGCGGTAGGCTCAGAAGCAGCCACCATCGCGAATTTCGTCGGCGCAGAGACTTTCTCGCTCGGATAGGTCACACGCTGTGTTTCTGAGGTGAAATAGTTGGGACCGCTCACGGCGCTGAGCCAATGAACGGTGATATTCGCTGCGTAAGCAAATGTGATGATCGCGACCACGACGCCGATCGACAGCACCGCGACGTAAGCAAGGTATTCAGAAACCACCAACTTCGCGCTCGCAGCCTGTGCGCGAGAAGGCTTCGGATTGAGGGGGTGGTAGACGAATTTCTGCTTCATGGCTGTTCTCTGCTGGCGCAGTACGTGGGGGGCACTCTCTGCCTGCGCGATCACTTGAACTTCGTGAAGCTGAAATGGGTTCCGAATCCCCTTTCGTCCAGATGTGGGCAACAGCGACGAATTCGCCGCGACGGCTACGATTGCCGCACGAAATGTCCGAAAATTGGAATTTACGAGCCTAGGCTTCGACTTCCGCCGAGGCTTCCTCGTAGGCCTCAGTCGCCGAAAGCCATGCATCTTCAGCGGCCTGCAGTTCGCGAGCGAACTGTCCGCGCTTCTGGGCCGCAGCCTGCGCACGCGGAGGATCGGCGGTGTAGATCTCGGTATCTCCGAGCACGGCATCGAGAGTAGCGATCTCTTTGGTGAGCCTATCGACCTGCTTTTCAGCCGCGACCATCGCCTTCTTCAGCGGCGCAAGCTCTGCCCGCCTTTCGGCAGCTGCACGCCGCTGATCCGTACGCGATGAGCGAGCATCTCCGTTCGCCTCGTCGCGACGTTCAGAAGTCCGCGCCCCGCGCTCCTCGAGCAATAGCGAACGATAGGTTTCCATGTCGCCGTCGTAGGACGAGACGGCGCCGTTGCGCACGAGCAAGAGCCGGTCCGCGCTCGCTTCGATCAAGTGCCGGTCGTGGCTGATCAGAATGACCGCACCGTTGTATTCCATCAGCGCACGGATCAAAGCTTCGCGGCTATCGACGTCGAGATGGTTCGTCGGCTCGTCGAGGATCAGCACATGCGGACCATGGAACGCTGTCAGCGCTAAGAGCAGCCGCGCCTTCTCGCCCCCTGAAAGCTTCGAGCACGCCGTATCGGCCTTCGCGGCGCTGAAACCAAATGTTCCGAGCTTGGTCCGCCGTTGTGCCTCCGTCGCGTCCGGCATCAGCTTCAGCATGTAGTCATAAGGTGTCGCATTCGGCTGCAAATCGTCGAGCTGATGCTGCGCGAAATATCCAACCTCGATTTTCTGCGCGCCGAACGTGTTGCCGGATAATGGCTTGAGGCGCCCCGCAATCAATTTCGCAAGCGTCGACTTGCCGTTGCCGTTCTGTCCGAGCAGCGCGATGCGATCATCATTGTCGATGCGCAGATCGATGCCGGAAAGAATGGGCCGCTCCGGCTCATATCCGGCGCTCGCCTTTTCAATTCGCAAGAGCGGGCTGGCGATAATCTTCTGCGGATCGGGAAAGTGGAACGGCACCACGCGCTCATCAACCTGCTCGGCGATCGGTTGCATTTTTGCAATCGCCTTGATGCGGCTCTGCGCCTGCGAAGCCTTCGTCGCCTTTGCTCTGAAGCGATCAACAAATGCCTGCAAATGCCGCCGCTGCTCGTCCTGCTTTTTCTTGAGCTTCATCTCAAGGCGCTGCTTCTCGCGCCGCGTCTCCTCGAAATCATCGTAGCCGCCGGAGTAGAGCGTCAGCTTCCCCTTATCGAGATGCAGGATCGACGACACGGCGCGATTGAGGAGATCGCGATCATGGCTGACAATCAGGACGGTGTGCGGATAGGCCTTCAAATGGTTTTCGAGCCAGAGCGTGCCTTCGAGATCGAGGTAGTTCGTCGGCTCGTCGAGCAGCAGAATATCGGGCTTCAGGAACAGGATCGCGCCGAGCGCCACGCGCATACGCCAGCCGCCGGAGAACTCGCGGCAAGCGCGCCGCTGCGCATCCTCATCGAAGCCGAGGCCTGACAGAATGCGCGCCGCCCGCGATGGCGCCGAATGCGCCTCGATGTCCGTCAGCCGCATCTGGATTTCGGCGATGCGCTCGGGGTCTGTTGCGTGTTCGGCCTCGGCGAGCAGGCTTGCCCTTTCCGTGTCGGCCGAAAGCACCCAATCGAGCAGGCTATCGTCGCCGCCGGGCGCTTCCTGCGCGACGTGGCCGAGGCGGGCATTCCGTGGAATGGAAATCGACCCGTCGTCCGGTGAGATCTCGCCCTTCAGAAGACGCAGGAGCGTCGTCTTGCCCGCACCGTTGCGACCGACAAGCCCGACCTTATGGCCAGACGGAATAGCGGCCGTCGCCGCTTCCAAAATAGGTCTGCCTTCGATGCGATAGGTGAGATCATTGATATGGAGCATAAGCGAAGCCGATAGCCGGTCCGCCGCGTCCTGTCACTGGGTCAGAGAGCTACGCCTAAGCGCGCCAGAATACTGGCCATCAATGCGTAGGCCGCGAATGTCACGGCGCAGGCAATAACAAGGCTCAGCCAGAAATCGAAGCCGCGCGCCAGAAGCAACGGCAGTACGATGAACAGCACCAGCGACGGCAGCACATACCAGAAGATGCTGTAGGAAAGGCTCGCGACCTTTCCCGCGTCGCCCGTTTCACCATAAAGCCAGATGAACGCTAAGAGCGATGTGAGCGGCAAAGAAGCGATTATCCCGCCGAAAACGGTAGAGCGCTTGGCCACCTCGGAAATCGCAACAACCAGGACCGCGGTCAGAAGAACTTTGATCGCGGTGTAAATCATGGCTTCAGCCCGATACCACAGGCTTCAGCGTTTCATAGAGCAACCTGTCGCGCACGGCTTTGTCCTGCACGGCGAGGTGCGCGATGAACCACTCCTGCACCATCTTGCAGACCTGTTCCGGCTCGCGCTTCGCAAGCAGCTTCGGATTGGAGAAGACCTGCAGATCTTCTTCTTTCCAGCCGAGCTTGCTGAGCTCTTTGATCAGGAGGTCGTAGTCGCTCTTGACGGCCGAGTCATGCTTGACCGGGTTCTTCGTGCCTTCCGAGATGGCCTCGAAAATCGCGCCGGCCTGCGCATTGAGCGCCGTCGCCGTCTCCGGATGCTCCATCATCTGTACGACGGCCGGGCTGGTCTCGCCTTTCGAAATGAAGCCGAAGCAGGCGCTGACGCTTTGCGCTCTGAGCGATTTCAGATGATCGAGGAAAGCCTGAGCGATCGCTTGCAGCCTGTCTGAACTCGCGTTCAACGCCTTATCAGCGTTCTGTCGCCGAAGATTGACGAGACCCTGCGCCAACAGCGCAGCGACTTCGTTATCCGACTTGTTTTCGGCGACGAGCTTGTTCGCATCCCCGACCTGGGAGGCGTACCAATCCGGGTATTCTTTCTTGATCAGCGACCACACCGCAACTTTTTGCAGGCGCTGGTCGAGCGGCGACCCATCGATGCCCGTTGATGGCAAAGCCGCAGGCGGTTGCGGATCGATGGTCGCAACTTGCGTCCGCGTGTTCGATGTATCGGGAGCAGGCGTCGGATCAGGCTCGGGCGACGATACGGACGAGGTCGTCGTCGACGCATTCGAAATCACGTCGCTGGCTGCCGGAGGCGCGGAGGTCGTCACTGAATCGCCGGACGGAGAAGGCGTTGGCTGCGCCTCGGCCACTGCGTTGGAGTGAAGATCGGTAGCGGGAGCGGAAACGATGGGCGCGTGCTCAGCCGATGTGTTGGGACCCGAAACCATATCGGCGATCGGGCCGCGATACGTCGCGAGCGCAAATGCACCGCCGCCGATGAGCGTGATGGCAACGCTCGCGAGCGCCAACCGCTTCACGACGTTGCGTTCTGGCCGCGGAGCGGTTTGCTCGGAATAGTCGACGCCGTTGCTGTCCTGGTGCGCGCTAACCGGAGTGGGGTAATGGGCCGGCTGAGAGAACGAGCTTGCGCTTGATGCCTGAGCACGCGCGGGAGCTTGCTTCGGTTCCTCGCCGAGCGCTTCGAACGCCGTCGGAAAAACGGTCGGCGCCGATTGCCACTCGGGCATCCCTGGCCGCCAGATAAGATCGCTGAGACGAAGGTAATTATGCGCCACGAACGTGCGCATCTCGACGTCAGTCAGCGGCCCGTGCTGCTTGCCGTCGCGAGCAATGTACCACTGAATTTCGTTGGCCTGTCCCGTCATCATCGCTTCTTCGCACACGTAGGCATCGATGCCTAACCTCTCGACCGTGCGCCTCGCGCCGGTCCACACTGTTCATACGCAATTGCGCCCGTCAATCGGGCGATTATGCGGTAAACCACGACTTTTACGTATGACGTGCAACCGAATGCCTCGACTCGGGCACGCCAAGCGCTTGCTGGCGGCTGTTCGCGTCGCTATAAGCCCGCTCATCCCACATAAAATCCGCAAAGCGAGACAGACTTATGGCCATCGAACGCACGTTTTCCATTATCAAGCCCGACGCAACGCGCCGTAATCTTACAGGCAAGATCAATGCCGTGATCGAAGACGCGGGTCTGCGCATCGTGGCCCAGAAGCGTGTCCGTTGGACCCGTGCGCAAGCTGAGAAATTCTATGAAGAACACAAGGCGCGGCCATTTTACGGCGAACTCGTAGATTTCATGACATCCGGCCCCGTCGTTCTCCAAGTTCTGGAAGGCGAAAACGCCATCGCGAAATACCGCGAAGTCATGGGCGCGACCGACCCGAAAGAAGCGGCTGACAGCACGATCCGCAAGCTGTTCGCCGAATCCAAGGGCTCGAACTCAACCCACGGATCAGACAGCGCAGCTGCCGCCGATCGCGAAATCGCCCTCAATTTCCGTCTCGATGAAATCGTCGGCTGAACGGTCGGCAATTTTGCCGGCCTGGTTCGGATCATAACGCTCTAGGGATCAGGGATATGATCTCGCCAAGCTATGTTCGCACTCTGGCGCGCTATAACAGTTGGCAAAACACCAACCTTTATGGCGCGTCCGAAAGCCTTAGCGACGCGCAGCGCAAAGAGGATCGAGGCGCTTTCTTCGGCTCGATCCACGCTACGCTCAATCATCTTCTATGGGCGGATCAGACTTGGATGAACCGGTTCGGCGCAGCGCCGCCCCCCGGGAAACGCAGTATCGCGGAGGGCGTGAGCCTCTTTGAGGCCTGGGACGAACTGAGGGAAGAGCGCCGCCGGTTCGACCGCGTCATCCAGGATTGGGCGGACAACCTTGAGCCGTCGGCTCTGGAAGGTGAGTTGACGTGGGTCTCCGGCGCCACCGGGCGCGAGCTGACGCGACCCAGAGCCTTGCTGATCGCGCATCTGTTCAATCATCAGACCCACCATCGGGGCCAAGTGCACGCCCTGCTGACCGGCTTTGGCATCAAGCCGGGCATGACCGACATGCCGTTCGGAGAAAATATTTACGCGGGCTGAAACTCTTCCGCGCTCGGCGGCCGGCTCTCCGAAGGAGAGAGTCGCCGAGCGCCATTGGGGTACTCGGCTCGGCGGCCGGCTCCCCGCAGGGAGCCGCCTATCAGGCGGCCGCGACCCAGCTCCCGGCAACAAATCCGAATGCGACGGCATCGGGATTGCGACGCGCTGTTTCGAGAAGCTTCTCTGGCGATTCGACTTCGAGCGAATTCGAAGTATGTCCTTTTGATTTGCGAGACTTCGCACCCGTCAACAAAAAGACGGGCTTGCCAAGCACTACAGTTCTCACGGACTCCATGGTGAGGGGCCTCCTGGAGTTTGGAACCTAGGTGGATGTCACCGGGGGAAGTGACACCTGGAAAGTCCTTTTAAATCGCTAACGTGCCATCAGTATGACAGTCTCGCCCCGCCTTGAATACCAAGTGGGTTCGCATCTGCGAGGCGCTACAACTGAATTCGCGAGTTCATTCAGCATTTGGCGCATGAGAGAATATGCGAATAGGTCGCGAATTAGCTGTGGAAAAGATTGCTCACACGCTTCCAGCGACGGCATCAATCGCAATTCGCGCAAAATTGTAGAAGCCCGGACGAGTCGCTTTCATTCGAGTTCGGAAGAATTGAAAAAGGCCGGAACGTCAGTCCCGGCCTTCTCCGAAAATTCACGCACATCGAGAAGAGACGTCAGCTCAACTCTCTGATTTTGAACGGCAGTCCGCCCTTCGGCGTCAGCGTCACCGTGGCATTGAGGCCCGCAGGATATTTGCCCACGTACTCCGGCCGGAAACGGCGGAGCAGCAGCGAGAGCGCCAGCGTATTCTCGACTTGGCTCATCGCGCCGCCAATGCATGAACGCTTGCCCGCGCCAAACGGGATGTAGCTGTATTTCACCTGCTTCTTGGCGTTGCCCGCCATCCAGCGTTCCGGCTGGAAGGATTCGGGCTCCGGCCAGAATTTTGCGTTGTGATGAGCGCCATAAGCGAAGAGCGTCACCCGGTCGCCCGGATTGATCTTCACGCCGCCGATCTCGTCTTCCGCCTGTGCGACGCGGATCAAGCCCCAAACGGGCGGATAGATCCGCATCGTTTCCTGGATGACCGCGCGCGTGTAGGCGAGCCCGGAATAATCCGCAGCGGTCGGTTCACGGTCGCCGTAAACCTGTTCGCCTTCCTGGCGAATGCGCTCGGCAGCCTCTGGCCGCCGGGAAATTTCATAAAGGGCCCAAGCAAGCGTCAGCGCCGTCGTCTCGGTGCCCGCCCAGAGGTATTGCTTCAGCTCGTCGACGGCCTGATCGCGGTCGAACTCGGGAACCGTCGGATCGGCCACCGCCGCTTCGATCATCTTCAGAAGCGTGCGCTCGCGTTCCTCACGCGGGTCGGCGCCCATGACCGCCGGCGGAACGCTCGCCCAGACTTCCATCGCCTTGGCGGGATCGACTTCCGTCATCTCGAAGACTTCGCCGGCCTGCTTGCGCAGGCGGATGTCGCGATGGTTCATCACGTCGGTGTAGGTCTTCACGCATTTGAAGACGACGTGAGGATTGAACGGCATGTCCCGGTCGAACAGCGCCTTGCAAATCATGTCGGCCGCGAGCGTCCACGTCTGCTCGACCATTTCGACCGTGTCGCCGCTCTTTGCGAGTTCGCTCCACAGCGCCATCTTCGTCTCGATGGCCTTGAGGAAGTACGGAATGTATTCGGCGAACATGTCGGGATGAAACGCCGGCTGCTGCGGCATCCGGATCTTCTGCCAGAGCGCGCCGTCGTTGGTGATCATCGACTTGCCGAAGATCGGCTTGAGACCGTCGAAATACTTGGTGTAGCTGTCAGCCTTCGTCACGAGCACGTGCTTGAAGTACTCGGGTTCCGAAATCAGCACCACGCGCTGGTTCGCCATCGTCACGGGCAGAACCGGGCCGTAGCGATCCATCATGTGCATCAGGATGCGCATCGGGTTCTCGGGATCGCCGCGCAGCAGCGGCGTCAGTTTGAACCAGATGCTAGACTCTTCACCTAGTCCCAGAGCGGTGCTGGGGGTAGTTTCCATAAGCATTTCTCCAATCGGAATCCGGCAGTGCCATGCGCGCGCGCACCCAAAGGGAGCTTCGAACAGCTCGAAACTGCGCGCTGCACGTCAGATCACCGGATCTCCCCTTCCGGATGCCACAGAATTACCACGGTTCGGGGGGTGCCTGTCCATGCGACGGCCAGCGCAAGGTAACTATCAAATCTCGGTGTGTCTTAGATTGCAGGGGAAAATAGCGTGTCAGTTCCGCCAGAATGCTGATTTATAGTTACTTTTTGAACTCCGAATTGAATTCCACCTGCGGCGACAAGTCTTAGCGCTGCCGGGTAAACTCGGTGTTCAGCTTCAAGCACGCGCGCCGCAAGCGTATCTGGACTGTCGGTTGGAAAGACCGGAACCGCAGCTTGAGCGATGATCGGCCCCTCATCCATCTCCGCCCGGACGAAATGCACCGTGCAGCCCGCGATCTTTACGCCAGCTGCCAGCGCTCGCTCGTGGGTGTGAAGACCTTTGAAGCTTGGCAGCAATGAAGGGTGAATGTTGATCATGCGATCGCGCCATCGTTCGACGAACGCCGGTGTCATCAGCCGCATGAACCCCGCCAGCGCGACAAGTTCCACGCCGTGCTCGTCCAGCACCGTTTGCAGGCGGGATTCAAACGCTTCCCGGGAGGGAAACTGTTTGTGGTCGACGACGGCGGTCCGCAGGCCCTGCTTCTCCGCCCAGCCGATACCCGGCGCCTCCGGCCGGTTCGAAGCGACAAGCACGATTTCGGCCGGATAGTCGGCCGTGCGAGAAGCCTCGACGAGCGATTTCATGTTCGAGCCGCGGCCCGAGATCAAAATGGCGGTGCGTTTTTTTGTGCTCATGGCGCGGGTCTAGCAGAGCCCGCCGCATCAGGCGAGAGCGGCTTTTGATGCCGATCAGCCACGAAATTCCAACTTGTTAGCCAACGTTATGCTCAGAGATTGCGACAAGTATTCGCCTCACGCATGCTGACGGCGATCGGGCACGATCGAATAAATTCAGCAGGGCGGGTCCGCGACGTGACGAACGCGGGCGCTAAATCAGCAATCGGACGGCAATGGCGCGCAGAATTTCGCTCCTCACAGTCGGGACACTGGGTGATGTCGAGCCCATGGTCGCACTGGGGCTCGCACTGAAAGAGGAGGGGTACGAGGTCAGCCTCGCCGTCCCGGAGGACTTTCAAGATTTCGTCGAGAAGCACGGGCTGGAATCGCGCCGCTGCGGCAGCGACTTCTCCAAATTCATGAAAGACGGCGAAATGGCTGAAGTTGCCGGTCGCCACACCCTCGTGATGATGAAGAAATGGCTTTGGCCGGGCCGCGATATGCGGGCTTTGTTCGAGGGCATCTATCGCGATGCCGTCGCTGCCTCCGCCGACGCCGATGCGATCCTGTTCCACCCGGTCATTTCGGTCGGCGGCGAAATCGCGGAAGCAAAGCGCATCCCCGCGATCCTTGTCGGTCTCGGATCGGTTTCACCCTCGGCGGAAGCGCTTCTTTCCTGCATCCCCGGAACCGGGAAGCCAGCCTGGAACAGGCACGGCTATTCGGTATTGGGCCTGCAGAGGCTCGCCTACTTCTCAGTCATCAATGAAATTCGGTTGTCGCTTGGACTGCGGCGAACCTATAGGCTGAAACATCCCCATCACGTCGATGGCCGCCGCGTACCGGTCTTGTACCCGGTCAGCCCGGTTCTACAGCTCCGTCCGAACACCGACGGCGATGAGATTTACTTCACGGGCTACTGGTCCCGCGAAACCGCGCCGGACTGGCGACCATCCCAGAGACTGGCCGACTTCCTGTCAGCCGGACCGCGTCCGATCTATATCGGTTTCGGCAGCATGCCCGCGCTTGGGCTGGAGCGCTCGGAATTGATCTTGCGAGCCTGCGAAGCAGCTGGACAGCGCGCGATCATCGGCAACGGCCGAGGCGAATTCCATCGCCTGCCGCTGTCGGAGAATTTCTATCTGCTCGACGAGTACGCACCCCACGATAAGCTTTTCCGGGAGGTCGCCGCAGTCGTTCACCACGGTGGCATCGGCACAACGCACTCTGCTCTTCGTGCGGGTCGCCCGAGCTTCGTCTGTCCCTTCATGCTCGATCAGAAATATTGGGGACACACCGTCTTCCAGCTCGGCGCCGGACCCGATCTTCTCGAAATCCAAAATTGGACTGAAGCGTTGCTGACGGAAAGAATCCGCGACGTGGCGACCAATCCAAAATATGCCGCTCGCGCTGGGGATATCGGCCGCGCGATGCAATACGAAAACGGCACCGCTCGCGCCGTCGAGATCGTCCGCAGCATCGTCGGCGAACCGCTCGAAAACGCGTCTCCCGAAATCGTTCTCAAACCGGTGAAAGAATTCGCTAGCTGATCGGGCGCGCGCTTGGCTTGATTTGCGGGCCGCCGGCTCTAGCTCTGAATAGCCGCCTACCAAGCCCGGTTGCCCGCCGCGCCTGGTAAACGTTGGCAAGGAAGATGTTTGCGACCCGTGCCCAATCGCGCTGCATCGCCTGGACGCGAATCTGATCGCGGTCGAGCTTCAGGCTCGCGAGCGCCGCGGCCCTGAGGTCTTCGTCGAGATATCCGGTGACGCCGGGCGTCACGACGTCGATCGGTCCAGTCACCGGATAGGCGGCGATGCCGAGGCCCGAAGCCATTGCTTCCAGCAACACCAGTCCGAACGTATCGGTCCGGCTTGGAAAAACGAAAACGTCGGCGTTCGCATATTCGCGCGCGAGATCATCCCCAGTTTTCGATCCCTTGAAAATCACGTCCGTATACTGACGACGCAGCGTGCCGAGAATGGGGCCGTCGCCGACGACCACCTTCCGCCCCGGCAGATCGAGTTTCAAAAACGCTTCGACGTTCTTTTCCAGCGACACTCGTCCGACATAGAGAAAGGTCGGCCCCGATTCGTTGTCGGCGCCCTGCTCATCGGACGGCGCTCGCGGCTTGAATTGATTGGTATCGACGCCGCGCGACCAGAGCATCAACCGGCGAAAGCCGCGCCGCGCGAGATCCGCTCTGAGAGACGGCGTCGCGGCAAACGTACCGATGCTTGGCCGGTGAAAGCGCCGCTGAAAGGCGTAGCTGATCCAAGCAGGCAGCCCGGTGTACGTCTCGATGTACTCGGCAAACCGCGTGTGAAACGACGTTGTAAAGCGAATGCCCCGCCGCAAGCATACCGCGCGCGTCGCCCACCCGATCGGCCCTTCCGTCGCGATGTGAACGTGGTCGTAGGCGCCGTCTTTGAGCAGCGTGGCGATCACAGACCGTCGCGCCAGAGCCAGCCGGATCTCGCGGTAACCTGGGCAGGGAACCGTCGCAAAATCGAGCGGCGATAAGATCGTGACGTAATGACCCGCCGCCTCGAGCTCGCGTTTCAGGTTCTCATAGGTGCGCACCACACCGTTGACCTGCGGCTTCCAGGCGTCTGTGGCGATGAGGAGTCGCATGACGCTACCTCGAAGTTGGGCTGCAATCCCCTCGGTCAGCGGAGTCTGCGAGGCAGCCAGGTCGGCCCAAGCCTATGCTTGAGCCCATAACGAGAGGCGATTCCGAATCTTGTGTTCGGTGCACCTCGCTTCTGACGCGTGCTCTTTTCGTTTGTATGACAGTCGGGCGGAATTACCGGTAGAACGGGCCGGTTAATCATCTTTGAGCTTGGGCCCGCGTTGTCGCGAAGTCGCGGCCACCGCGTCCCGCAATGCGTCGCCAGGTCATGAATGGACGAATATCCGTAAACTGACCGTCGGCTAGCCGTGCCATGGGCGGCGTATCGTGATCCTGGTAGATAACCTCGGCGACGAACCACCGGTCTGATAGGCACGGCTCACCGCTGTCCTCGAACGCCCGCAGGGGAATCCGGTACTTGATTTCGATGATTTCTCCGACCACGAGGTCGGCGGCATTGCCGGACATGTGGTTCCTCCGATAACCGCGTTGATTCCGGCGCAAACTAGCTCTGAAATTTTTCATTTCCGTGGCGTTCTTTTGCTCACTTCCGCTGCAAAGGATTAATGAGAGAATTGAGTATCAGCGGTCGCGCGGGCGTAATCGGGATGTCGCGGACGCTTCAGCTTGCCGCCTTTAAATTTTTTTCATTCCGCAGCTCTGATGAGCGCCATGTGCTCCAAGTCCGGATTTCCACGAATTCCGCGACTGAGCTCACTCGGAGGTTAGGGAATGAAGAAGCGGCTGTGCCTCGCGATCATCGCGCTAGCGGCGAGTTTTGCGACCGGTGCGCGAGCCAACCAGGATGTCATCGCGCATGCGAACGATCCTGCGAACTGGGCTATCCAATCCGGCGATTACAGCGGCCAGAGATATTCCACGCTCGATCAGATCAACAAGGACAATGTCGGCGAACTCAAAGTCGCCTGGACGCTCTCGACCGGCGTCCTCCGCGGCCATGAAGGCGGTCCGCTCGTCATCGGCAACACGATGTATCTCGTCACGCCTTTTCCGAATGTCGTGATGGCTCTCGATCTCGCCCACGATCAGAAGATCCTCTGGAAGTATCAACCCAAGCAGGATCCGTCCGTCATCGCCGTGATGTGCTGCGACAGCGTCAATCGCGGCGTGCAGTACGCCGAAGGCAAGATCCTCGTTCACACCGCCGATACATCTTTGATCGCACTCGATGCCAAGACCGGCATGGAGCTTTGGAAGGTTGCCGACGACGATCCGAAGAAGGGCGCAACCGGCACAGGCGCGCCGCTCATCGTCAAGGATAAGGTCATCGTCGGCGTCTCGGGCGGCGAATTCGGCGTGCGTGGTTACATCACCGCCTACGACTTGAACTCCGGTTATAAGCTGTGGCGCGCGTATTCGATGGGCCCCGACGAGGACATCCTTGTCGATCCGGAAAAAACGCTCGTCCTCGGCAAGCCAGCCGGCAAGGATTCATCACTCACGACTTGGAACGGCGATCAGTGGAAGATCGGAGGCGGCCCAGTTTGGGGCTACATGGCTTACGATCCGGAGCTGAACCTCATCTATTACGGAACGGGAAATCCCTCGACGTGGAACCCGGTTCAACGCGCCGGTCCGGGCGGCAAACCGATCGATCAGAAATGGGCGATGACGATGTTCGCCCGTGACGTCGACACCGGGGTCGCGCGATGGGCCTATCAGATGACGCCGTTCGACCAATGGGATTACGACGGCATCAATGAGCCGATCCTCGCCGATCTGGAATTCAACGGCTTCAATCGCAAAACCGTGACGCACTTCGATCGCAATGGCTTTGCCTACACTTGGGATCGCGCAACGGGAGAGCTGCTCGTCGCCGAGAAATTCGATTCCGATACCAACTGGGCGACGGCGATCGTGATGGACAAGAACGATCCGAATTACGGACGTCCCATCGTCGCAAAAAAGTTCGCGCCCTTCGAGACCGGAACGGATGACACGACGAAGGGCATCTGCCCATCCTCGCTGGGCTCCAAGAACCAGCAGCCGGCGTCATATTCTCGTCTGACAGGCCTCTTCTACGTGCCGGTGACGCGCATGTGCATGGACTATGAGCCTTTCAAGGTTTCCTACACCGTCGGCCAGCCCTACGTCGGCGCGACGCTCACGATGTATCCTGCGCCCGACGCCAAAGACGCAACCGGCGGCCTCATCGCTTGGGACGGCCCGAAAGGAAAAATCGTCTGGTCGAAGCCCGAGCGCTTCGCCGTTTGGTCCGGCGTGCTGACGACGGCAGGCGGAATAGCGTTCTACGGCACGCTGGAGGGTTACTTGAAAGCCGTTGATCAAAGAGACGGCAAGGAACTCTTCAAGCTCAAGACGCCGTCCGGCATCATCGGTAACCCGATGACGTACATGCACGCGGGCAAGCAGTACGTCGCGGTCTTCTCCGGCGTCGGCGGCTGGGCCGGCATTAGCCTCGCCGCCGGTCTCACCAATCCGGACGATGGTTCCGGCGCCGTCGGCGGCTTCGCCAAGCTCGCCGATTACACGAGCCTCGGCGGATCGCTCACCGTTTTCGCGTTGCCCTGAGTTTTAACGATGCCTCCGGCCGGCTCGCGGCACGCGTGTCGGAGGCATCAAGCAAAAAGCCTACGCTTCCGGCCGGCTCGCGGCACGCGTGTCGGAAGCGTCAACTAAATTGCAGTTTGCCCTCGTACTTCACGGCCCAGGCTTCGCCTTTGCCCTTCGCCTCGGACTTTTCTCCGGTCGGAGGGATCACATCGCCCATGATAACCGGCTGTTCGCCTGCTTCCTTGAGCTTCGCGATGACCTCGTCGACGCGGCCCTTCGAAACGACAGCGATCATGCCGATGCCGCAGTTGAACGTCCGAAGCAGCTCGGCGTCGTCGATGTTGCCGCTCTTGGCGAGCCATCCGAAAACCGGCGGCACGTCGAAGGAAGCAAGATCGATGCGCGCTGCCACGTCCTTCGGCATCACGCGCGGAACGTTTTCAGAAAGGCCGCCGCCCGTGATGTGCGACAGCGCTTTGATGGCGCCGTTCATTCCCGATCCGCCCGTTGCGCGGATCGCGGCGAGAAGCGGTTTGACGTAAATGCGCGTCGGCGTGAGAAGCACTTCCGCGATTGATTGCTCGGGCGCAAACGGCGCGGGCGAATCCCAATTCAGCCCGGCGTGTTCGACGAGCTTTCTGACGAGGCTGTAGCCGTTCGAGTGCACGCCCGACGATTTCAGCCCGATCAGAATGTCCCCGACGGCGATATCGGCGCGCGGCAGAATTTCATCGCGTTCGACGGCGCCAACCGAGAACCCTGCGAGATCATAGTCGCCGCTCTTGTAGAGACCCGGCATCTCGGCGGTTTCTCCGCCGATCAGCGCGCAACCCGCATCCCGGCAGCCATCGGCAATGCCGGCGATGACTTCGCGCGCCGCCGCGACGTCGAGTTTGCCCACGGCAAAGTAATCGAGAAAGAACAGCGGTTCCGAGCCCTGGACGACGAGATCGTTGACGCACATCGCGACAAGATCGATTCCGATTGTCGAATGCCGTCCTGTCTCGATGGCGATTTTGAGCTTCGTGCCGACCCCATCATTCGCAGCAACGAGGATCGGATCGCGAAAGCCGGTCCGCTTCAAATCGAAGAGACCGCCGAATCCGCCGAGATCGACGTCGGCGCCGGGGCGGCTCGTTGCGCGCGCCAGCGGCTTGATCGCAGCGACCAGCGCATTGCCGGCATCGATGTCCACGCCCGCATCGGCATAGGTGATGGATTGTTTCGGATTTTCGTCAGCCGCGGGCATTAGTCCTCATCGTGGGGAGAGTTTGGGGATAGAAGCTGCGTCCATGAACGGCGCGGCGAGGAGGCATCGGTTAAACTCACTTTTGCCCCATTGCCAACCCGTGATGGGGGTCGTAGCAGCGACTTGACCTGAGAGCAAACGAAGGGATCGTTGGCAGGTTCCGAGGATGCTTAACTCGCCTGCCATATACATCGCCTAAATCGGGAAACGGGGGATTAAGGTGTCCGTTGGTCGCTGCCTAGCCATCGCAATAGCCATCTGGACGGCGACCGTTGGTCTCAACTCTGGGCCTGCGATCTCAGCAAGCGCTGACGTCGCCTACACCGTCGCCAACTATCCGGTCGAAGCGACTGCGGATAACGCCGTCGCGGCCAAGGATCAGGCGATGGCCGATGGTCAGCAGGCAGCCTTCCGTTCGCTTCTGAAGCGGCTGGTGCCGGTGACCGCCTATAAGCGGTTGTCCGCCGTCTCGGATTTGAAGGCCGGAGATCTGGTTTCGGGTGTCTCTGTGCGTTCGGAGCGCAATTCCGCGACCGATTACATCGCGAGTCTGGATTTCTCGTTCCAGGCGGACGCGGTTCGCTCCGCGCTTTCGCGCCAGGGGATTCCTTTCGTCGATCAGCAGGCGCCTCCGGTCACGGTTTTGACGGTCATGCAGCAAGGCAATCCGCCGGCCGCCGGAAACGATTCCGGCCTGTGGCGCCGCGCCTGGACGGGGCTCGACCTGAAGCACACGGTCACCCCGATAACAGTGAAGGATCTGAAGCCGTCGATCCGCCCCGATACCGTCGCCGCAATGCTCGCCGGCGACGACCAGGGCCTGCGCGCGCTAACGAGCGACTACGGAACCGGCCTCGTCGTGATGGCCGTCGCCGAGCCGGATATGGCGTCGAAGAAGCTGACCGTAACCCTCGCCGGACGCGACGCGGTCGGACCGCTGCTTTTGAAGCGAACGTACCGTATCTCCGACGGCGATCTCGATTACGCGTCCCAGCTCGCAGCCGTCGTGGCGCTGGGCGTCCTGGAAGGCCGCTGGAAGGCCATCAAAACCGCCGGGCCGCCGCCCGCCGCCCCGAGCGCGGATATGCCTGTGTGGGCCGCGTCGACGAGCGGCAATGGCGAGGATGTTAGCCTCGTCGTTGAATTCTCGAGCTCCGATCAGTGGGACCAGATGCGTGCACAACTCCTCGACACGCCGGGGGTTGACGCGCTCAACATCGCCACCGTCACGGAAAACAGCGCTGACGTCTCGCTCAAATACCCGGGCGGCGCGCAAAGTCTGGCGAAAGCCCTCGGTGCCCGCGGACTGAGCTTGACGGGCGCCAACGGTGGCTGGGTTCTTCGTTCAAGTTATTGAAATAACTTATATATATCCGCGTAAGCTGGAATATCTTTTGCGTAGGAAGGCGCCAGAGGCGCACTCTCGTTGCTCCTGCATTACCGCAGTGCAAGGGAGGATGTTCTCGACGAAATAATCATCCAAAGGGTAGGGTCGCGCCGCTTGATCGGTTGCAACTTCGCCCAGGCCACAAAAAAGACGGGGACCATTTCGGCGTGAGCATTCCAAATCTTATTACGCTCGGCCGGGTCATTCTCGTCCCTGTGGTCTTTTGGCTGCTGCTGACGGGAGAGATCCAGGCTGCCTTCCTGGCGTTCGTAGTGGCCGGGATCTCGGACGCAGTGGATGGCTTCCTCGCGAAGCGCTTCAATTGGGAAACCGAACTCGGGGCCTATCTCGACCCGATTGCCGACAAGCTGCTCATCGTCTGCATCTTCATCGCCCTCGGCGTAACGGCCCGCTTGCCCTCCTGGCTGGTCATCCTGGTGGTGTCGCGGGATGTGCTGATCGTCATCGCGGTCGTCCTGTCCTGGCTGCTCGATCATCCGACGCCGATGAAGCCGCTCGCGGTCAGCAAAATGAATACCGTCGCTCAGATCGTGCTCGCCGCCACCGTCCTGGCGGATGAGGGGTTCGGGCTGAAGTTGAAAGGGCCGGTTCAGCTATTGACGCTGCTCGCGGCCGCGACGACGATCATCTCACTTGTGGCTTATTTGCGCGTCTGGCTGAAACACATGACGTTCTACGAAACGACGGGCTCGAAAAGCTGAGCGTTCCGGCGCATGTTTTCCCCGGGCTTATGATTTAAGGATCGAGAGAAATGCATTTCGAGCGGCACGCGCTGTTTTGGACGGCGACTGCGCTGCTGTTCGCCTACATCGTTCAACTGATTGCGCCGGCACTCGTGCCCTTCGTGATTGGTTTGGCGTTCGCCTACTTTCTGAACCCGATCGTCGACACGATGGGCCGCGCCGGCATCCCGCGCTGGATCTCGGCTATTTTCCTGCTCGCGGCGACGGCGTGCGTAATCACGTTAGTGCTCGTTTTCGTCGTCCCGATCCTCGTGCAGCAGGCCGCCGGGCTCGTCGAAGCCGCTCCGCGAGAAATCGCCCGTTTGAAGGATGTGATTGAAACGCTCGCGCGCGATCATCTGGGGATCCGATATCCTCAGGCGGAAGCAGCCGTCAGATCAGCGCTCGATTCCTTCACGTCCTCGGTCCCGTCTT
This sequence comes from Hyphomicrobium sp. 99, assembly GCF_000384335.2. Classification (NCBI taxonomy): domain Bacteria; kingdom Pseudomonadati; phylum Pseudomonadota; class Alphaproteobacteria; order Hyphomicrobiales; family Hyphomicrobiaceae; genus Hyphomicrobium; species Hyphomicrobium sp. 99. Next base: position 777,076 of record NZ_KQ031382.1, read on the forward strand.
TGATGGGGACGTTTGCTCAAGAGCTTTGGAAACAAGGGACGGCCGCCGTCAACTTCTTCACCGTGGTCCTCATCACGCCGGTCGTCTTTTTCTACGTTGTCGTGGATTGGCCGAAGATGATGGCCAAAATCGACTCCTGGCTGCCGCGCCAGGAAGCGGACCAGATCCGCGGCCTCGCCATTGAGATCGACAGCCGCATTTCCGCGTTCATCCGCGGACAGGGCGTTGTGTGCATCCTGCTGGCGCTGTTCTACGCGATCACTTTGAGCCTCGCCGGACTGGACTATGGCTTGCTCGTCGGCTCGCTGACGGGCCTTGCAGCCTTCATTCCCATCTTCGGATGGTCGCTCGGCGCGCTCACCGCCATGATCATCGCGTTCGTGCAGTATTGGCCGGATTTCACGCACATCCTGATTATCGCGGGCATCATGCTCGCCGGACAGGCGCTGGAATCGGGGATTCTGAGCCCCTACGTCATCGGCTCCGAAGTCGGGTTGCATCCCGTCTGGGTTATCTTTGCGCTGTTGACGTTCAGCTATCTGTTCGGATTTCTTGGCCTTCTTGTCGCCGTGCCGGTTTCTGCCGCAATCGGCGTGCTCGTACGCTTTGCCCTCCGATCCTATCTCGAGTCATCGGTCTATCAAGGTGAGGTGGAGCTCACTTTGAAGGACAAGCCTTGAACAGCGCCATGACGACGACCCCTGAGCAGCTTGTATTCGAACTGCCGCACAGAGCGGCAATGGGCCTCGAGGACTTCCTCGTTTCAGAGTCGAACGCCGCAGCCGTCGCGCTCGTCGACCGCTGGCCGGACTGGCCGATCGGCGCCGCCGTGCTTGCAGGCCCGAATGGAAGTGGAAAAACCCATCTCGCCAACGTCTGGCTGAAGCGGGCAGAGGCAACGCAATTCGAGGCCTCCGCGCTTTCGCGAGAAGCCGTGCCCGCGATGGCGTCTGAGGGCGCCCTTCTCATCGAGGACGTCCAGAAGATCACCGATGAAGCGGCACTGTTTCATCTTCTGAACCTGGTGCGCGAACAGCGCCTACAGATCCTTTTGACGACCGACACCGTGCCGGGGGAGCTGGCGATCGCACTTCCCGACCTTCGCTCTCGCTTGAAAGCGCTTCCGCTTGCGACCATCGAGCCGCCGGATGACGCGCTGCTTCGCGCCGTTCTGGTCAAGCTCTTCGCCGACCGCCAGTTGAGCGTCGAGCCGCAACTGGTAGACTATGTTCTCGTTCGGATGGAACGCTCCATGCTGGCCGCTGAACGCTTCGTCGCGGAGGCGGACCGCCGCGCCCTCGTGCTGCAGCGCCGCGTCACGCGATCCATTGCCGCTGTTACGTTGGACGCGCTGGGCTATTAATCGTCCTATACTGAGCATTAAGGCGCCCGATCGTCATTTGGGTGTTATGTATTGTGTAGATCTAACGGCCGGATTCGGAGCATCTCCCCAACTATGGCAACCGCGCAGAAAAGAAGTGGCAAGGCGAACGTCGATATCGTCCCGGAAGGGCCGGACCGCTTCTACAACCGCGAGCTGTCATGGCTTCAGTTCAATCGTCGCGTTCTGGAAGAAGCGGGCAATGCCCATCATCCGCTTCTCGAACGACTGCGCTTCCTATCGATAGCGGCGGCCAACCTCGACGAATTCTACATGGTTCGCGCTGCCGGCGTTTACGGCCAGATCCGCGCCGGCATCACGACTCTCTCCCAAGACGGCATGACGCCGATGCAGCAGCTGGCTGCGATCAACAAGTTCGCGACAGGTCTCGTGGCCGAGAAGCAAGCGAGCTGGCGTACGGTCACGAGCGAACTGGCCGGAGCCGGATTTTTCGTGCTGCAGCCCGATGAGCTGACGGATACGCAGCGCGATTGGCTCGAGCGTCTGTTCATGACGCACATCTTTCCGATCCTGACGCCGATCGCCGCCGATCCCGCACATCCGTTCCCATTCATTCCCAACAAGGCGATGACCATCGTCGTCGAAATGGTGCGCCCCATCGACGGCAAGACGATGAACGGGCTCATTCCCATTCCCGGCCAGCTCGAGCGCTTCATCCGTCTTGAAGCCGAGCCCGACAAGCCGAAGGAAATCCGCTTCATTCAGCTCGAATACGTCATCGGCATGTTCCTGCCCGAGCTGTTCACCGGCTTCGAAATAAAGAGCAAAGGCGCGTTTCGCGTCCTGCGCGACAGCGATATCGAACTCCAGGAAGAAGCCGAAGATCTCGTCCGGTCCTACGAAAGCCAGTTGAAGCGGCGCCGTCGCGGCAACGTCATCCGGCTCGAGATCGAATCGCGGATGCCGGAGCGCTTGCGCAAATTCGTCATCGACGAGCTTGAGGTTCGCGAAGAAAGCGTCTTCGTCAAAGATGGTATCTTGGCGCTCGCCGATACCTCGCAGCTCATCGTGCAGGACAGGCCTGATCTACAGTTCAAGCCGTTTCCGATACGTTTTCCCGAACGCATCCGCGAATTCAGCGGCGACTGCTTCGCGGCTGTCCGCAACAAGGATATCGTCGTCCATCATCCCTACGAAAGTTTCGACGTCGTCGTTCAGTATTTGCGCCAAGCGGTGGCCGATCCAAACGTCATGGCGATCAAATGGACGCTCTATCGAACGTCACGCGATAGCCCGATCATTCAGGCGCTGAAAGAGGCGGTCGAAGCCGGCAAATCCGTCACGGCCGTCGTCGAGCTCAAAGCCCGCTTCGATGAAGCCGCAAACATCCGCTGGGCGCGCGATCTTGAAAGCGCGGGCGTGCACGTCGTCTACGGATTTACCGAATTGAAGACGCACGCCAAGCTCGGGCTGATCGTCCGCCGCGAGGGCACCGAGCTGACAACCTACTGTCATATCGGCACCGGCAACTATCATCCCCAAACAGCGCGCGTTTATACGGATCTGTCGCTCTTCACGACGGACCCGGTGATGGCGCGTGACATCACCCGCATTTTGAATTTCGTGACGGGATACGGCGAGCCCGTCGAACTCGAGTGCATGGCGGCAAGCCCGCACGGTATCCGCAACCGGATTATGACGCACATCGCCGAAGAGATCAGAAACGCCAAAGCCGGAAAGCCTTCGGGCATCTGGTGGAAGATGAACGCGCTCGTCGACGCTCAAATCATTTCAGCGCTTTATGACGCGAGCAACGCCGGCGTGCCGATCGACCTCGTCGTACGCGGCATCTGTTGCTTGCGCCCAGGAATTCCGGGGCTTTCGAGCAACATCCGGGTGAAAAGCATTGTCGGCCGCTTCCTCGAGCACGCGCGCATTTACTGTTTCGCGAACGGTGGGGCCTTGCCTTCGGCCAAGGCCGCCGTCTACATCAGCTCCGCCGACATGATGCCGCGCAATCTCGACCGACGCGTCGAGGCCCTGTCGCCCGTCAAGAATCCTACGGTGCACGAACAAGTGCTCGCTCAGATCATGGTTGCGAACTTGAAGGACAATCAACAGAGCTGGCGGATCAATTCCGATGGCAGCTCGACCCGGATACAACCGGGTCCTGGGGAGGAAGCCTTTAATGCCCAGAAGTACTTCATGACCAATCCATCGCTTTCGGGCCGCGGGCAATCTCTCAAAGAGAATTTCCCGCAACGCTTTCGCCAGCCCGGTTGAACCGGGAGTCCAATCTTGACACGGTGGAAAGAACTCTCGGGCGCAAACGAGCGTACCGCGGAAATGGAACCTATCGGCGTTGTCGATATCGGTTCGAACTCCGTGCGTCTCGTCGTCTATGAAGGCGCGGTTCGCGCGCCCACTCCCGTATTCAACGAAAAGATTCTGTGCGGCCTTGGCCGCTCGGTCGCGACCACTGGCAGCCTCGGCAGCGAAGCTGTGGAGCGCACCCTGTCGGCGCTCGCGCGCTTCCGCGTGATCGCGCAGATTCTCAGCGTCAAAAATCTCAAGGTCATCGCCACGGCAGCCGTTCGCGACGCGCAAAACGGCCGGGACTTCATCGAAAAGGGCGAGCTGGCCATCGGCGCCAAGATCGAGGTTCTATCCGGCGAGAAGGAAGCGCGCCTCGCCGCACAGGGTATCTGGATGGGCTTCGTCGACGCTGACGGCGTCGCGGGCGATCTCGGTGGCGGCAGCCTCGAGCTGATCGATCTGGAACAGTATAAGTTGAAGGAAGCTGCCACGCTTCCTCTCGGCGGTTTGCGGCTCATCGATACGACCGGCAACAAAATCGAGCGCGCGATTGATGTCATCGATAACGCGCTGGCGAGCCTGCCGTGGATAAGAAACGGCGCCGGCCGCACATTCTACGCGGTCGGCGGTACATGGCGTTCGCTCGCCAAGATGCAAATGGATCGCGTCGATTATCCGTTGCGCGTGATGCAGGGCTACCGCCTGATGACTCGCGAAGCGCTCGACCTATGCGAGCAATTTCGCAAAGCCAAAAAGCCGCTCGACCTCCCGGGCATCACCGGTGTCGCCAGGGCACGCCGCGAGGTACTGCCGTTTGGCGCGCTCGTTCTCGAACGGCTGCTTCGCCTGATGGAGCCGCGTCAGGTCGTATTCTCCGTCTTCGGAATTCGTGAAGGGCTGATCTACAGTCTCCTGCCGCCGCTGGAGCAGGCCCGCGATCCACTGATTAGTTTCTGCGAAGATTACGCCGCCCTGCGGTCGAGATCGCTCGCCCACGCTTTCGAGCTTTGCGACTGGACCGATCAGCTCTTCGCGGATCCCGCTCAGGAGGAGACAGCCGACGAGCGCCGCCTCCGCCACGCCGCCTGTCTGCTTTCCGACGTCGGCTGGCGGGCTCATCCGGATTATCGCGGCGAGCAGAGCGTCAACACGATCGCCCATGCCGGCCTCGGCGGGGTCGATCATCAGGGCCGCATCTTCCTCGCCCTCTCCGTTTTCCATCGCCATGAAACATCGGAGGATAACGGCCAGCATCTGTCGGACAGGCTGCGCAGCCTGGTCAGCAAACGGGTCCAGCGCCGGGCGAGGATCGTTGGCGCCGCGATCAGGGCTGCCCATATGCTTTCCATCGGAATGGCCGGTGTCATCGACCAAACGCCGCTTAGTTATGAAGACGGCACCCTTGTGTTGACGATTCCGGCAGCCTACGCAGCCTTGGACGGGGAGAGGTTGCGCCGCCGATTCGAGACGCTTGCGGCTTTGGTCGGCAAAAGGCCGGAAATCCGAATTACCCGTTGAGAGGCAGTACGCCTCGCTTGCAACGCACCAATTTCTGATAGTCTGTTACAAAAGTTACCGGGATGAAGACAGCCTCCATGGCCGAAGACCTTTACGAAATTCTCGGCGTCTCGCGGGGAGCCACCGAGGACGAGATTCGTGCGGCATTTCGTAAGGCGGCCAAAGCCAATCATCCCGACGTCAACCCGAACAATGCCGGCGCCGCCGAGCGTTTCAAGAAAATAACCGCCGCCAACGATATCCTGAGCGACCCCGAAAAACGCCGCCAGTACGACGCTGGCGAGATTGACGCCAAGGGCGACATACGCCGCCCGCAGTGGAATAGGGCGGCAGGAGCGCAGCGCGGTCCATACTCGGCAAGAGGCTTCGAAGGCCGCCCCGGTGCAAGCGGCTTCGAGGATTTCAGCTTTTCCGACATTTTTTCCGATGTCTTTGGATCAGGCGGCGGCGGCCGCCGCGCAAGCCAGGGCTTCGCGCCCCGTGGCCAGGATCTGCGCTATTCGCTCGAGGTCGATTTTCTCGAGGCCGTACTAGGCGCCAAAAAGCGCGTGACACTGCCCGATGGCGGCGTGCTCGACCTCACAGTGCCCGAAGGCGTGATGGACGGCCAGACGCTGCGCCTGAAAGGCAAAGGCACACCCGGAGGCCCGGGTTCCGAGGCGGGAGACGCGCTGGTCGAAATCAAGGTGCGTCCGCACGCTGACTTCAAGCGCGACGGCGACGATATTCTTCTCGAACTGCCCATTACGATCGACGAAGCGGTCCTCGGAGGCCGCGTCGAAGTCCCGACACCGACGGGCCGGGTGCAGCTCAATATTCCGAAGGGAAGCAGTTCAGGAAAGACGTTCCGCCTCAAAGGCAAGGGCGTTCGCGGCAAGAACGGCGCGCACGGCGATCAGCTGGTAACCGTCAAGATCGTACTGCCGCAGGAGATCGACGATAGCCTGTCGTACTTCTTCTCCGAATGGCGCCAAAAACACGCCTACGACCCCGGCCGGAAGTAGTTCGTCCACCCATTTAACGTCATCCCGGCGCAGGCCGGGATCCAGCCAAGCATCTGCACCCGTTATGTGGAGACTTGCCTGGGTGCCGGCCTCCGCCGGCATGACGGTGATTGGTGCGGTTCCCCGAAGATGAGTCGGCAATCGCCATAAAGAAACTTGCGATTGGTGGCTTGCTCTCCGAAGGAGAGTCCCCAAGCGCAACATAAAACTTCTATCTAGCGGCAGGTACCGCGCGAACTTCGCCATCGACGAGCGTCAGGGCCAGTTCGCCGCGCTTGAGCTTCAAAGCCGCATCGCCGAAGAGCGTCCGCCGCCAGCCCTGGAGGGCCAGGATGTCGGCTTCATCAGACGTTGCAAGCGCTTCGAGATCGTCGCTGTCCGCGATGATACGGGGCGCGACGCCATGCTCCGCTGCAGCAGCCTTCAAAAGCACCTTCAGCAATTCGAGCGTGGCGCTCGCTTCAGCCGAAAGCGCTTCGTTGCGCTCGATTTTCGGCAACGTCTTGGGATCGCGCGCCAGACCCGCCTTGACGACGTCGACGATTTCCTTGGCCCGCTGCGATCGGGCGAAGCCGTCTGAAAGCGTCCGAAGCTGGCCGAGCGAATCAGCGCTCGCCGGAAGCTGGTTGGCGATGTCGTACAAGGCATCATCCCTGAGGACGCGTCCGCGCGGCACGTCGAGCGATTGCGCCAGACGCTCGCGCCAGGCCGCAAGCTCGATCAGGACCGCCAGCGATTTCCGTCCCTTCACGCGAAGCTTGAGCCGCTGCCAGGCGTTTTCCGGCTTCGCGTCGTAGGTCGCGGGGCTCGTGAGAACGTGCATCTCTTCCTGCAGCCACGGCGTACGGCCGGTCTTCTCCAGCGTCTGCTTCAGGCGCTGGTAGACGTCTCGGAGATGCGTCACGTCGGCGAGCGCATAGTCGAGCTGCTTTTCCGAAAGCGGCCGGCGGCTCCAATCGGTAAAGCGCGAGCTTTTGTCGAGATCGACGGAGGTCGTCTTCTTGACGAGGTTCACGTAGCTGATGCTGTCGCCATAGCCGCAGACCATCGCCGCGACCTGCGAATCGAACACGGGCGTGGGCACGATCCCCGACTTCAGGAAGATGATCTCGATATCCTGCCGCGCCGCGTGGAACACCTTGACGACCGCGGTATCAGCCATCAGCTGGTAGAAGGGCGCGAGATCGAGACCCGGACTGAGCGGGTCGACCACAGCCTCGGCTTCCGGCCCAGCGAGCTGGATAAGGCAAAGCAGCGGCCAGAACGTCTGCTCGCGCAGAAATTCGGTGTCAACTGCAACATATTCACTTTTTGCCAGCACCTCGCAAAGGGCCGACAGTTCTGACGTGGTCGTGATCATTCGCATCAAGGCAGCCCTATAGCGCATGGTCTGGAAATTGTCGCCATCAGCTTGATTGGGGAGGTAGGGCGTTTTTTCGCAAGGGATCGGGGAAGCGGGTCGGCCGCCGGCAAAGGTCCGGACCGGGCCCTGACCCGTTCGACCATTAACGTGGTGGGTGCTAACCTTGACTTTCGCGCGGCCGCATGCGCTTTTCCGCGGCGATTTTCACCCACATCGATCAAAGGGTTTCCGGCCATGGCCGAGGCTAAGCTGCATCGTTATCGCTCGCACACATGCGGCGCCCTCCGAAAGAGTGACGTCGGTTCACACGTGCGGCTTTCTGGCTGGGTGCATCGCGTCCGCGACCACGGCGGCGTGCTCTTCATCGATTTGCGCGATCACTATGGCCTGACTCAGGTTGTCGCAGACCCGGACAGCCCCGCCTTCAAAACGGCCGAGACCCTCAGGTCGGAATGGGTCGTCCGCATCGATGGCAAGGTCCGCGACCGGCCCGAAGGCACGACGAATTCCGATCTCCCGACGGGCGAAATCGAGCTTTACGCAACCGAGATCGAAGTTTTGTCGGCTGCGAAGGAACTGCCCGTTCCGGTCTTCGGCGAGCCCGAATACCCGGAAGATCTGCGGCTACAGTACCGCTTCCTCGATCTCCGCCGCGAGACGCTGCATTCGATCATCATGAAGCGGCTCGAGATCACGCGCTCGATGCGCCGCCGCATGCACGACGAAGGCTTCAACGAATTCCCGACGCCGATCCTGACGGCCTCGAGCCCGGAAGGCGCACGCGACTTCCTGGTGCCGAGCCGCATCCACGCTGGGAAATTCTACGCACTCCCGCAGGCACCTCAGCAGTATAAGCAACTCTTGATGGTCTCGGGCTTCGACCGCTATTTCCAGATCGCGCCCTGCTTCCGCGATGAAGACCCGCGCGCCGATCGCTTGCCGGGCGAATTCTACCAGCTCGACGTCGAGATGAGCTTCGTCGAGCAGGAAGACGTCTTCGCGACGATGGAGCCGGTCATCACGGGCCTCTTCGAAGAGTTCGCTGAAGGCAAGCCGGTGACGAAGAACTGGCCCCGCATTCCCTACGACACGGCAATCGCGAAATACGGTTCCGACAAGCCGGATCTGCGCAACCCGATCGAGATGGCCGACGTCACGGAGCACTTCCGTGGCTCGGGCTTCAAGGTCTTCGCCGGCATGATCGAGAAGGATCCGAAGGCGCGCATCTGGGCCATCCCCGCGCCGACGGGCGGCAGCCGCGCCTTTTGCGACCGCATGAATTCATGGGCGCAAGGCGAAGGCCAGCCGGGCCTCGGCTACATCTTCTGGCGTGAAGGCGAAGAAGGCGGAGCTGGACCGGTCGCGAAAAACATCGGACCGGAACGCGCGACCGCAATCAAATCGCAGCTCGGCCTTAAAGAGGGCGACGCCGTATTCTTCGTCGCGGGCAACCCGGCCAACTTCTACAAGTTCGCAGGATTGGCGCGCGACCGCGTCGGCCAAGAGCTGAAGCTCATCGACGAGAACCAGTTCGCGCTCGCTTGGATCGTCGACTTCCCGTTCTACGAATGGAACGAGGAAGAGAAGAAGATCGACTTCTCGCACAACCCGTTCTCCATGCCGCAAGGCGGCGGAGAGGCGCTCGACGCGGCGACGACGACCGAAGAGCAGCTGAAGCTCAAAGCCTACCAGTACGACATCGTCTGCAACGGCTACGAGATCGCATCCGGTGGCATTCGTAACCACAGACCGGACGCCATGATCAAAGCCTTCGGCATCGCGGGCCTCGGACCCGAAGTCGTCGAGCAGCGCTTCGGCGGCCTCTTCCGTGCCTTCCAGTATGGCGCGCCTCCGCACGGCGGCATGGCTGCCGGTCTCGAGCGCATCGTCATGCTGCTGACGGGCTGCAAGACCGTTCGCGAAGTGGCGCTCTTCCCGATGAACCAGCAGGCCGCCGATCTGCTGATGGGCGCACCGAGCGAAGCCGCGCCAAAGCAGCTCCGCGAACTCTCCATCCGCGTCGCTGCGCCGGAGAAGAAGGCTTAACGTCGTCGGCCTCGCATCAAGCCGACTGATATGTCGCGCGAATAGAAAATCGGCGCCCATCCGCTAGGCGGAGAGGCGCCGATTTGATGTTAGCCCGGGAGAAACATTACTCCGTCGCGGCGTTCACCGCGCGCGGTTCTATGACCGCTACAAATACTGTTTTGCCATCTTTCGTGGCTGTGCCGACCCAACGGCCGGACTCGCGGTGAAGGGGCGAAATCTCCGTATATCCCTGATGCGCCAGCTGCTGCCGCGCCTGCTCGGCATTGGCCGCGTTGGCGAGTTCAGCGCTGAATGCCGCTGTTTTTCCAGCGTCGATCGAAGAAGATTCTTCCGCAACGGCCGGAAGCGCAAAGAAGGCTGTTGCCAGTCCAACTGAAATTATGCGGATCATATAAACTCCGTTATGTTTCGCTGCGGATCTCTCTCTCCGCGTCATCCTCCACATAGGGAGCTTTACGCATCACCGCCAAACAACTCCCCGTGCGAGAAACGTTGCCAATCGTGAAATGATGTGATCATCGCGGGAAACCTTCCCGCATTACCGTTTAGACAGAAACAAAAGCGGACCTCCCTCCATGCGAATTCTCTTTCTCGGTGCCGGGGCAACCGGCGGCTATTTCGGCGGACGGCTGGCGAAGGCCGGCGGCGATGTGACGTTTCTCGTTCGGCCGAAACGCCGCGATCAGCTCATCCGCGATGGCATCAAGATCGAAAGTCCCGTGGGGAATTTGACGACGCCCGTAAAGGCGATCACGCGCGAGGAAATCTCCGCTCCTTACGACGCCGTTATTCTAAGCTCGAAGGCTTACGACCTGAGCGATGCTATCGAAACGATACGGCCCGCAGTCGGCGAAAACACTTTGGTTTTGCCATTGCTCAACGGCTTGAAGCATCTTGAAGCGCTCGACGATGCATTCGGTGCCCCACGCGTCCTCGGAGGCATGTGCCAGATCAGCGTCACGTTGACTGACGACGGCACGATCCAGCACTTCGGGCCGTTCGCGGCTGTCACCCTCGGGCCGAGACTCGCCGAACAAAAGACCGCGTCGGCAAAGCTCCACGATGTGCTCGCGAAAGGCTTCGATGCGCGTTACTCCGACGACGTCATCGCCGCGATGTGGGGCAAGTGGTTTTTCATAGCCGCGCTCGCATCGTCCACGTGCCTGATGCGCGCGACCGTCGGCGAGATCAATCGCACCGAAAATGGCCGCGAATTCCTGGCGAATATCGTGAGCGAATGTGTGGCCATCGCCACCGCGAACGGCTATCCGCCGGAGCAGGCGATGCTCGAATTCACGAAGTCCTTGATGAGCGACTCAAACTCCAAGATTTCGGCGTCCATGCTTCGCGACATCGAACGTGGCGGCCGGATCGAAGCCGAACAAATCGTAGGCGACATCGTCCGTCGAGGCCGAGCGCAGAACGTCGCGACTCCGCTTCTCGAAACGGCCTTGATACATCTACAAGCTTATGAGAACCGGTTTACGCCGAGTGAGCCCGTCAGCCGCTGAGGCGGATTACCTGATGTTAATTTTGGCGGTCTTGTCTCGCGGCCGCAAAAGCAGGAAAAGCGGAGCACAAGCGTTGGAGTTCCGAAGCATGATCCGTCCACTTGTCTGCGCCGTGCTGTTGTTGGCCGTGCTCCCCTTTGCCGCCCTCGCACGGACGGCGAACCACGCGGGCGATTGGAACGGCGCCGAGATCAACTGGCGCGACGCGCGTTCGGGCATCTATGAAGCGTCGAAAACCCGCCGCCCCGTTTTGATGGTCTTCCACGCGACGTGGTGCTCTTTCTGCAAGCGCTTCCGGAAAGTCTTCAAAGATCCCGCTGTTGTCGCCGCCTCGCGCGATTTCGTCATGATCCTCGCAGACGCGGACACCGAGAAGGAGCTCAATGGCGCCCTCTCGCCTGACGGGACCTACGTGCCGCGCACGCTTTTCATCGATCCCGACGGCAACGTCTCCGACAAGCTCGTTGGCTCGGACCCGCAATATCCGCATTCGCTGGATGTCGAATCGCCGGCCGAGCTTCTCTCTCTGATGAAGAAAGCTCGCCACGTATTCGATATGGCTCCCGTGTCGTCACCGGCAGCGGGCGCAGACCCGATCTGATACGCGGGCAGGGCAGGATTTGCATCCTGGCCTGTTGCACTCCGCCGTCCAAATCGCCATAAGTCCGACCGGCGCGGACGTGGTGGAACCGGTAGACACACAGGACTTAAAATCCTGAGACGGTAACGTCGTGAGGGTTCGAGTCCCTCCGTCCGCACCAAGCGGATCTGCCAGTGAAAAGTCGATTTGACCGACCGCGAACTTTTTCGCGGGAACGGTGCATTTGGGCACGTCTGTTTGGACTTTCGCGCGGACAAACCGACGTGAGCTTTGCCGAGAAATCGGACGTCGAAATAAACGCGAACGGTCGTTTTAGTCACGGAAGCGATAGGTCTGCTAGGGTGCTGCGAGTGGACATTACGTTTACGCCGCTTCTCGACGCTCAACGATCTGCTCTTGGCACGCTCGCCTTACCCGACGACCGATGCGGACGCTGTGTTTTTGGCCCTGACACCTATCGATTTTGCAAGCTGATAGGTGACACGTTCAAGACGGCCGGCGACATCGGCTGGGGGTAGGAGCCGGAGGCATGAGGTTCTATTCCGCATGAGCCGAGCCGGGCACTACGGGCCGCCGGATGGGTGGCAAATGCGGCACGCTTTCCGGTTCCTTTCGGGAGAACCGGCTTGCAGCAGGCCGATTCTGTTGTCCAGGACCACGCGCTCAACTAGTTTCCAGACTGGGATGACTCATTTTTCGGAGGGGCAAATGCGTTCTTTGAAACTAGGCTTAGCCGCCGCGGCGGCCTTCTGCGCACTTTCGGCAACGGCTCAGGCTGATTGCGTCAAGGTCGGAGCGGTCGGCGAAGCTGTGACCCACGATATCGCAGTGCTCTTCTCGACGCACGGCCTTGCAAACATCATCTATGGGCAGGGCCGCGTCGGCAAAGGCCCGGTCCACACGAAGTGCGAAGACGGCTCAGGTACAACGACGTGTCACTCCTCGCAGACGGCGTGCAAAGTGACGACACCCAAAACCTGCTTAGGCGCTTGGCTTTGCTTCCCGGCGTGACCGCGTCGCTCGGCGCAAATGTAGAATAGCGCGACTTCGAAAGAGGGACCGTGACCATCCCGTGGTCGGCGGTCCCCGTTCCCCGTTCCACTGCCGACCACGTCCGCTTACCGCCCTGTTACGTCTGCGATCAGAAGTCGATCTTTTCTGCGATCTCTGTCGCGTCATCGACCTCGATTCCGAGGTAGCGAAGCGTGCTTTTGGACTTCGAATGTCCGATCAGGACTTGGACGCTTGTCAGAAGCGTTGGTGCCGACCAGAGTGACCTCAACGGGCCTTTGCGTGCCGTAGCGCCTCTCCCCCAAATTGAGAAGGATCGGAGCAGCGATAAAAATCGAGGAACTCAGCGCGAGAAGCAGTCCAAATAATAGAACAATTGCGAATTCATGCAGCGCGGGGCCCCCGAACAATGCCAGGGGAGCTATAGCCAGGAAGAGACCGATGGACGTCGCCACGGTCCGCGTGAGGGTTTCGTTGATGCTGAGATCAATCAACTGATGCAGCGGCATTCTTTTAAAGCGAGAGAGGTTCTCTCGCACGCGGTCGTAGACGACGATCTTGTCGTTGATCGAGAACCCCATGATGGTCAGAATCGCTGCGATCGAGGTCAGATTGAACTCGAAGCCGGTAATGGCGAAAAAGCCGATCGTCTTCGTCAGATCCAGAAACATCGTCACAATGGCGCCGACGGCGAAAGGCCACTCGAACCTGAAGGCGATGTAGACGAACATCGCGATCGCGGCGAGGCCTAAAGCCATGAGGCCATCCTGCAGCAGTTCGCTGCCGATCGCAGGCCCCACGACGTCGACGCGCCGGATTTCGGCTCCCGGCAACGCCTGGAGGATGTTCTCTCGAATAGACGCGATGCCAGCCTGCTGCGCCTCGGTATCGCCTTTGGGAGGTTCAAACCGCACGAGCACGTCGGTAGGCGAGCCGAACTCGCGAACCTGGACGGGGCCCAATCCCCGCGCACTTAGCTTGTCGCGCAACTCGGAATGATCGACAGGAGCCGGAGCACGCGCCTCGACGGCAACGCCGCCTGAGAATTCAACGCCCATTCTGAGGCCCGGATAAAACACAAGCCCAATCGAAGCCAGACTAAGCACAGCCGATACGACAAGACCCGAGTAGCGAGCTTTCATGAATGGGATGCTGGTGCCTTCAGGCAACAGATGCCAGCGCGTGCCAATCTGCAGCGACTTGGGGCGCATATTTTGCAGCCAGTAGGACGTCAGCAACCGGACGAGAACGATCGCTGTGAACATCGAGATAATGATGCCCATGCTGATCGTCAGAGCGAAGCCGCGTATGACGCCCGCACCGAATATAAATAGGATCAGCATCTTGATAAGTGTCGTCGCATTCGCGTCGACGATCGTGCGATAGGCTCGGCGGAATCCGCTCTCGAGCGCTGAAACAACGCCGCCGGCTTTTCGCGCCTCTTCCCTGCTCCGCTCGTTGATAAGGATATTGGCGTCTACGGCCATGCCGAGGGCAAGCAAGATGCCAGCGATGCCCGGTAGGGTGAGTGTCGCTCCGAGCAGCGACAAGCCCGCGAGGGTCAACATTAGATTGGCGAGCAGAGCGATCGCGGCGAAGATGCCAAAGCGCCCATAGATCGCGATGACGAAGGCGACCACCAAAAAGAATCCGACGCCAACCGCCATGAGGCCGGCTCGGATCGACTCGGCCCCAAGGCTTGGACCTACCGACCGTTCCTCGACGGCGGTCAGCGGAGCCGGCAGGGCGCCGGCCCGCAACAAAACAGAAAGATCGTTCGCACCCTGCGCCGAAAAGTTGCCGCTGATCTGGCCCTGACCACCAAGAATAGGCTCGCGGATGACAGGTGCGCTGATCACCTTTCCATCGAGCACAATAGCAAAGGGTTCGCCGACATGGTGCGTGCTGACCTCGGCAAAGCGCTTGGCACCGACACCGTCGAGCCCGAAATTCACGACCCACTCGCCTGTCCGCGAGTCCTGCCCTGCGCTTGCTTTCGTCAGATTCGCGCCGTCGACTTCGATGTGCCGGCGGACAAGGACACGTCCTTCATCGCCGCCATTCTCAGCGCGCGGCAACAATTCCGTCTCGGAATCGACTTGCGAGCCCTCTGGCGCCACAAGATGGAACGTCATTTTCGCTGTCGACCCGAGCAGGCGTTTGATACGGTCAGGATCGGACACGCCCGGCAATTCCACGAGAATGCGATCTTGTCCTTGGCGGGCAACGACAGGCTCGTTGACGCCGACTTCATCGATCCTGCGGCGGACGATCGATATCGACTGCTCGGTCGCCTTGGAAATCATCCCGGCGACACCTGCCGATGAGAGTTGCAGGTTGAGTTGGTTTCCGTCGACCTTCAGGTCGACCAAGCGTGCACTGCCAACGTCGCCGCTGTTTTCATTTATGATTTCGGCGAGAGCTTTCTGAGCTGCACCCGCATCACTCTCGCTTGCGAGCGTCACTCTGACGGCCTGATCCGTGCCAGCGATACCTTGGGTCGGCACATGCGCCTTTATCAACGCCTGCCGGATCTCAGCGCGCATGCTGAGCAACCGCTCTTTCACGACGGTCTTGGTGTCGACCTCAAGGACAAGATACGACCCGCCCTGCAGATCGAGACCGAGGTTCACAGTACGTTGCGGCATCCATGCGGGCAGCGTACCGGGCCTAAGAAAGTTGGGTACGCTTAGGAGTATGCCGAGCAAACAAACGCCGATGATCAGCGCGGATTTGAGTCGCGAGAAACGGAACATCGGGTGATCCTAGAACAATGGTGCATTCGGCGAGTAATGTGAAGGTCCGTGTCTAGCGCTCGCGGCAAGACCACGAGTCCTGCCGTGATCGATCAAGCGGATCACCGGCGGCGACTCGGGGTCGTCGGCATCGATGAGTTTTGACGGCGCATCGCCTTGTCCGCTGCCACGCTCCAGAAAGCGCGCAAGTACCGCGAGCGCTATTCCCACCGCCGCCGCGCCAAGAAGGGCCACCGCTACCGCAACCCAAAACGCATGCTGCAATGGAGCAAGTCCATCCATGAGAGAGATGAAGCCTGACATCGGAAATCCCTCGATTGACGCATCGAAAGTGCCTGCGCACGAACGGCCGGGACGCTCGCACACATGGCCATATGAATTCGATGGAAACCGAGGACGAGAATTGTAAGAGCGGAATATAAAACCCGGTGCGGTTTTATAAATACGCTGACTCGAAATCGATGATGAACGCCTGCGGCGGTCGCAGAAATGAAGACAATTACTGAGTGAAGCCACGCCGATATGAAGGAACGCCGGCACGCCGGCTGCGACGCTAAATCTCCATTATGAGATTCTTAGAAATACAGCGCTCCGGCACCGTTGAGCTTTAACGGTCTCATGACGAAGTCTTCGGCCCGGGCAGCATCTATCGCTGCTCCAACGGAGACCGCTTATGCTTCACATCGATGACATCAAATACACAAAACTTCGCTCGAGACGTAAGGCCCTCGGGTCTGATACGCACGAATTGGTCAATGTTCCGAAGATCAGATCTCTTAATTCGTCGCCCGAGGGTCAGACAGCCAGCGCGTACAACTA
Source organism: Hyphomicrobium sp. 99 (assembly GCF_000384335.2). Taxonomy (NCBI): domain Bacteria; kingdom Pseudomonadati; phylum Pseudomonadota; class Alphaproteobacteria; order Hyphomicrobiales; family Hyphomicrobiaceae; genus Hyphomicrobium; species Hyphomicrobium sp. 99. Next base: position 793,366 of record NZ_KQ031382.1, read on the forward strand.
CGTTGGCAATGACTACACCAGTTACGCCGATGGGAATGTTGACAAACTAAATCCCGAACCAGCCGCCGCAGCTCATCGCTTCGCCCACGCCGACACGATCGTGTGGCAGGCGGTTCGCAGCGCGCTCGATGAACTCCGCAAATCCGGAGCGTCGGAAGTACGCGTACTTGATGCCGGCTGCGGTCCTGGCATCTGGACGAGAAGAATTGCCGACTATGCGAACCATATCGGGCTTGCCGCCACAGTTGTTGGCTTCGATATTTCCACGACCCAGCTCGAAATCGCGCGCAAAGAGACCGAGCGCTACCTGGCCAGCTTCTCAAAAGGACCCAAGCCAACTCTCGAATTTCAGGAGCGCGATCTTTCCAAGGCGCTGCCCTGGGCCGCAGGATCGTTCCAGCTTGTGCTATGCAATTATACGGTTCTCAATCATCTCACAAAACATGCGGTGCCCGCAGCCATCAGCGAGCTCTGCCGCGTTTCGACCGGCTGCGTGATCGCAACTCTGCGCGCCGTTGGCAGTGGTGCCTCGGCGTGCATCATCGGCATGGAGCATGTGCGGGAGTATCGGCACGATCCGGCGCGCGGCCATCTTGCGTTGACGCTTGATGACGGCAGTCAGCACCGGCTGCCGATGATGATGTATTCCGCGCAAGCGCTCGAGGCGATGTTTCTTCCCCATGCCGAAGTTGTGGACCTTAGGGCGATGGACCTCTTCGTGAACAGGTTCGCTGCGGATGAAAACTGGACATCGTCTCTGCTCGACCGCCTGCCGGATCGGCCGAGCTTCTTAGAAAAGCTAAAGGAGATGGAGGAAGGCCTCTGCCGTCTGCCGGGCTGGATCGATCACGGTACGCACGTTCTCATCGTCGCAAAACCAAGATCATGCGGGAGCGGAGCCGCAACCGACTCGACTCAAGCACCGGCCGATTCTTCGGTGATCACATCCTTCGCCGAATTTCTCTCCAACAAATCGTGATGACGACTGATGCTTTGCCCGTGCCGAAGCGCATGGATACGCCTCGGCGCGGGCAAGCTGGAGATCGGAACGATTAAGGACGAGTGGAACGCATGTCGGAAATTATCGGCTGGGTCGCCATCGCCATCGCCTGCGCCGCCTGCGTTTGCGTCATCAACTCTGCATTCGATGACCAACAGTAGCGCCCGCGAGACGTAACGTGTCACGTCAGCGTCGGGGCTTATGATTTTCATATGCGAAATCAATTTGGCCATCATAGCGTTCGAACGACACGCCGCTTATCTCATGCTGCTGGAGGAGGCCGCGAATGGCGTCAAACCCATCAAAATTAGTCTCCGAAGTGAGAGCGCAGAATTCAACGGGTTCGGGACTCAGTCTCTTCTGCTGCGCACGTCTTGTCGAATTGAGCTCAATCGCCGAGAGGGCCAGTCGCAAACCTTCTGTTCCTGATGAATCGCGTTCCGATGCGGGAGGCACACGCGACTGGCCATCTTCCCAAACGCGTCGACGATAGATCTCTTGTTTCCGGAGAAGCTGACAAACATGCTCCATGACCAACGACAAATCCAGAATGCGATCGTCTATATCGAACGAGAGGAGAACGGCCATTGGTCGGTGACCGAAGCCGATCATCGGTTCGGGGGTGTCTTCGGAAGCTCCAATGCCGCGATAAAATTTGCCCGTGAAGAAGCTGAGCAACGCAAGACTTCGATCATGATTGCGCCGACTTCCACACCCAGGCAATTTCGAAGTTGAAAGGCTTCTCCGCCGGAGGCTGCAGGAGGCAAAAGCGTATCTACGCGTTGATCTCGTCGGCGACGTTAACTCTCGGCCCGAAGCAGACGTTCGCAGAAAGCGTCGGCGCTACGGCTCGAATGCGAAAATCCGCTTCGATGGTAGTGGGTCTATCGCCTGAGCCAGCGCGAAGGATGGCAACAACAGAAGACCCACGAGCGTGCCGAGGGCCAGAAAAGCAGCACGCAAGCGATGATCATTGCACATCACGCTTCCGATCTCCAATCGTGGCCTCTAGGAGACGTTTCCGAAAGACGCGAGTTCCATTCTCGTTACAAGGCGCGGGCGCCCGTTGAGGAGCGCCCGCTTCGTTGGTCACATTTCCGGCAAGCACCTACTCGCCCGCGTGACTTATCGATTGGGCCTTCTTCATCTGATCCATGATCTGACTGAGATTGTATGATTCTGGAGCCTGCAGCGGCGGATATTTGATGTAGCTCTCCAGGTGTTCCGCCCAGAGCTGCTGACCGATGGGCAGCATGTTCCAGTCGTATTGAAAGGCGGTCACTGGGCCCGCGAGCGCACCGCCGAGGCTCATCGCTGTTTTCTGATCGACGCCAACCGCCTGCTCGAACGGATCACGCTTGATGTTCTGGACCAAGGTGAAGTGGAACGGGATCAACGGCATGATCCAACCGGCCGGGCCGGGCTGAGACATCGTGTAATACATCTTCCAATTCTTGTAGCGCACCGCAGACGGCGTCGCGCCCGAGAAGTAGAAGAAGTAGTCGCGCGCCGACTTCTCCGAAGAGCCTTCGAGATAGGCACGCTGATCGAAGCCATCGAGCGTCGTCTTGACGATTCCGGGATATGCACCCGCTTCAATCTTCTGCTTTAGCTCGTCGCCCTTCGGGCCACCGGCGATGTCAACGAATGTCGGCACCCAGTCGAGAGCCGCGAACAGCTGGTTCTTGATCGTTCCCGGCTTGATATGACCTGGCCAACGCACGACCATCGGCGCGCGGTAGCCACCTTCCCAAGCCTCCCCTTTCTGACCCTTGAACGGCGTGACGCCGCCGTCCGGGAAACTGATCGCCTCAGCGCCGTTGTCGGTCGTGAAGACGACGACGGTGTTATCCAGCTGGCCCATATCCTCCAGCTTTTTCAAAACGACACCGATGTTGTCGTCCATCTGCTTCATGCCGGCTTCGTTGACGCCCCAATCCTTTCCGCCAGGCTCTCCCACCATGGCCATGTACTTGTCCGACAGCACCGTCGTGACGTGCATGCGAGCCGGATTGTACCAAACGAAGAATGGCTTGTTGGTCTTCTTTGGGTCGTTGCGATCAAGGAAATCGACCACCTTGGCGGAGATTTCCTCGTCCACCGTCTTCGAACGTTCCAGTGTCAGCGGACCTTCGTCCTTGCACGTCTGGTTAGCTTCCGTGCCGTCGGATGAGTTGCACCAAATGACAGGGCGCGGCGGCATCAAGCAAAGTGTGGTTTTCTGATCGACCGCTCCCGGAACCTCCGGGAGACCCGGAACCGGCGTGTTCTTGCACGGCGGCGCGACGGCCTGGGTCGTAGGTGTCTTGTTGATGTCGGGGAAGCTCACGCCTTGCATCGCATCGAGGTGATAGAGATAGCCCCAATATTCCTGGAAGCCATGCGCGGTCGGCAGCGACGCGGTGTGATCACCGAGGTGGTTCTTTCCGAACTCGCCAGTCGTGTAGCCAAGGTCGTACAAAAACTTGGCGAGTGCAGGAGTTCCAGGCCGCAGATAAGACGGGCTTCCCGGCAGCTGTGGTGGGATCATCCCCGTGCGCAACGGGTACATGCCGGTGAAGAAGGCATTGCGGCCGGACGTGCAACTCTGCATGGCCACGTAATCCATGAACTTTGCACCCTCGTGGCCGATGCGATCAATGTTCGGGGTTTCCCCGACCATCAGACCTTCATGGTAGATACTCGGCTGCATCCAGCCAATGTCGTCGCCCATGATGAACATGATGTTGGGCTTGCTCGCTTGCGCCGAGGCCTGCGAGCTAATCGCTGACAACGCACCGAGTAGTGTGAGAAGACCGAGCCCGATCTTCGGAGTGATTTGCATGTTTGGCGCTCCTTCAAATTGAAGACGCAGCGCACCGACCCGCACACCCAAAGCCAAAACTGCCTAAGATCACGCCTCTGCGCAATCGACGAGGACGCAGATCGTAAATAGGCGCTATACAGTCAACTGATCATCGTATTGATCGCCGGTAATGATGGCGACAGTCGCGGCCTTACTCCTATGCTCGAGCCCAATATGAAACACCCGGCGTGTGCTACTTGGTGGGGCAGCGTTGCAAGGGATTCATGGCTGATCCTGGCCTGCCTAGCTTTATTTTCGATGGTCGGATTTTGGCTGGAAACGCCTCTCTCACACGCGCAAGAAACGCCGGTGAAGACAACTGACCCCGCTGCGCATCCCAATTTCATCGGATCAGACCGATGTGCTCAATGTCATTCAGCAGAGCACAAAGACTGGCTTAGCTCGCAACACGCGGTGGCTATGCAGAAGGCGACGGAGCAAACGGTGCTTGGCCGTTTCGACGGTGTCACGTTCCGCAACGGCGACGTCATAAGCACATTTTATAAGAAAGGCGGCGAGTTTTGGGTCCGGACGGATGGGCCTGACGGGACGCTCGGCGACTTCGAGATCAGCTACACGTTCGGCGTCTGGCCGCTACAGCAGTACCTCATTGAGCTTCCGGGCGGGCGGATGCAAGCGCTCGGCATTGCGTGGGATGCGCGCCCGAAGGAAGACGGCGGCCAGCGCTGGTATCATCTCTACCCAAATCGCAAATTAACGGCCGGAGATCCGCAGCATTGGACCGGAATCGATCAAAACTGGAACTACCAGTGTGCGTGGTGCCACTCGACCAATCTCAAGAAAAACTACGATCAAGCGAGCCGGCGATTTAGCACAACGTGGTCCGAGATCAGCGTGGGATGCGAAGCCTGCCACGGTCCTGGCTCGAACCATCTGTCTTGGGCGACGACGTCAAACGGCCGGGAGAAGTTCGATCAACCAGCGAAGGGGTTCGCGCAAAATTTTGATGAACGCAAAGGGGTGACGTGGCCAATGGATGCAACTGGGCAGGCTAAGCGCTCGGTCCCTCGGTCATCGGCGAAGGAAATTCGTGTTTGCGCAGGCTGTCATTCGCGACGCCAACAATTCTCCGATGATCCAGAAAGTGTTGGCCGCTTGTTTGATGCCTTCCGCCCGTCGCTGCTGGAAGATGGGCTCTATCATGTCGATGGCCAGCAGCGCGACGAGGTCTACAATTTCGGATCATTCCTCGAGAGTCGCATGCATTCCGCAGGCGTCACCTGCTCTGACTGTCATAACCCCCACACAGGGAAGCTACGCGAAACTGGAAATTCACTCTGCGGGCAGTGCCACGCCCCTGAGCGATTCGACGTCAGTGCGCATCATCACCACGCGCAGAATTCAAAAGGCGCTGAGTGCGCCGCATGTCATATGCCGGCAACGACGTACATGGGCATTGACGCCCGCCGCGACCATTCAATCCGCATTCCTCGGCCCGATCGAACAGTGCTGCTCGGAACGCCCAACGCGTGCAATCAATGCCATACGGACAAAAGCGCCAAATGGGCCATGGATGCGATCAAGGCTTGGTATCCGTCGCCAGCGCCGGGGTTCCAAGATTTTGCTGAAGCCTTCGATCGCGGCAATTGGGGAGCTCCTGGCGCTCAGCTCGGTTTGATCGCAATTGCAAAAGCCAGCACCGAGGCGCCTATCGCACGCGCAAGTGCGATTGCCCGGCTTGGACGATTTCCCTCGCCTCAGGCCTTGGACGTCGCCGCGAGATCCTTGAAGATCGACGATCCTCAAATTCGTGCCGCTGCGGTGTCGGTGATTGCCGGTGCCGACCCCGAGACGCGGCGCTCGCTTCTCTCGCCTTTGCTTCGCGACGAAACCCGCTTGGTTCGTATGGATGCCGCGCGGGCCATTGCCGGAGAACCGGAACGGAATTTGTCGCCCGACGATCGCGCGTCATTTGAGAAGGCGATAGCCGAATATGTCGATGCCCAATTGTTCAATTCAGAACGGCCCGAGTCGCAGGCCAATCTCGGCACACTTTATCGCGATCGCGGCAAGCCAGACGACGCCCAAACAGCCTTCGCAAGGGCTATCGAGATCGATCCGACCTTCATCCCGGCAGTCATCTCATTGGCCGAGCTGAAGAGAGGGCAGGGGGACGAAAGTGCTGCTGAATCAGTGTTACGCAAATCGCTCGACGCAAATCCCTCCTCCGGCGCGCTGTGGCATGCCCTTGGTCTCAGTCTCATTCGTCAGAAGCGGCTGCCTGAAGCGATGGTTGCTCTTTCGAAGGCCGCCGAGCTTGCTCCCGAAGATCCACGCTTCAGCTACGTTTATGGTGTCGCTCTTCACGATACAGGTAAGCCGCGAGAAGCAGCAGAAGCGCTGAAGAGTGCTCTCACGCGCCACCCGTACGACCGCGAAATCTTGTGGGCCGTGGCGGCATACGAGATTGAGACCGGTGATTATGCATCGGCACTCAGCCACGCAGAACTCTTGCATCAACTCGAACCGGATCGTTCAGATGTCATGCAGTTAATCGGACAATTGAGGCAACGAACTCCCTAGTTGTAATCAGCAGGGCGCCGCCTCAGCCACGAGCCAATCGATAAAGTGTGTCAGCGATGATGTTTTGTTCGCATCGAAGGGGATGAGAGCAACATATCCCATTCGCGGCACGAGGATGGTCGGAAACGGCGTCACCAGACGTCCGGATTGAATATCGGATTGAAGAACCGGCAACGGCCCGACGCCAATTCCAAGACCATCGGTCACCGCCTGAAGCGTTACGAAGAAATGATCGAAGACGCGTCGCCGCTGCCCCGCTTTCTGTATCAGCCCCGCGTGATCGAGCCAGTCGGCCCAGTCGCCCGGGCGCGTCTCGCTGCCGAGAAGAATATGGTTCGCGATGTCGGCAGGCTGACGAAGCGGTGAGCGCTCCAGCAACGCGGGACTGGCGATCAGCGTGTCGGCCTCCTGCAGGAAATGCACGGCGCGGTATTGCGGCCAGACAGATTGCTCCGCCACTCCACGTCGAATGGCGACGTCGAAGCCGCCGCGCAGTTCGTCGTGAAGCGTCGTTGCCGTCGTCACGACGAGTTCGACGTTCGGCCGCTCAGCATGAAACCGATCCAGGCGCGGGATCAGCCAGCGCATCGCGAAAGTGGTCGGAGCGTTGACGCGGAGGATATGGCGCACAGACGGATGTCCGCAGGCTTCAGCGGCCATGCTCACCCGGTCGAAGCACTGGCTGACTTCGGCGGCAAAGGCACGCGCGGCGGGTGTTGCTGCCATGCGACGGCCCACACGCGCGAAGAGGCGCTGGCCGAGCCATGATTCCAGCGCCGCGATCTGCCGGCTGACGGCGCCGTGGGTCAACCCGAGCTCTGCCCCGGCTTCGGCATAACTGCCGGTCCGGGCGGCGACCTCGAAGACGCGCAAGGCATTGAGAGGAGGTAGGCGGCGCATTAGACCCGTGAGAAAAGTTGACAACACTGGTGAGAATTCGAAGTCTATTCGACAAAAAATCACCGGTATAGGGTTTCGCCACAGGGAGGCGAAGCCAGCATGCAGAGCACGACGGTGGCGACGGAACGGGACCAAAACACGCAATGGTCCCCGCAACGACGCAACCTCGCGGGCGCCTGCCTCGCCCATCTCCTGCACGACGGTTTTACCGATCAGCTCTACGCACTTCTGCCGGTCTGGCAGAGGGAGTTTGGCCTCTCCTATGCCGGTCTCGCGGTGGTTCGGGCGCTCTATTACGGAACGATGGGAGGCTTGCAGGTTCCGGCCGACAGGCTTACCGCCCGGCTGAGCGCGCGTGCAGCGCTCGCTATGGCGACATTCCTTGCCGCGGCGGGATTTCTCGTGATGGCGCTTCCCTTCGGCTTGCCGGGTCTCTGCGCCGGTCTCATCTTCGCTGGCATCGGATCAAGCATTCAGCATCCGCGCGCGTCGCTCCTCGTGACTGATACCTACGGAAACGCAGCGCGAGGACCGCTGGGCATCTACAATTTCGCTGGCGACCTTGGGAAAGCGATCTTTCCCGCGATCGTGGCACTGCTGCTTCCGCTCATGGCGTGGCGGCCGGTGGTGGGCTTGATGGCTGTCGTCGGTTTGGCGGTTGCCTCTGCCTTGCTGATGCTCTTACCGCAGCAGCCCTCCACGCCGCATCTAAAACAGGAAAAAGAAGGGAAAGGGCAAGACGGGCGCGGTTTCGGTCTGCTTCTCACCATCGGCGCTTTCGATACAGCGACGCGAATGGGCTACCTTCTGTTCCTCCCGTTCCTTCTCCACGCCAAGGGCGGCGAGGAAGCGACCGTCGGCATCGGCCTCGCGCTGCTGTTCGCCGGTGGCGCACTGGGCAAGGCCTGTTGCGGATGGCTCGGCCAACATCTTGGCGTCGTCTGGAGCGTGATCATCACGGAAGCGATGACAGCACTCTTGATGATCGCGAGCTTGAGCCTGCCGCTCACGCCGACGCTAATCGTTCTTCCGCTTCTCGGGATCTTCCTCAACGGCACGTCGTCGGTCCTCTACGGGACCGTGCCGGAGCTCTCGAAAAAAGGCGAGGTCGGGCGAGCCTTCGCACTGTTCTACACCGGCGTCATCGGTTCCGGAGGATTGGCGCCGATTGCCTATGGCGCCATCGCAGACCACTGGGACCGCACCGCCGGCATCGTCGCGGCGGCTTTGACGGCGGCCGCCATCATTCCCATGGTTCTGGCCTTACGTCCCTTCCTTGGCACACGCGCGCACTAACGGAGTGATGGACCTGCGCGGCGGCAATCCCGCCGCGAACCAGAATCTTTGAAGCGCACCAGTTCAGTGCTCGGGTCCCGACACAGCGTCACGAGTGCGAGCGTCGACGGCTGTTGACCGCGTTTGCGCGGCGTCCGCGCCATGACTCAACTGATGGTTCAGAGTTTCGTTCGGGAGCGGCGTACTTTTCGCCAGCTCTTTGCCTTCGGGCGGCGCTGCGGACAACGCCTGCTCCCACGCGCGTGCGAGAGAATAAAGAAGGACGATTGCGAATGTGAGTGCGCTCACGAGAAAGAAAATTACGGGAGCGGCTTCGTCTGGGATGTTCATGCGTATTCACGCGCGGCTTCGAAAACATTATTGGCAACGCGTGCGGCAAACTCTGAGATTTGCGGCAATCCCATCAATTCGCCGACTGCAGCCCGCGCAAGAGGTCCGGCTATCCAAAGGCTCTGATCCGGTCGACCTTGGGCGTCTATGGTCCGCCCCTGAGCATCGCAAGCGATCCCAAGGCCAAGAGAATCCGCGTGGATGAAACCGTCCTGCGATAAGCTCTTCAGAAATGGCTGAGTCGAAAGGATGCCCCCATGATTGGGGCCGGTCGCAAGGATAATGCGGTCGACGGTGCGGGCGAGCCGCCGGTGCGATTTCGAGATACGCAGCACGACTTCCAATTCACTCGTCGAAGCTTCGAGGCTCTCTATCGATGCCGCAACGAACTGCAGAACGCCCGCGTTGACGCGTTTTTGGATGATGGCTTCCGGCTGCGGAGCGATGCGGAAGCGGTGAACATCCCAATAGGGCCGGAGATGGCGAACGATGCGGCGTTGTTCGGCAACCGGCAACGCCGGCCAAAAACGCTGTGCCTGAGCGCGTACCGCATCAATGACGGCCTGCCACGGTATGCCCTGAGCGGCCGCGCGTCTGATGGTCTCTCGCGTTCTCCGCAGTAGCTCGGAGGCACTTTTCGGCAAGGGATCGGAAAAATCGCCAAAAGGCTCCTGTGGGGATTTCGCGTGCGTCTTCGAACGAAGACCCCGGCGAGAGATCGCAGTTATTTTTCCGTAGTGGCCTTGAGCATCAAGGGTCGCCACGATATCGGCCATTGTGAGCCCGCTTCCGACAATCAGCAGGCGGTCGTTATTCTGAACGCTTGCAAGCGCGTCGGGAAGCGTCGCATCGGCAATCAGTCTCGGGTCGCCTTCAAGTGCGCTCAAAAGAGGCGAGGGAATGCGCGGCTCAGGATGCGTGGTGGCGATAATCACAAAGTCCGCATGCGCCGACGTATTGGTGCTTCGCACCGTCCATCGGTTTCCCTGCTTTTCGATCGCCGTGACGGGTTCGCGGACGTGTTCCACTGCTCCCGACTCTACGAACGGACGAACTTGTTCGTTCATGTAGCGCCCGAAAACGGATCGTCGAGGATAGGCAAATCCGTCGCCACCGATGACATCCGGATCATCGGAGATTGCTCCCGTCTCGTTGATCCAGCGTAAGAAGTGTCCCTCATCGCCGGGAATGAGGCTCATCTTGGCCGCTGGTACGTTGGTGCGGTGGTTCGGATCGCTCGCACCGTACGCGAGACCTGCGCCGAGAAGCGCGCGCGGCTCATAGATGATGACCTTGATCGGTCCGCCAAGCCGCGCCAAATGATAGGCGACCGCGGCGCCGCTAAAGCCACCGCCCACAATGGCGATGGTTGGCCGCCGCACTTCCACGTTCATGATTGGCTCGCACGTGCCGCTGGTCGATGGTCACCGGCAATCGTTTCACCGAACGGTCCCGTATTCAAAGAAAGGCCCGCACGTTTTGTTTCATGCTGAAGTGGCAGCTTCGGCAACAATAGTTCTCCAACGCGATAGGCTTCTTCAAGATGCGGATAGCCCGAGAGAATGAAGCTATCGACGCCGAGACGTCTGTATTCGTCGATGCGCTCCGCGACCGTGTCGGGATCGCCGACGAGGGCGGTGCCAGCTCCGCCACGGACAAGCCCGACGCCCGCCCATAGATTTGGACTGACCTCGAGCTTCTCGCGGCTTCCGCCGTGCAACTTCCGCATCCGCTGTTGACCGACGGAATCCATGCGCGCGAACACTTTCTGCGCCGCTTCGATCGTATCGTCGTCGAGATATTGAATGAGAGACTCCGCCGCTTCCCAAGCTTCCTTGTTGGTCTCACGCACGATGACGTGCAAGCGGATGCCAAAGGTGATCTCGCGGCCTTGAGCCTTCGCGAGTTTTCGAACGGTCTCGATTTTTTCCGCGACGCTGGCAGGTGGTTCGCCCCATGTCAGGTACTTGTCGATGCTGGTCGCAGCGACGTTGTTTGCAGCATCCGACGAACCGCCGAAGTAAAGCGGCGGATAGGGGGCCTGCACCGGCGGGAAAAGAAGGCGCGCATCTTCCGCGTGAATGTGCTTGCCGTGGTAGTCCACGGTCTCGCCCGAAAGGATGCGCTTGTAGACGTCGAGAAACTCTCGCGTGATCTCGTAGCGTTCTTCGTGGCTGGCGAACAATCCGTCGCCTTTGTTCTCCAAGGGATCGCCACCGGTGACGACATTGATCATCAATCGCCCGTTCGAGATGCGGTCGAGTGTCGAGGTCATCCGTGCGGCAAATGCTGGTGGCTGCAACCCTGGTCTGACTGCAACAAGAAAACGGAGGTTCTGAGTGAGCGGCGCCAAGGCGGCCGCGACGATCCAGCTATCCTCGCAGCTTCTGCCAGTTGGCAGAAGCACGCCGTAGAAGCCCAGCTTGTCGGCGGCCTGTGCGACTTGCTGCAAGTACGGCAAGTCCACCGCACGGCCGCCCACGGTCGTTCCGAGATATCGGCTGTCGCCGTGCGTCGGCAAAAACCAGAGAACGTTGATTTTTTCCGGGGCAAAGCCTGTCATGTAATCTCCTGAAATGCTCGGCTGTCGCAGTGGGCTTGGTGGCGTTCGTCAAGAATGTACGGGTTCTGGATTGCGCGACTTGGTGGGCTTTTTGTTCGCGCGTTTCTTCAGCATGGGGATGCCGACGATAAGTCCGCTCAGGCAACAACGGCCTTGGGCGGGGATACTGCGTCCGGGGAGGCGGGGCGGGAGTGCCGCGTCAGCTGGATCAATGCCTCGTTCGCGACGCGTTCGATGCGTTCATGAATGGCGGAACTGCCAATCGCATAGTTCGAGAAGTCGCCTTCGGTCGCGTAGACTGCCGTCGGCAGGGTGAGTGCATTCAAGAACCCGAACAGCGGGCGAAGTTGGTGCTCAATCACAAGGCCATGCAGCGGACTGCCGCCGGTCGCGGCAAGTGCGACCGGCTTGCTGCCGAAACGCCGGTGATCGACCAGATCGAAAACGTGTTTCAAGGCGCCGGTGTACGAGGCGCGATAGACGGGCGTTCCAACCACGAGCAGGTCGGCGCCCTCGATCAGATCCAAGAATTGCCGCGCGTCCTTGCCGACATCGGCCGGCGAAGTAGCGGCAAACAGTGCGGGTGCAGAGTCTGACAGCTTCAGGAGCTTCGTCTTGTGGCCGCTGCGCTCGGCGACGGCTTTCAAAATGGCGTCGACGAGCACGGTCGTTCGTGAGGGATTTGTTAAACTTCCTGATATTCCGACAATCGATAAGGCTGTCATTATCTGTCCCGGTCTTGCGCGAGAGTTGGCTCGCGCGTTCGAATGAAATCCGGGACGATTTAGGATTGGCGGTTTTGGCAGAGCAATAGTGCCGAATGGCGCTACTCGTTAGTTTTTCAGTAATTACGGCTTATATAAATTTCCGCTATGCTTTGCAGAACGCGACGCAGTAACGCTTCACGGCGCCCGCCGCGTGAGAGCGAGTAGCAGTGGCGCCAAGCCGGCCAGAAACATCTGGACCGTCTCTCGCGCCAGCCACCGCCTCTCGATGGAGCTATCGATTACTAGCCTTCACATGCGCGGTAGCGTCGCCACATGTGCCGCGATCCGGTCTCGATCGCGGCTGCGCGCAAGCCCGCGCAATCTTTCGGAGCGCGGAAGCCCATCGTTGCCTGATGGGAATGCGTGACTTTGCCGAAATCAGAATGAGTTGCGGCCCAAGTATCTGCGGGGCCCGGGTTGCCGTCAGCCAAGCCCAAATAGTTCGCATTTGCCGTGGAGACGGAAACCGCAACCAACGAAAGGGAACCAACGAGTGCGGCCGCGAAGTGTTTTGAATTGATTTTCATCCGACAACTCCTCTGAACTGGGATGCAAAGGCCCCCCACCAGAGCTGCCCTTAGGCTTCATTGTGCACTCTCACATCGTAGATGTTGGCGCGATTGCAATAGTCTGCTCGAACTAGCCGACTGGATTTTGCAAACCTCGAACGGAAAATGGATAGGAAGGATAGGTGCCCGGCGCTCGTGACAGTGTTGGCACGATCAGATTATTATGAACTTATTAAGAACGTGACTTTCGAAGGCCGCCCTGATCTCCCCTAGTATGCCAGCGGTTGCAGTTGATCTTGGTACTGGCTATGGCGTTCTGAGGAGCTTTGCAGCTCGCAGGAGGGGGCGGAGATGTCGATGGATCCGAGCGCGACTGAAACGACCTCTGACATTGTCAGGATTGAGCCACAGCCTTCGTCCGCCGGGTTCTTGCAGACGCTCGGACCAGGATTGGTTACGGGCGCAGCAGACGATGATCCAAGCGGCATCGCGACTTATAGCCAAGTCGGCGCGCAATTCGGCTATGGGCTCGCTTGGACCATGCTGTTCAGTTTTCCCCTGATGGTCGCTATCCAAGCCGTTGCCGCAAGGATCGGCTGCGTAACGGGGCATGGCATCGCGCATAATTTACGACGCCACTATTCGCCGTGGCTCCTCCGCGGAGTTGTCTTTCTCTTGCTCGTGGCGAACGTGATTAACCTCGGTGCCGACCTGGGCGCCATGGGTGCTGCAGTAGGCTTGCTGATTGGCGGCCCGGAGCGTGTCTACACCGTGTTGCTCGGCATCGTGTGCATTCTTCTGGAGACGTTCATCAGCTACGCCCGGTACGCAGCCGTGCTCAAATGGGCAACGCTATGCTTGTTCACGTATGTGGGCGTCGCTTTCACCGCGCATGTGCCGTGGGGAACGGCCCTCTTCGGAACGTTCGTTCCACAGTTTGTATTTGACGGTCCCCATGCAATGGCCCTGGTCGCCGTTCTCGGCACGACCATCAGCCCATATCTGTTTTTCTGGCAGGCCGGCCAGGAAGTGGAGGAACTGCACCGGCGTCACGTCAAGCCTTTGTGCGTCACGCCGCGAGAAGCGGGCCCGGAGCTTTCGCGCATTCGCATTGACACGATGTTCGGAATGGGGGTGTCGAATCTCATCGCCCTCTTCATCATCTTCGCAACGGCCGCGACGTTGAACGCCACCGGCGTGACCGATATCCAAACCTCTTCGCAAGCCGCAGAAGCGCTGCGGCCTGTGGCGGGCGAATTCACGTTTGCACTCTTCGCGATCGGAATCATTTCAACAGGCATGCTCGCCGTACCGGTCCTTGCCGGTTCGGCCGCCTATGGCGTGAGCGAGCTCTTTTCCTGGAGGCAAGGTCTCGATCACAGGCTGCGAGAAGCCAAGGCGTTCTACGCGACGATAGCGGTCGCGACGCTCGGTGGCGTGTTGCTAAATTTCACGTCCATCGATCCCATCAAGGCGCTGTACTGGACCGCGGTGGTCAATGGAATATTGGCAGCGCCGCTCATGGCTGTGATGATGGTAATGTCGATGAACCCTCGCGTCATGGGGCGGCTGACGCTTCCGCTCCCGATGCTTGTAATTGGCTGGATCGCGACATTCGCCATGGCCCTTGCATCCATCGTGTTCCTGGTCGTCTGATGATCGTTGCCTGAGGGCGATCGTCGCTCGCCTAATCCATTCGGGCCGGATGTGCTCACCGAAGTGGTGCGTGGTGCGTAAACAATGCCGTGGACTGAAGGTCTGGAAACGCTGCCGTCCCGTGACTAAACCGCAAGTTCTATCCCGGCCAGCTGTTTCGCCCGTCGGCGACGAATGGGATCGGCAGAAATAAAGGTTTCAGCAGGTCATCGCAATTGAGCGAAACCTCTCTCGACACGAGGCGTTCGCATTACAATATTTACCGTAGCAAATAGGTATGACCGCCGTCCATTGACCGGTACGTGCGAAAAGATTTCCGACGGAACTGCTGCTTGAAACCGTCGTTTATGCGAGACGGGGTATCCGCCTCACAGCTCCTCAGTTGCTACGCACGGAGTAGACGTGTCGAGGTCCCGCGCCAGAACGTTCATTTGGCTGATAATTCTGGCAGGCTTGGCCGGCGGCGGCTACTGGGCTTGGCAGCAGCATCGTGGGCACACGGAAACGGCTCAAAAGAAGCCCGACGAACGCGTTCCGGTTTCGGTGGCAACGGCCGAGATTAAGAATTTTCCCGTTTACCTGGATAGCCTCGGACAGGCGCAAGCCTGGAATACGGTGACGGTTCGCTCGCGCGTTGACGGTGAAATTACCAAGGTGGCCTTCGATGAGGGCCAGTTCGTCAAAGCCGGTGATCTTCTGATCCAGATCGATCCGAGACCCTATCAGGCGGCCCTCGATCAGGCGGTCGCAAAGAAATCGCAGGATGAAGCCAATCTCTCCAACCTGAAACGCGATCTCGAACGTTTCGAGAAAGTCGGCACGCTCGCAACCACGCAACAACAGATCGACACGCAACGCTCCAGCATCACTCAGCAAGAGTCGCTCATAAAAGCCGATGTCGGAGCGATTGCAAACACGCAGGTCCAAGTGGTCTACACGACCATCAAGGCCCCGATCTCCGGCCGCGTCGGTTTTCGTCTCGTCGATCAGGGCAACATCATTCACGCCGGAGATACAGGCGGCGTCGCGACCATCGCGCAAATTCAACCGATCGCGGTGATTTTCACGGAGCCCGAAGAAAAGCTTCCGCACATCCTCGATGAGCTGAAGCACGGACCGCTTCCCGTCACCGCCTTCACCTCGGACGGCAAGCAGGAACTCGCCAAGGGCGAGCTTTCGCTCGTCGATAACCAGGTCGACACGACGACGGGCTCGATCAAATTGAAGGGAAAATTTACGAACGAGCAAACGACACTGTGGCCCGGACTGACCGTCGTGACGCGTCTGTTGATCAGGACGGAGAAAAATGTCGTCGTCATTCCCGATGCCGCCGTCCAGCGCGGCCCTGACAAACTGTTTGCCTATGTCGTTGGACCCGACAAGAAAGCCGAGCGGCGCGATCTCGTCGTCGGCGAGATTCAAGATGGCCAAGCCGTCATCAAGAGCGGCGTGAAAGCCGGAGAGCAGGTCGTCACATCCGGCTACTATCGCCTGGAGCCCGGTTCGACCGTCGATCTGCCAGACGACCAGAAAAAAAAAGATCAGAAGGAAAACCAGAAGCCGCCGCGCGCCACGGCATCCGAGTCAAAGCGCACCGTTTTAGAGGCTGAGTGACATGGCGAGCGGTGGCGTTTCCGGCATTTTCATTCGCTATCCGATCGGGACCTCGCTGATCATGGCCGGCATTCTGTTTGTCGGCATCATCTCCTTCCTGAATCTTCCCGTCGCGCCGCTGCCGCAGATAGACTTCCCAACCATCCAGGTCTCGGCCACGCTTCCCGGCGCCAGTCCCGAAACGATGGCATCGAACGTGGCGCAGCCGTTGGAGCGCCAGTTCGCACAGATCCCCGGGGTCACTCAGACGACATCGACGAGCGGCCTCGGCGTCACGACCGTCGTCGTGCAGTTCGATCTGGATCGCGATATCGACGGCGCCGCTAACGACATCCAGGCAGCCATCAACGCCGCTGGCGGCCAGCTGCCAACAAATCTGCCGCAGCCGCCGATTTATCGGAAGGTCAATCCGGCTGACAGCCCCATTTTGATCCTGTCCGCGTCGTCCAACGAAATGCCTCTGACGGCGGTCGACGACAACGCCGACACCAAGCTCGCGCAGCAGATCAGCCAGATCAGTGGAGTGGGACAGGTGACGATTGGCGGCGAGCAGAAGCCAGCGATTCGCATTCAATTGGATCCCGCCAAGCTCTACGCGCGCAATCTAACTCTTGAAGAGGTTCGCACACCGCTGTCGATCACAACCGTCAACAGCCCCAAGGGCTCACTCGATAGCACCAATCGCGGCTACACGATTTACACCAATGATCAATTGATCGACGCGAAATCCTGGGACGACGTGATCATCGCTTACCGCAACGGAAGTCCGATACGCGTTCGCGATGTGGGTAAGGCAATCCGCGGTCCAGAGGACGCGAAGAAAGCGGCGTGGACGAACGGCAAGCGCGGCGTGTTTCTCATCGTATTCAAGCAACCCGGTGCGAACGTCATTGACACCGTGGATCGCATCAAAGCTGAATTGCCACGCCTTCAGGCATCGATGCCGAAGGCGCTTCAAATCGAAATTCTGAGTGATCGGACGGAAACAATCCGCGCCTCCGTTGACGATGTCGAATTCACGCTTCTTCTTTCGGTCGCGCTCGTCGTCGCGGTCATCTTCGTGTTCTTGCGAAGTTTGTGGGCGACCATCATTCCGAGCGTCACCGTTCCGCTCGCGCTATTTGGCGCCTGTGCCCTGATGTATGAGATGGGCTACAGCCTCGATAATCTCTCTCTCATGGCTTTGACGATTTCCGTCGGCTTTGTCGTCGATGATGCGATCGTCGTTTTGGAAAACATCGTCCGCTACGTCGAGGACGGTGACTCGCCCTATGACGCCGCGATGAAAGGTGCCGAAGAGATCGGCTTCACGGTTATATCGATCAGTATTTCGCTCATCGCCGTGTTTATCCCATTGTTGTTCATGAGCGGCATCATCGGTCGCTTGTTTCGCGAGTTTGCGGTCACGGTCACGATGACGATCGCGGTCTCCGCCTTCGTTTCGCTGACGCTGACGCCAATGATGGCGTCGCGGTTTTTGAAAAGCGAAAAGGACGTCAAACACGGCCGGCTCTACAATTTGAGCGAGCGCGGCTTCGAGGCGCTGCTGAATGGCTATAGCCGAGGCCTCGATTTCGTTCTTCGCCATCAGTTCATGACGCTGATGACCTTCTTCGCGACGCTGGCGCTGACCGTGGTTCTCTTCATCGAAATCCCGAAGGGCTTCTTTCCGCAACAGGACACGGGCCTCATCACGGGCATTTCCGAAGCTGCTCAGGATATTTCGTTCCAAGCTATGCTCAGTCGTCAGCAGCAGCTTGGGGATGTGGTCGCGAGCGACCCCGCCGTCGCAACCGTTGCGATGGCTATCGGAGCTGGGGGTTCCACGGCGGCACTCAACAATGGTCGCGTCTACATTACCTTGAAGCCCAAGGACCAGCGCGACGCTTCGGCGTTTCAGGTCATTCGCCGGCTTCAGCCGAAGCTTGCGAAAGTCGAAGGTGCGCGTCTCTTCATGCAGGCCGCCCAAGATGTGAACGTCGGCGGTCGCGCCTCTCGGACGCAGTTCCAGTATACGCTGCAAGACGCAGACTCCAACGAGCTCAACAAGTGGGCGCCGAAAGTTCTCGATAAGCTGAAAACGCTGCCCGAACTTCGCGACGTCGCGAGCGATCAACAAATGGCGGGCACGACGCTGACCGTCGACATCAATCGCGACGAAGCCTCGCGCTACGGACTGACGCCCGATGCAATCGACGCCACGCTCTACGACGCATTCGGGCAGCGCCAAATCGCCCAATATTTCACGCAGCAAAATAGCTACCACGTCATTATGGAGGTGCTGCCCTCCATCCAAGGCGATCCGGAAAGCCTCGACAACATTTACATCCGCTCGCCGACGACCGGCGGCCTCGTTCCGCTCGCAACGTTCGCAAGCTGGACCACGCGTCCCACTGCGCCGCTTTCGATCTCGCACCAGGGACAGTTCCCCGCGATCACGATCAGCTTCAACCTAGCGCCGGGAAGCTCCCTCGGTACCGCAACGGACGCGATCAAAGCAGCCGGGCGAGAGCTTCGCATGCCCGCATCGATACAGTCGACATTCCAAGGCAATGCTCAAGCGTTCCAGCAATCGTTGACGACGATCCCGCTGCTGATCGCAGCCGCGCTCTTTGTCGTCTATTTGATCCTCGGCATTCTCTATGAAAGTTACATCCACCCGATCACGATCCTTTCCACGTTGCCGTCAGCTGGCGCAGGCGCACTCGCGACGCTCATGATCTTTGGATACGATTTCAGCCTCGTGGCGATGATCGGCATCATCTTGCTCATCGGCATCGTCAAGAAGAACGGCATCATGCTCGTCGACTTCGCCATTCACGCTGAGCGGAACGAGCATCTGTCCTCCCTCGAAGCGATACGCAAGGCATCGCTGTTGCGCTTCCGGCCGATCATGATGACGACGCTGGCGGCGCTGCTCGGCGGCGTGCCCTTGATGCTCGGCTCGGGAACCGGCGCGGAAATCCGTCAGCCTCTCGGCTACGCGATGGTCGGCGGTTTGGCCATCAGCCAGGTCCTCACGCTGTTCACGACGCCGGTCATCTTTCTCTACATGGATCGCCTGTCCAACTGGCTAACCGGGGCGAAGCGCGAACCGGCGGACAAGCAAATTGTGGGCGCGCCAGCGTCCGGCGCGAAACCGGCGCGGACTTAGCTATTCGCCGACAGGCTCTTCGATGTTCCTCGTTTCAGGCATCGCCAGCGTAACGACAAGGAACGCGATCAATCCGATCACCGCGAGCGTCAGAAACGCCGCGGACGTTCCGAAATGCAGCGCGATCTCACCAGCGAGCGTCGTGCTGATCGATGCGCCGAGCCCCATCGAAACGCCGACGAATCCGAGTGCGAGATTGAAGTTTCCTGAGTCCTGCGTCACGTCCGCCACGACGCCAGCGACCAGCACGCCAAGCGCGCTCGCCGAGATGCCGTCGAGCAATTGGATTGCGACCATCACGATCGGATCGGAGCTGTAGGAGAACAGGACCGCACGAACAGGAAGGGCGGCAAATCCAAGAAGCAGAAGGGGCCGGCGTCCATGTTGATCGCCGTAGCGGCCCATCCAAGGCGAGATCAACGCGACGATGAACTGGGGAACGATGATGCAAAGCGCGACGAGAACGGTGGCGGCCCTGCTCGAGCGCAGCGTGATGAGGTTGGCGGCGAGCGGCAGCACCGCGGCATTAGCGAGATGGAAGAGCCCAACGGACGCCGCGAGGATCAAGAGTGGCCGCTTACTGATGATCGTCTTTGCGGCATGCAGAGGGTGATATTCAGGCTCCGGTTTCGGCTCCAGTTCTTCGCGATGAAAGTCTGACGGCTGGATCAAGTAGAGGGCCATTACCGCCGGGATCGTCATCGCAGCCGAGACGAAGAAGACGGCCTGACTTGACAGATAATAGCCGCAGGCTCCCATGCTCGCGGCCGCGAACATGCTGCCGAGCGAGGAAAACCGGGCATTTCTGCCCAACCGCTCGCCGATGAGATTATGACCAACAAGCCCAAGGCTGATCGCTGCCAGCGCGGGCCCGATTACGACGCTCGCCCCCGAGTGAAACACTTGCGCCAGAAACACGGCGTAGAACGTCGGCCAGATCGCGATAGAAAATGCGGTGGCGCCGACGATCAGGGTGCAGGTGGCAGCCAGTGTCCGCTCTCGTCCGACCGCATCGACGAGCGCTCCGGCAGGCAATTGTCCGAGAAGAGCGATGAGGCTGCCGACCGTCAGCACGATACCTATGTCGGCATTCGTCCATTTTTCTGATGTCAGATAAACAGTCAGAAACGGACCGAACCCGACCTGAGCATCGGCGAGGAAAAATGCGAACCAGTCGACGCCGATCTGGCTTCGTTTGGACGGTGCGTGGATAGAAGGCGCCACCGGCCCTTTGAAGCCGCGCATGTCTCAATCCGCGGCAGAGAAAGGGGAAGATGAGACGGACGAATGTCTGGCCGTCATTTGGTTGCCGCCGGAGATTGCGGCGGAGGCGAGGGGGGATTCTGTGGCGGCGGCATGCCGGCCGCGCCGACAATGACGATGGGTTCGCCCGGATGATATTCCGGCGTCACGCGCAGCGCATCGCGTCCCATCTCGAGGGTGATCCCCTGAGGCGAAAAATGCAAAACCGGCCACGCAACAGCGATCTTGCGCGAGCCGACGCCGAGGAAACCGCCGAAGTCGATGACCGCGGCGCGCACATCACCTGAATGTCCGACGATGATATCGGTGATCTGCCCAAGCTTTTCGCCGGTTGTGCTTTTCACGTCCTTTCCAAGCAAGGTCGAGACCATACTGTCGTCCACCACCACCGCCGGTGTTCCGGAAGGCGCGGGCTCCACCGGCGCTGGCTTGATCTCCGGATTGGCAGGCGGCGCGGCGTCCGGCTGGGCGACAGGTTGTTGAGCTAGGGCGGCAGTGTCGGCGATCGCAGTTCGAGGTCCGGCACTCGCGGCGCCAACGATGACCAGGAGGCAAAGGCCGGCCCAAAACCTCGTTCGCATCGATCATTCCCCAGACTGAAAGGCTGAGACATGCCGTCTGGCGTGGTTCGCAACTTCTGCGAACGCTTCGCAGCCTCATAACAACCAGCGGAGAAGGCTCAAGTTCCGATGACGCCTCTTATTTTGGGGCACGCACGCTGACAGGTTCCCAGCACCGCTTATCGCCATGCGATTGGCAGCCCGGGCGTTTTCTGCTTAGAAGCTCGCCCGAACGGTTTGGCGGCAGCCTCTGGAGACACCTGTAGATGAAACTCGTACGCTTTGGCGCCCCGGGTGCCGAAAGACCCGGCATCCTCGATAAGGAAGGCGCCGTTCGCGATCTCTCAGGCATCATTCCGGATCTTGCAGGCGAACACCTTTCGCAAGCGGCTCTCGCACGGTTGCGCAGCCTCGATCTCGCGTCACTGCCCAAGGCGCCCAGCGATGTCCGTTTCGGACCTCCCGTCGCCGGCACGCACAACTTCATCGCGATCGGCCTCAACTACGCCGACCACGCGAAGGAGACGGGACAGGAAATCCCGGCCGAGCCCATTCTCTTCAACAAGGCCACGACGTCGATCTGCGGTCCCAACGACGACGTCATGTACCCGCGAAACTCACGCCATCTCGACTGGGAATGCGAAATCGCCTTCGTCATCGGCGCACGCGCGCGATACGTGGAAGCGAAGGACTGGGCGAACTACATCGCCGGCTACTGCATCTGCAATGACGTGTCGGAGCGCGTCTTCCAAAGCAAGCGCGCAGGTCAGTGGGTAAAGGGCAAGTCGGCGGAGACGTTCGGCCCGATCGGTCCCTGGCTCGTCACGCCGGACGAAATTGCCGATCCCGATAACCTCGCCATGTCCTTGGACGTCAACGGCGTGCGCAAGCAAACGGGCTCGACGTCCACGATGATTTTCAAAATCCCGGAGCTTCTCGCCTACGTAACGCAGTTCATGGTGCTAGATCCCGGCGACATCATCACCACCGGCACGCCCCCCGGCGTTGGCACAGCGCGCAATCCGAGGGAATTCCTGAAGCCGGGCGACGTGATGGAGCTCAAGATCGAAGGCCTCGGAACGCAGCGTCAGAAGGTCGTCGAATTCAAGCTCTGACCTCAAGCCTCGCCGTCTTCGTCCGGAGGAGGCTGACCAAACGGCCTCTTCATCAGGCTCCGGAAATCCGTTCCAGTCCTAAGCGCAAGCTTCTGGCGAATTTCGTCCCAGGAGCGCGGATTGTCGAGGTCCAGCCGGCCGAGCGCTTCCTGAACGTTTTTGAGCTGATCCTTCAGATCCTGCTCGCCGTGGGCGAGACCCTCGTCCGGCTGCGCTGCAGTCTCGAGGTCGTCGATCAAAGTGCTGATGAGACCTGTTTCTGGGAACAACAGATAAAGGGTCAGGTCTTCGTGCACGCGGTCGTCAACGGTATCGATCAGACGTTGTTTCCGATCGTCACCACCGGCTTCTCTGCGGAGACGAGAAACAACGTCCTCTAGAAGACGCTCCTGTCCGTTTTGAAATTCGCGCAGCAGGAAATCGAGGTTCTCGTTTTTCTTGCTGTGTGCGTTGAGAGCTCTCCACGCTTCCAGGATCGCGTCACGCGATTGCGGAAGGCTCAAACGCGTATCGACGATGTCGGACCGCAAATTCACAGCTTCAAGCAACGCTTCACGATAGTAAGCGACGAGCTGCTGACGTTCTTCAGGCGAAAGCGGTTGGACCGGAGGCAACGCCTGCTGCTCGCGCCGCCGTTCGATCTTGGGAGCGTTTTCCCTCGCCAAAGGCAATTCTTGCTGCGTGTCCCGTAACACGCCGCCATCCAGCGCCGGGCGATGCTGCACGCCCTCGAACCGCCCCCAGTCACCGCGATATCCCGGACTCTCGGGAGCCGTCGCCCGGATCGTGAGAAGCGTTTCGTAGAGCGCGGGGCGAATGTAGTAGCGATCATCGATCTTGACGTCGGGCGCCACGGCCTTGACGGCCGCACCGGCGTTCATCACGCGACGGACGACGCGCGAGTCGTAATCATTGCTGACGTCCGTCAGCGTCACCATCGAGGTGAAGCCTTCTGTTTCGCGGATCGGCTCAAGCGTATTCAGCACGATCTCCGAATGCTCGCGCGGATGCGGCGCGAGCGCTGCGGCGACAAGCTGATCGAGCCTTGCCCGGTCTTTGGCGGTCGCGTCGGTCTTGAACTGCTTGTCGCAAACGGACGAGAGGTATTCGCGCAACTCGCTTCGGACGCGGTAACGCTCCGGATTGTGGCTGACGTTCTCGACGGCGCCGATATCCGCGCCCGCTGTCAGCACCATGCGAACGCGATCGGCTTGCGACCGCTCCATCGCGCTCAAATCGGCAAGCGCGGAAAACCCGTCCTGATTGGTGATCGGCCTCAGAGACGTCAGCGTCAGCCACGCAGTCTCATAGGGATGCGCGCCGAGAGCAGCGTTGATCGTCGCCTCGAGCTGGGCGCCCGAGCGCGTTCTGAAGCTCGGAATATCGGAAAGCGGCGAGCGAACCGCATTGGCTCCGAAAAGGCCCGACATGAAGATCAACCCGTCAAGGCCGATCGCGATCGCGAGCGCGAGATAGGCAAGCCGGTTTCCATCCTGGAACGCGTTGAGCGTCACGACGAAGCGATGCGCCTTGTCATCGCGCGCGAGCTCGATGTGATTGATGTGCGTTCTGAGCGCGTCCGTGTCGGCGCTCGGCAACGCGCTGTCGGAGAGGCACTGCCGCGCGAACGCGAAGAGATCGTCCGTCGATTTGTTGGCATTGAGCTTGTCGCCGCCGACACACGTATTCTCAAAAACCTTCGTGCCGGCCTGCAGCGCGAACAGCGTCGACGCTGCGTCGGCCGTCGTTTTCGGATCGCAATCGACGCTCGAAACGAGAGCCTTCGTCTCCGGCGTCGCCTGCATGGCGGTGGTGATGTCCCCGCACATCCGCTGGACAGCGCCGAGATGTTCGACCGTCGGGTCGGCCCGGAACTCGGATTTCGTCTGCTCGAAGAGCGGCAGGATGCGCGCCGGATCGATCTTCGGTCCGGTATCGGTCTCAAGGGTGCCCTCGGCGAGCTTGATGCGCTGCTCGGCCGTTTCCGCCTCGCCCTTGTACTTCGCGAGATCGCCGTCGAGCGTCGCGAGTTCGCGATCGACGGCCGAAAGCCGGGACTCGACACCCGTGAGACGCTTCTGCGCGTCCTTCATCCGCTCCTGGGCAATCTGTGCGGCGGCCTGAAGCTGGCCAAGCTCGTCCATCCGCTGACGGTAAAGCGGGCCGCGGCCAGCCTTGCCGCTGCCTTCGACGCCCTTGTCTTCAGCCAGTGCTTCGACGCGCTTGGCATCGACATCGCGGAGCTTCGCGTCGTACTCGGCCTTCTTGGCCGCATAGTCAGCGGCAAGCTCCGGCCTCTGCGCGGCGAGGTTCGACTTCTCATCCGTCAGCGATGTCTTGCGATTGGCCAATCCGGCCTGACCCGCCTGCGCCGAGGATATCCGCTCCTGCTGCTCCTTGACCGAGCGCCGGTGCTCCTCGATCTGATCGTTGACGTAACGCTCGATGACGCCCTGCGATTGGGCCGCCGCCTTCGTGATGTTTTCAAGCTGCTGCTCGTAGCCCTTCCACGCATCCGTCGTGAAAAGCTCCTCCGCAAGGCTCCCGCGACGTTTCGCGATCGCCTGCTCGATGTCGGTGATGATACCGGAGACTTGGTTCTGCGCACGCAGCTCCGCCGCGCGCACGCGCTCCGATGGCGGAAAGATCGCCGTGAAGAAGCTGTCGAACGAGAAGAAAACGCTCGTCGCCATGCAGGCGAGGAACATCAGCCAAAGCATCGAATTCCGGATGATGACGCGGACGACCTGCACGTAGGGGCGCACCAGATCGCTCGCCGCATAGAGTGCAAAAAGCGCAAAAAGGAGCAGGCCTGCTCCGAACATCAGGAATTTGTCGCTGGCGGCGGACCAGTTGATGTCCTCGACGCCGCCATGTTTGACGTCGGCCGGTCCCGACCATTGGAGAAACAGGACGAACCCGGTGATGAAGAGCAGGAGCCCGATGAAAGAGCCGATCCACGGCTGCGCGGCGGAGCTGACGAGCGAAGACTGCCCCGGTCGCGCACGCGAGTTCATTCCGGTCGCGAAGCTTTCGCCGATCAGCCACGCGACGATCAGCATGATGCCTTGAATGCCGAACGTCACCATGCCGGAGAGCAGGGGCTCGCCGGTGAAATTGTACATTCCTTCCCAGGTCCGCCAACCGGCCGCAGCCGATAGAACGATGCCGGTCGTGCCGAGCAGGGCTAGGCGCCAATTCGAGAATACGGTCTCTTCGATGGCAGTTCGGATGCGCCGGGCGACCCGTGTTCGCAGGAGAAGGGCGACGGTGCACGCCAGGAAAACGGCGATGCCGATCGGCCGTGCGTTCTCCGCCAGCCCGTCGATCAGAAACTTCACGTCCATGCTGAAAACCGTCCCAGCCCTGTGTTTCCGGCGAATCGCCCGCTGCGTTGCTTAATAATTGCGCGGCCGAACCGGCCAATTGGCGGCAACATTAAGACGAAAAGTGCTCATCGCATGAACTTCTCTTTAGATTTCGGAAGTTGAATCGTTAATGCCAGAGGGTCAAGCACATAGCTGCGCCGCACAAAAAGCGCAGCGCCGCCTTGAACTGAATAGCGGGTAATCACGACATGTTATATTGTCCGCCAGCCTGAGGACTCCAAGCGGCGAGCGTTCCAAGTGCGTCTGATCGGGCTTAGAGGACTGTTATGGTAACAGCAGCAGCCGAAGAACAACGCGCCCGCGAGCGAGTTAAAACCTCGGTCGAGCAGGCAACCGCCATCTTCGCGGAAAAGAACATCCGGTTCACCGACCTCCGCCGCAAGGTGTTTGAGGAAATCGCCTCGACGCTCGCGAGCGTCGGCGCCTATGAGGTCCTCGATCGTCTCGCCAAGAAAGGCACGAGGCTCGCGCCCATATCGGTTTACCGAGCGTTGGATGCGCTACTCGAGGCGGGCGTCGTCCATCGGCTCGAAAGCAAGAACGCATATTTCGCCTGCCGCCGCTTGCACCAACCTCGAACCGGACGCCGTCCGATGTTCTTGAGTTGCGAGAAATGCGGGGTTGTGCAGGAAGTCGATGGTGACGACATCTTCCACGCCATCGACGCCGCGGCCGAAGGCGCCAAATTCGAGCCTCGCGTGCGGTTTGTCGAAGTCTCCGGTACGTGCCAGGAATGCGCCGCGCGCCGCAACAAGGCATAGAGAATATCAGCAAGACCGCGAGCCGGAGCATTTTCAAGCAAAGTGGGCACCGGTTTGCGTGAAGAAAATGCGATGAAATAAAGAAGTTTCGTCGCCGGGCCTGCGGGCATGGAGAAACACGTTTGTCATCACGTGACGCACCAGGAATGCCGACGCCAAGTGGCAAAGGCGCAAATAGCGCCGCGGCCGTTCCGTGCAGCTGCGGACATAACCACGGCCACCAAGCATTTGCCGCGGAACTCGAGGGCGAGCCCGACCCTAAAGCGCTGATTTCAGCACGTGGCGTCACGATGTGGCGCGGCAGCCGCGAGGTCCTGTCCGACATCAATCTCGATGTCCGGCGCGGCGAGATCGTCACGCTGATCGGACCGAACGGCGCCGGCAAGACGACGCTCGTGCGAATTCTGCTCGGGATCGAGCAACCGGAACAGGGGCGCATCGTCAAGCCCGCCTCGACGCGCATCGGCTACGTCCCGCAGCGCTTCGAAGTCGACTCGGCGATCCCGATGACGGTCGGATCCTTTCTCACACTCGGTGAGCATGCAACTCAAAGGGACATCAAGTCGGCGCTCGAAGAAACGGGCGCGGCGAAGACGATCAACCAGCAGTTGTCGAAATTGTCCGGTGGCGAAACGCAGCGGGTCTTGATCGCCCGAGCGCTTCTCCGTAAGCCGAACCTTCTCATTCTTGATGAGCCCGCGAGCGGCGTCGATTTCACCGGCGAAGCCGATCTCTACGATCTGATTGACCGTCTCAGGGCCAAACATGACCTTGGTGTTCTTCTGGTCTCGCATGATCTTCATGTCGTCATGGCGCGCAGTGATCGCGTGATTTGCGTCAACGTCCATGTCTGCTGCTCGGGCAAGCCCGAAGACGTGTCGCAGCACGCCGCTTATGCTCGCATCTTCGGACCGCAGGCCGCTTCCGTGCTCGGGGTCTACCGCCATCACCACGATCATCGGCACGATCTGACGGGCGAACCCAAACCTCTCGCGGACGTGCCGCCTCCCGGGCGAGGCTCCTGAGTGTTTGAGTGGCCTGAGCCGTTCGTCTGGCGCGCGCTGTTCGCCGCTCTCGGACTAGCAATCATCGCAGCGCCTTTGGGATGCATCGTCGTCTGGAGACGGATGTCCTACGTCGGCGAGACGCTGTCGCAGGCTGGCCTCTTGGGCGTCGCGCTTGGCCTTGCGGCGAATGTCGATCTGACGCTCGCTGTTATTCTCGCGGCCATCGCCGCTGCGGGCGTACTGACGCTTCTCTCTCGCCAGCAAATGGTGCCGCTCGATTCCGCGCTGGGCCTCATGCACCACGCGACGCTCGCCCTCGGCATCGCGGCCATTGCGCTCGTCAAAGGCCCCGCGATTGACCTGATGAGCTATCTCTTCGGCGATGTCTTTGCGGTCACCAAAAACGATCTCTACTGGATCTATGGCGGGGGCGCGGTCGTCGTCGCCATCACCTTCTACCTTTGGCAGCCCCTCGTGCGCCTCTCATTGCACGAGGATCTGGCGACGGCCGAGGGCATCAACCCACGGCTTCCCCGGGCGGCGTTCGATTTTCTGCTGGCAGTCGTCATTGCGGTCGCCATGAAGATCGTCGGCATTTTGCTCGTGATGGCGTTTCTGGTGGTTCCAGCCGTTGCCGCCCGGCCACTATCCGACACCCCGGAGAGAATGGCGGTTCTGGCCGCGGGCATGGCCATTTTGGGCGTTTTCCTCGGGCTTTGGCTGTCGCTTTCGAGCGATGCGCCCGGCGGCCCCAGCATCGTCATAGCGCTGTGCACAATAGCGTCCATATCGCTTCTGGCGGGAAGCCGCAGAGGGCGCTAGAAGAAGCCACACAGGGGTTGGGAAAGGCCTTTACGATGTCGCACAGCGGCAGCATCACGATGAAAGCCCGGCACGAAACCGTCGCTGTCAACGTCGGCGGCGTAAAGGTTGGCGGCGGTGCGCCCGTCGTCGTCCAGTCGATGACCAACACCGACACGGCGGATATTGCCTCGACGGTGAAGCAAGTCGCTGACCTCGCGCGAGCGGGCTCTGAACTCGTCCGCATCACCGTCGATCGCGACGAAGCCGCGAAGGCCGTTCCCCATATTCGCGATCAGTTGCGCCAGCGCGGCGTCACCGTACCGCTGATCGGCGACTTCCATTACATCGGCCACAAGCTCTTGGGCGATAACCCCGCTTGCGCCGAAGCGCTCGACAAATACCGTATCAATCCCGGCAACGTCGGCTTCAAAGACAAAAAGGACCGCCAGTTCGGCGCCATCATCGAAACGGCGCTGAAGCACGGCAAGCCTGTCCGGATCGGCGTCAACTGGGGCTCGCTCGACGCTGAGCTTCTCACGCATCTGATGGACGAGAACGCCAACTCTCCGGCCCCCAAATCGGCCCGCAGCGTCATGCACGAGGCTATGGTGCAATCGGCTCTGCTTTCCGCCGAACGCGCCGAGGAAATGGGCCTCGGACGCGACAAGATCATCGTATCGGGCAAGGTGTCGTCGGTGCAGGATCTGCTCGCCGTCTATGCGATGCTTGCCGATCGCAGCCGCTACGCACTCCACCTTGGCCTCACCGAAGCGGGCATGGGCTCGAAGGGCATCGTCGCCTCGTCGGCCGCGCTGGGCATTCTCCTCCAGCAGGGCATTGGCGATACGATCCGCTATTCGCTGACGCCCGAGCCGGGCGGTGATCGTACGCAGGAAGTGCGCGCCGCGCAGGAACTGCTGCAGACGATGGGCCTGCGGTCCTTCGTTCCGGTCGTTGCCGCGTGTCCCGGATGCGGACGCACGACGTCCACCGTCTTCCAGGAACTCGCCCGCGACATCCAGGATATGATCCGCGATCGCATGCCGGATTGGAAAACCCAGTATCCCGGAGTCGAGACTCTCAATTTCGCTGTGATGGGATGCATCGTGAACGGTCCGGGTGAAAGCAAGCATGCCGATGTCGGCATCTCGCTCCCTGGTACAGGCGAATCCCCCGCAGCACCGGTGTTCATCGACGGAAAAAAGGCAATGACCCTTCGCGGGCCGAATATCGCAGGTGATTTCAAGGCAATCGTCGAGGATTACATTCAGCGCCGTTTCGGAGTGACCGAAATTGCCGGTGGCGCGGCTGCTGAATAGCGCCGCCCTAACGGTAACCAAGAAAAGCTCATTTTTTTCCGTATAATAGTGGAGCGCGGCATATCCCACCACGCTTTGCGACGATCCTGCGCTCGCATTGCGCGCCCTCAATGATGTATCGAGGTCTAACTTCGACAAGTTACCACCTCTTCGAATGGACCCCCACGCTCCGAAAGCAGTTTGCTAAAGAACGTGTGCCTCAGCCGAAGGAATGTTTGTAGAATGAGCGAAGGAATAAGCACGCTCGAGCGCCACCTCGTCATCGGTGCAGGCCCGGTCGGCCTCGCGATGGCGGCAGCATTGAAGCGTCACGGTATTCCCTTCGACCTTGTCGATGCAGCTCCGGGTGTCGGTGGCAACTGGCTGCATGGCGTTTATCGGCACGCGCACATCGTCTCGTCCAAGAAGGCGACGGAGTACACCGATTTCCCGATGCCGGATGAATATCCGGATTTTCCATCCGCCGATCAGATGCTCGCCTACCTAACCGCATTCGCGAAAGAGCGCGGCCTTCTGGGCTCGAGCGAGTTCAATAAAAGCGTAGCGCACGCGTCGCCCGATGGTGCCGGAACCTGGACTGTGAAATTCGCCGACGGCGAAAAGCGCAAATACAAAGGCGTCGTCGTCTGCAACGGCCATCACTGGGACAAGCGCTATCCCAGCTTCCGTGGGAACTTCACGGGAGAAATTTTGCATTCCAAGGATTATGTGGGCCCTGAGCAGCTTGCCGACAAACGCGTACTTGTCATCGGCGGTGGCAATTCGGGCGTCGACATGGCGTGTGACGCAGGCCGCTTCGGCCGCTCATGCGACATCAGTTTGCAGTCCGGCTATTGGTATTTGCCAAAGACCTTTTTAGGTCGTCCGCTGACGGATATTCCGATTTGGGGATTGCCGGTATTACTCCAGCGCGCGATTTTGAAGTTGATCGTAGCCGTCACCATTGGTGATTACCGGCGCTACGGCCTCCAAAAGCCGAACCACAAGATCTTCGACCGCCACCCCGCATTCGGGACCGACCTTCTGAACGCCATCCGGCTCGGACGCGTCAATCCACGGCCGGCGATCGATCACGTGGAAGACAAGACTGTTACGTTCGCCGATGGCACCACCGGCACCTACGATCTCATCATCGCGGCGACGGGCTTCAATACGTCATTTCCGTTCCTTCGCGAGGGCCTCGTGAAGGTCGATCGCGGCGTCGTGCAAGTTTATGGAGGAGCATTCCCGGCGGGCGTTCGCGGGCTCTACATCGTCGGATGGGCTCAAGCCCGCAACGGTTTCGGCCGCCTTATCACGCCGCTGGCTGATCTCTATGCGCGCATGATCGCATTGCAGGACGAGCTGACACTTCCGCTTGGCACGTTGATGGAGAGTTCATTCACGCAGCGATTGCCGACGACGCATTTGGTCGATCCGGAAAAATCCCGCCGCGAGATCCGTCTCGCCCACTGGATCTTGCCGCTGCTGAAACTGCGTGATCGGCGACTGGCGCGCAAACAAAAGCTCAAAGCCGAGAAAAGCGGAATAACGGCACGCGCATAAAGATTTTTGAAATACTCAATTTAGATCAAATTAATCATGCATACCTGTTTCCCTGAATTAGCACCTCAGTTGCCAAATTGGAAACCTATATCCCGGTAGGACGTTATCGGCTCAAAGATGGCCGACCGGCCAAATCACACGGGGTAGAAAATGAAATCGTTTCCAGTCAAATCCGCGTTCGGCGGAGCCTTGCTCTTGCTCACCGCGAGCGGTGGCGCCTGGGCTGCCGATCTTGGCCCTTATCAGCCCTACAACCCGCCGCCCCAGCCGGAAGTGCGCTACGAGTCGCCTTCGATCTGGCAGGGCGCTTACGTTGGTATCAACGGTGGCTATGGATGGTCGAATTCGAACTTCACGAAGCCTGAGGGTGGCTTCGGTGGTGCTCAGGTCGGTTACAACTGGCAGCGCGGGCGCCTAGTCTTCGGTATCGAGGGCGACTTCCAAGGCGGCGATATTGGCGGCCGGGCCACGACGGCCTTCGACGACAACGTTCGCTCCAACATCAACTGGTTTTCGACCGTTCGCGGTCGCGTAGGTATCGCGACCGGACCTTGGCTGCTTTACGGCACGGGCGGCGTCGCGTTTGCCGATGTCGACACGCGCATTCGCTTCGATAACGGCGACAAATGGAAGAGCTCTGGCACCCAGACCGGCTACGCCGTCGGCGGCGGTGTGGAATGGGCATTCGCTCAGAACTGGAGCGCCAAAGCCGAATATCTCTATGTCGGCTTGGGCGAGGATGCTTTTGGCTTGAACCAAGACTTCCAGAGCGTACGTCTGGGCTTGAACTACAAGTTCTGATCTCGAATTGGAGCGGAGCCTCCCCTTTAGCTTTCGCGACGGCCCATCAGTCGCGCAGCTTCAGCCAGGGGCTCCGCTTTGTTTCCGAATACCGCGAGCGCATCAATGCCAGCGGCGATGGAGCGGTCGAGGTAGCGACGCGCTTCCGCAATTCCAAGCATGCCGATCAGCGTCGCTTTGCCCGCGGCGGCGTCCTTGCCGGTCGCTTTGCCGACATCAGCGCTTGAGCCTTCGGCATCCAAGAGATCGTCGCTGATCTGGAACGCCGCGCCGAGATACTCCCCGTAAGTTTTGAGAGCCGCACGTTCATCCGCGCTCGCGCCGCCGACGATCGCACCCATTTCGCAAGCCGCCGTAATCAACTTGCCCGTTTTCATCGCCTGCAGTCGCATGACGTCCGAGATCGTCGGATCGGGGCGCGCGCCGAGCTTTCCGGCCTCAAGATCGAGAACCTGGCCGCCGACCATTCCGATGGAGCCCGAGGCAATCGCAAGAAGGTGCACCAACTCCGCCTGAGCCTTCGGATTGTCGCGGCCCTTCGGCCCGGTGATCAGTTCGAACGCTAGCGCTTGCAGCGCGTCTCCGACCAGAATGGCCGTCCATTCGTCATAGGCTTTCCAAACGGTCGGGCGGCCGCGCCTCAACTCGTCGTTGTCCATGGCAGGAAGGTCGTCGTGGACGAGCGAATAGCAGTGGATGCACTCGAGCGCGGCGGCCGCTGGAAGGGCAGCCTCTTCACCCGCGCCGAACAGGGCGGCGCTGTGGAAAACGAGAAAGGGCCGGAAGCGTTTGCCGCCGCCGAGAACGGCGTGACGAAGCGCCTCAGCCAGCCGGGGCGGCGTTCCCGCGGCCTCCTGCTCGGCAAGAACGGCGGCTAAAAAGGCCTCTACGACTGTTGCCGAGTTGCCAAGCTGGACAAGAAACGGTGACACTGCCTTATGCTCTCCCCAACGATCATTCCGCCGCTTAAACAAGGCCATGGTTTGGCGCTATGCCGGACGCGGTATCACACTGTCATCGATTGAATCAAAGCATGGATCGGCCGGACGGAATATCGGGCACAACTGCCGCGCCCCTGTCGCCCTTGGGCGACAGCTTGGACATGCTCTTACCGCCACGACCAATCGCAGCCGCTGAAGTCGGCGCGGCGCTCGCCCGTTCCCTTGCCACCGACCACGCATTGAGCGCACCTAACGTCGTTGAAACTGGCAAATACCACGTGGCCCTCGAGACGGCGCTGGCCGATCACCAGCAAGATCAATGGCAGCCGCCGTTGCCGCTTCCGCCTCGCGCTTTTCTTAAGCCCCCTGAACTCACCGAACCAACCTTCGGAACGGCCCGGCCATTCGAGCCGCTGTTCCCCGATCGATCGGCGACAGAACCGGAACCCCAACAGCTGGAACCGGCGATCACACTCCCCATCGAAGAGCTGGCGCCCATAGGCGATGTGTTCGCTGAAATAGACGCCGAAGTCTCATCTCGCTCTCACCCCGCTGCAGAGCCTGAAAATACCGATCCATTTGCGCAGCCCGGTGTCCTTTCGGAACCCGCACCTGAGTTCGCGTTGCCCGGAGGCACTGAGCCGACGAAAGAGTTTCTCGGCCAAACCGTGCCGCAGCGCATGCTGGAGCCGCGCCTGTGGGCGCCGCCTCCGCCGCCCGCATTCGATGGTCTGACCGTTGATCCCTCGATGCGGCCGGATCTCGTGCCAGTGCCGACGAAGCAGCCGGTTGCGAAGAACAAAGGCTCACTTCTCAAACGAACAGCGAAGCTTTTGGCGTGGATTGCCGTCGGCTGGCTCGCTCTCGTCCTGCTGCTGATCCTCGTCTACCGCTACGTTAATCCACCGGCTTCGGCGTTGATGCTGCAGCAATGGATCACGGGCCAGTCGGTTTCTCAGAAGTGGGTATCGATAGAGGATATGTCGCCGAATATCGTTCGCGCAGTACTGCTGAGCGAGGACGGTCGCTTCTGTCAGCATTCCGGCATCGACTTCGAGGCCTTGGAGGATGCGTATGAGAAAGCGAGTAGTGGATCGTTGCGTGGCGCCAGCACCATTTCGATGCAGGTCATCAAGAACCTGTTCCTTTGGCCGTCGAAGAGCTATTTGCGCAAAGCCATCGAGCTTCCGCTGACCTACGTGATGGAGCTCGTTTGGCCGAAGCATCGCATCATGGAAGTTTACCTAAACATCGCCGAATGGGGCCCCGGCATCTTCGGGGCCGAGACGGCCTCTGAATTCTATTTCCGCAAACCCGCCAGAAGCCTCTCAGAGCGGGACTCAGCCCGCCTTGCGGTCGCCCTGCCGAACCCCCTGGCGCGCAACCCTGGGAAGCCAGGGCCCGGCCTCCAGCGCCTCGCCAATGCCATCCAGGTCCGTATGCGGCTCGCACCGTCTAGCCAGCTGGCCTGCGTCCTCCCGAAACGCCGCATTTAATGGTGCGGCGGGGGGACTGGCATTTCTTCCACAACTTGCGTATAAGCGCCGCCCAAGGTACCGAGCGCCCGGAAACGGAGCCGCCGGTTTATCCAGCGATTTGAGATTGGCTTTCCCGCCGCTCGTTCGGCGGCCCGTCCGCTTTGGCGGGACGGTTGTTACATTTGGAGCAAGACGATGGCAGTTCCGCGCAAAAAGACGTCCCCCATGAAGCGGGGCCAGCGTCGTTCTCACGATGCCCTCACGGCGAAGCCGTACGTTGAGGACAAGGACAGTGGCGAGCGTCGCCGTCCTCACCACATCGACCTGAAGTCGGGCAAGTACCGTGGCCGGCAGATCCTGCCGCCCGCAGTCGAAGAATAAGACGTTCCAGGCTGTCAGGCTGAAAATTTAAAGCGCCGTTGCCAACGCGACGGCGCTTATCGCCTTTTGCTGGCCACCGTTGCTTGGCAAAAGCCGTTCAGCGTGCCAAAAAGCGCGGGCTCACCCCGGGGGGTGGTTAATGTCAGGAGAGCATCCATGTCCGTTAGAGCCATTCCGCTCTTGGTTCTCGCATTCATCCTTTACAATGCGATCGTCCTGACGTTGGGGCCGGACGCCCTGAAAAGCGATATTTTCACAGTTCATCTCCTGAGCGGCGGCAATTGGTCGTTCAACTGGGGTGACTTCATATTGCTCATCACCCTGATCCTCCTTTTTATCGAGATCGTAAAATCGACGTTCACCACGACGTCGACGCTGATCGACCACGCGCTCTCGATGGTCGTCTTCACGGCAGTCGGTGCTGAGTTCCTCATGGTTCCTCAAGCCGCAACATCCGTGTTTTTCTTGATCTTAATCGCCGCTCTCATCGACGTGATCGGCGGTTATACGATCGGCATCCGCGTCGCGCGACGCGATCTCAACATCGGCGCCGATCAGTAATTATTCACCATTCAATTCACGGGCTCCGGCAACTTCGATGCCCGGCGCCCGTGAATTCGAGATTTTGGCGCTTGTGAAGCTGCCCAAATTAGTTTTCCCTTCAACTTAAGCACCTTCTACCTCTCGATATTCGAAGGGTCGCGGCGAGACAGCTTGAGGGTGAAACGTGATTTCCGGACGTGACTCTGACGGGAGATCTGCGGGCCCGCCGCCTGAGGACAAGACGCCGTCCGAAAATTCCGAACGAATTGAACTCCTCCCGGAAGCTGAGGGGCTGGATCTCGTCAGCATTCTCTCGTCCGTTGAGGAAACAGCCTACGTCTGGGACCTTCGGACCGGCCGGGTAGACTGGGAAAGCAACGCTCCCGAAATTCTCGATGTCAGCGATCTGAGCCAGATCTCGACAGGCGCAGCCTATCACGCGCTGATCGCACCCGAGCATCTGAACGTCCGTCTCCAGGCCTTTTCACGCAGCGTCGGAGCCGACAACCTGCGAGGCGTTCCCTACCGCATTCAGTATCGCCTGCGCCCTGGTGGCCTGCGCAGCGGCAAGGAAGTGCGCCTCGAAGATCAGGGTCGATGGTGGCCGGGGCCGGACGGACATCCGCAGCTGGCACGCGGCGTCGTCCGCATCGTCGACGACCAGTATCTCGAACAGCAGCGCCTGCTCGTGCGCAATGACCTCGACGAACTGACAGGCCAGCTCAATCGCATCCGTCTGACGCAAGCCCTAGGCACCGTGCTCTCGCGCACCGAACGCGACCGCCGCTCCTGCGCGTTCCTCATGATCTCCGTCAACAACTTGGCGGTCATCAACGAGACGTTCGGCTTGGAAGTCGGCGACGAGGTCATTGCGGAGGTCGGACGCCGGATTAGAGCCAAGCTGCGTGGCGGCGATGTCATCGGCCGCTACTCCGCGAATAAGTTCGGTATCATCCTGATGAACTGCGGAGCGAGGGCCGCTGAAACAGCAGCCGAGCGCTTCATCGAAGCCGTCCGCGATACAACCATCAAGACCACGGCAGCTCAGCTGTCCGCAACGATCTCTCTTGGCGGCGTCATCATCCCTGACCAGGCCAATTCCGTTCAGGACACGGTGAACTTCGCTTTGCGGACGTTGGACATCGCCAAATCGAAGCGCTTTGATTGCTTCGTGCTCTACGAGCCTTCACCCGCCGGAGACGGAGCGCGCGTTCGCAATAAAACGATCGCCGAAGGCGTAGTCAGCGCTCTCGACGAAAATCGCATGCGTCTGATGCTTCAGCCGATGATCGCGACGAGAAGTGGTAAGGCCGAGATCTACGAGGCGCTGCTGCGGATGGAACGGCATGACGGAAGTCTCGTTTCTGCCGGCGAGTTCGTGCCCATTGCCGAGCAGCTTGGCCTTTCGCGCCTCATCGATCGCCGGACGCTCGAATTGACGGTCGATCTCTTGATGAAGCACAGCGATTTGGTCGTGTCCGTCAACGTATCGGGCCTGACCTGCACTGACAAAGAATGGCTGCTGACGCTACACCGTTTGACTGCGGGCCAGCCCGACGTGCTCGGACGGATGATCGTTGAGATTACGGAAACGGTCGCGCTTCAGGAGATCGATCAGTCCGTCACCTTTGTCGATACCTTGCGGGAACTCGGTTGCCGCGTGGCAATCGACGATTTTGGCGCGGGCTACACGTCCTTCAAAAATCTGAAGCTGCTCAATGTCGATATGGTGAAAATCGACGGCGCTTTCGTGAAGAACGTGGCCGACGATAAGAGCGACCAGATCTTCGTAAAAACAATGATCGATCTTGCGAAGTCGTTCGGCGTGGAAACAGTCGCCGAATGGGTCGGCGATGAGCGTTCCGCGAATTACCTGATCGACGCTGGCGTCACGTACATGCAGGGTTATTACTACGGACAGCCCTTCGACAGCTCTGACTACGTCAAAGCTGCCTGACGCGTTGAGACGCGCTTACGGGGCTTGCGCTAAGGCTGGCTTAGGGCCGCGATTGCGAGAGCTTTTCGATTTTCTGCTGCATCGCTGAGAGCTGAGACTTGAGCTCGCTCAGCTCGTCGCGATCGCCGGTCTGTTCGGTGCCGGTAGCAGCCGCACCAGAAGCTTGGCCTTCGCCGGGCTTGCCGCCCTTGCCAGGGCTTCCGAACGACGCCCACATCGACATCGCCTGTTCGAACATGGCCATGTTCTGCCGGGCTTGCTGTTGATAGAAATCGAATGCTGCCGCTGGGTTTGAGAAGGCCGACGCGAACTGCTCGCGAAAACGAACCTGCTCTTTCGCCAAATGTTCGAGACTGAATTGAAGATAGCTCGGCACCATGCGGGCGATGCTATCGTCGTAGAAGCGAATGAGCTGCCGAAGGAACGGGATGGGCAGAAGGGCTTGCCCGCCTTCGCGGCTTTCCTGCTCGACGATGATCTGCGTAAGAACCGCGTGGGTCAGGTCATCGCCGTTCTTGGCGTCGTAAACCACGAAGTCGCGATCACCACGCACCATTTTCGCCAGATCTTCCAGCGTTACGTACGTACTGGTTTCGGTATTATAAAGCCGCCGGTTGGCGTACTTTTTAATAACGACGGCCTCGCGCTTCGGAGCTTGGGTCTGTGGATCTGGATTGGTCAACATTGCGTTCGCGATCTCTCCTAACGGCGGCTAACCGGCAGGTTGCTGCACTGCGGCAGCTTACCACACCCTTACACCTCACCGCCAGACGTTTCTGTCACTCTTTTGGGCGGGAAAGAACCAGTGCGTGTGGGCAGTCCAGGCAAGACGTCGCAATTGCTGAAAATAACCACGCACTGCAAAGTGCCTCTGTCTGCTGATTGAAGCTGTAATAACTGGCGCGCCAGCAGCGTGTTCGATAAATCTTAAGCAAAAGACTTGTGCCCAGGGAGGGGCCGCCAATGAGCCAGGACGCTTCGACAATTGTTATTGCGAGTGCGGCACGCACACCTGTCGGTTCCTTCAACGGCAGTTTGGCGTCACTGCCCGCCTCGAAGCTGGGTGAGATCGCAATCAAGGCGGCGCTCCAGCGCGCCAATGTGCCGGCAGGCGATGTCTCCGAAGTTATTCTCGGACAGGTTCTGACCGCAGCCCAGGGCCAAGGCCCAGCCCGCCAAGCTTCTGTCGGCGCAGGCATTCCAGTGGATTCTCCGGCCTGGAGCATCAACCAGATCTGCGGTTCCGGTCTCCGCGCCGTGGCGCTCGGAATGCAGCAAATTCAAACGGGCGGCGCATCGATCGTCGTCGCTGGTGGCCAGGAAAGCATGAGCCAGTCGGCTCACGCGGCCCATATGCGCGACGGCACGAAGATGGGCGACATCAAGTTCATCGATACGATGGTGAAGGACGGCCTCTGGGACGCGTTCAATAATTATCACATGGGCACGACGGCCGAGAACGTCGCCCGCCAGTGGCAGATCACGCGCGAAGAGCAGGACAAGTTCGCCGTCGCTTCGCAGAACAAGGCCGAAGCTGCTCGGAAGGCCGGTAAGTTCAAGGACGAAATTGCGCCCGTCACGATCAAGGGCAAGAAGGGCGATACCGTCGTCGACCAGGACGAATACATCAAAGACGGCGTCACCTATGACGGCATCGCCAAGCTGCGTCCGGCCTTCGACCCCAAGGAAGGTACCGTCACGGCTGCGAACGCATCTGGCATCAACGATGGCGCAGCCGTCGTCGTGCTGATGACCGCGGAAGAAGCCAAGAAGCGCGGAATTACCCCGCTGGCGCGCATCGTTTCGTGGGCGACCACTGGCGTCGATCCCTCGATCATGGGCACCGGTCCGATCTCCGCCTCGAAGAAAGCGCTCGAGAAAGCCGGTTGGACGATCAACGATCTTGATTTGATCGAAGCCAACGAGGCCTTCGCAGCGCAAGCACTCGCAGTGAACAAGGGCCTCGGCTGGGATACGGACAAGGTCAACGTCAACGGCGGCGCCATTGCAATCGGTCATCCGATCGGCGCATCCGGCGCGCGCATCTTGAATACGCTCGTTTATGAAATGCAGCGCCGTGACGCCAAGAAGGGCCTCGCCACGTTGTGCATCGGCGGCGGCATGGGCGTCGCTATGTGCGTCGCGCGAGACTGAGCCTCCTCAATTTCTAAGCGCAGCCGTTCTGAATAGCGGCTGCGCTCTCGCATCCAATCACAAGCAGAAACAAAAAAAATCAGGAGAGAATGATATGGCTCGGGTTGCCCTCGTCACCGGAGGCACGCGCGGCATTGGCCACGCAATTTCGATCGCTCTTAAGAGCAAAGGCTACCGTGTCGCCGCTAGCTACGCCGGCAACGATGCCGCTGCGCAAGCATTCCAGGCCGAGACGGGTATCCCCGTCTACAAGTTCGACGTCGGCAACTACGACGCGACGGAAAAAGCAGTCCAGCAGATCACCAAGGATGTCGGCCCCATCGAGGTTCTCGTGAACAACGCCGGCATCACGCGCGACGTCATGTTCCATAAGATGACGAAGCAGCAGTGGGACGAAGTC
Source organism: Hyphomicrobium sp. 99 (assembly GCF_000384335.2). NCBI lineage: Bacteria > Pseudomonadati > Pseudomonadota > Alphaproteobacteria > Hyphomicrobiales > Hyphomicrobiaceae > Hyphomicrobium > Hyphomicrobium sp. 99. The sequence goes on from NZ_KQ031382.1 coordinate 832,962, forward strand.
ATCGGAACGAACCTCAACGGCTTGTTCAATGTCACCCGTCAGGTTTGGGAAGGAATGCGCGCCAGAAAGTTCGGACGCGTCATCAACATCTCCTCGATCAACGGTCAGAAAGGCCAGATGGGCCAAGTCAACTACTCGGCATCGAAAGCCGGTGACATCGGGTTCACGAAGGCATTGGCGCAGGAAGGCGCGCGCGCCGGCATCACCGTCAACGTCATCTGCCCGGGCTACATCGCGACCGAGATGGTCAAGGCCGTTCCCCAGGACGTTCTCGAGAAGAGCATTCTTCCGCAAATCCCGGTGGGCCGCCTCGGCGAACCCGACGAGATCGCACGCTGCGTGGTGTTCCTCGCATCCGACGACGCGGGCTTCATCACCGGCTCGACGCTGACTGCCAACGGCGGCCAGTATCTCGCGGGCTGATAGCCCTTCGCGATCCGGCGACGAGTTCGCTGACGTCAATTTACGCATATGAAAAAGGCTCTGCTGGAAATATCCGGCAGAGCCTTTTCGTTAGGCATCGTTGAAGGAGAGCGTCAGCCGCGGAACCGCGATGTGACGATGCGCGGAAACTGCTCCTCGTCTTCGCTCTGGTTCTGCGCGTAGGCATTGGCCGTGCGCCGCTCGTTATCGCGCTGCTGCTCGGCCATCTGCTGGCGGCCCTCTTCATGGTTCCACCAGCGTTCGCCGGACGGTGCAGGCGGTGCCGGCATGGACGTCGACGTCTGCTGTTGAGGGGCAGCCCCCGATGCAGGACGCCCGCCGTAAGCCGGCTGCTGACGCGCCGCCTGCTGCTGTTGCTGAGGCGCCGAGAACCAAGCCTCGATCAGATCGAGTTCGTCGGCAGACAGGCTGAGGCCCTGACTACGGCAACGCGCCACGACGAAGTTGCGGAAGCGGCTTGCAAAGAGGCTCGCCGACATTCCCTGCTCGAACCACGGATCGCTCTCGCTCACCACGTCATAGATGAAACGCAGATCGTCGCGCTTGATGTCGAGACCGAATTCGCGAGCCCTCTGCGTGATGTTGACGAGCGTTTGCGCCCCCTGAAGGTTGTTCGCGGAGATCTCTTGCGACATGACATCGAAGAGAACGCGATATTCCGCCGGGGCCAGCGCAGGCGCCTGGCAAGCCTCGTGGATACGCGCGATCGATTGCTGGATCTGGGTTGCCTGATCCGAGCCACGCGGTGCCGTCGTCATCGGCGGCGGAGGCGTTTGCTGACTCTGCGGCCGCGCCGGCTCCCGGCGAGGCTCCGGCTGATAGCTCGGCTGCTGAGGCGGCGGCGCAATCGGCTGGCGGCGCGGCGTCAATGCCGGAGCAGCCGCAGCCTGAGCGATCGAAGCTTGCGCAGCTGCCGGAGCAATGGCCGTGAGTTCCGGCATGCGCGATGACGGCATCGGCGGAGCCGGAGGCGCAGTAGGCGTCACGCGATCGATGTATCGCGACGGCGGCACGGCCGTCTGATACGCGTTCGGCGAACCAGCTGAAGGCGCGGCAGATGGAGACATCCGTGCCGGTGCAGACAACGCGGCCTGATGCGGCTGCGCTTCGATGCGCACCGGCTCAGGCTCGGGTTCGCGACGACGCGGCTCCGTGACAGGAGGAGCGATCAATCCGGCCGCCGAGATATGCCGGTTGCCGTCGAACACCGTGTAAGGCGCGGTGTCGCTGAGGTGGATATCATCCGGTAGATCGGCAAGAAGCAGATCGCGGAAAGAGCCGTAGCCGCCCCAGTTCGTGCCGACCGTCTTATCGCGGCCGACGACGCGCACTGCGCGGTCTGCCAACGTTTCGAGCGGCACGGCCTGCGGCGCAACACGTACGAATTCCACGACCTCGGCGAGGATGGCTTTCCGTGCCGCCTCGACATCGATCGTCGGAGCAGGTGCTGAGATCTCGCGCGGACTTTCGCCCGAAATCGCCCGGCTGCCGTTGGTCAACAGCGTGATGAGGTTCGATTCGCGAATCTCGCCGTCGCTGATCGCCGTATAAGGCTGCGCGGTATGATCGTTCGCAAAGACAACAGTGCGACGAGCATGCGCGCGCAGGCGATGAAGCAGCGGCGTGAAATCGGCGTCTCCCGACAGGATGATGAACTCATCGAAATGGGTGTCGTGATTGAGAATATCACGAACGTCCATCACGATGCGAATATCGGCCGAATTCTTCAGCTGCGCCGTCAGCGGCGGGCAGTCGATCACCTCGAAGCCAGCGCGCAGGAAGTGGTGCCGGATGAACGGGAACGAGTTCATGTCCGTCGAATTGTCGTGCGCATTGCGGCGAGGAACAGGATTGCCGTAGCAGCGGTTCATCGCGATCCGGCGTTCACCGGGTAATGAATACGAGTTCGTGGACGTGATGAGTTCGCCGGACGCAATTGCTTGCAGCCACACAGCACTGTCTTTGGCGAAACGCTTCGCAGCGTCTTCGTTTTTACGTTTCAAAGATAGGTAGATGTTGTCGTAGTCGACAAACACCGTTGATAGGACGGGTCCTGAGGACTCGCGTTTCATGGACTGCAACCCCCGTGAATCGGAACATGATTCGCCGTTACTGTTGACGAGTCGAACGCCTCCAGCAAGAAGCGCTACCCCACTGTTGGCGGAAAGGGTCAATTAAGCCGTGGATGGAAGGCCATCACGCCACGGAGTTCAAAAACGCAGTTGGGGACGACGTGTGGATTGTTGGCGAAAGGCTTTCTGCTGTTGCAGCTTCGCCGCTCAATCGACGGAAGGACGCGCGATCGGAGAAAAATCCGGCGCCGTCAGCGTGAAACCTTCGAACGTGAATGCGGGCGCGACGGTGCAGCCGACGAGCGTCCATTTTCCGAGGCACCGCGCCTGTTGCCAATGACCGGCGGGAACGACGGCTTGCGGCCGCTCGCCTTCGGCGAGATCAGAGCCGAGACGAATGCTCGTGATCGGCCCGCCTGTCGGCGACACTTCGAGCAGTAACGGATCGCCCGCATAGAAGTGCCAAGCCTCAGCCGCATCCACTGCGTGCCAGTGCGAGCGCTCGCCCGCTTTCAGAAGGAAGTAGATGGCAGTCGAGGCCGCGCGCTTCCCGGGCTCGGCTGCATCCCGGAACGTCTCGCGGAAATATCCGCCCTCAGGATGAGGAGAAAGCTCAAGCATCTGGATCACGTCGTCGCCGGAGAGATCTTGCTTCAAAGGACGCTCCTACCGCGACCGGTCAGGCCTTGTTCTTCAATTGGCGGAGGCGCGCAAAGACTTCCCAATCCGGCGCGCCGAGCATGCCCAGGCGTGCCTGGATCGCGCGCGACTTCGGCCGGAGAAACGGGTTGGTCGCGCGTTCGACTTCGATCGTGGTCGGCAGCGTCGGCAGTCCGGCCGCGCGCATGGCCTCGACCTCGGCCACTCTTTTTTTCAGCGCGTCGTTTTCGGGCTCGACGGTCAGCGCGAAACGGGCGTTGTTGAGCGTATATTCATGACCGCAATAAATTTGAGTATCGCCTGGCAAGCCCGCGATCTTCGAAACGGACTCCCACATCATCTCCGGGTCGCCCTCGAAGACGCGTCCGCATCCGAGCGAAAAGAGCGTATCTCCCGCGAACGCTATTCCGTCGTTCGGGAAGTAATAGGTGATGTGTCCGAGCGTGTGGCCCGGGGTTTCGAGAACTTCGATCGGATGGCCCGCGAATTCGAGCTTGCTCCCCGCCTTGACGACCCGCGTTAGGCCAGGGATCCGGTCGGCCTCGGCTTCAGGCCCCGTCACACTCGCGCCGTAGAACGCCTTGAGTTCGGCGATACCGTCGGTGTGATCGGTATGATGGTGCGTTATGAAGAGGTGATTGAGCCGCCAGCCGCGTTCGGCCAAGGCGGCCTTGATCGCAGGTCCGCTCGGCGCGTCGATGACCGCCGTTTCGCCGGTCTCCGGCTCGTGCAGAAGAACGCTGTAATTGTCTGCCAGGCACGGCAGAAGAACGATTTCGAAAGCTCCCATGGCGGGGGACTTTGGTTGGACGCGTCGGCTGTGTCAAACGGAACGAAACGACGCAGCGAAGCGAGGTGTTTTACCGGCTTGGGCTGTCTCTGCCGGTCCGGATCGTTTAGAGACAAAGCCCGTAAGGCCGATTTTATCAATCCCGGTAAGCGCCAAGATGCCTCTCGACGCCAAGACCTTGAGAGATTTCTACAGAACCCCGCTTGGCCGGGTGGTTCGGCGTCAGCTTGCGACCGCGATCCGCGAGCGCTGGAATCGGGTTAACGGATTGACCGTCGCTGGCGTCGGGTTCGCCTCGCCGTTTCTGGGTACTTTCCGCACCGAAGCAGCCCGCCTCGCTTGCCTGATGCCGTCCCGCCAGGGCGCGATCGTCTGGCCCCGGTCCGGCCACTGTCATTCGGTTCTGGTCACGGAGAACCAATGGCCATTGCCCGACAATTCGGTTGATCGCCTCCTGGCCGTCCATTGCTTGGAGCAGGCCGAGCGGGCAGGACCCCTGCTTCGGGAGGTATGGCGGGTGCTGAAGCCGGACGGCCGGGCGCTGTTCGTCGTTCCCAATCGCCGGGGCCTCTGGTCTCGGATGGACCGGACGCCCTTCGGTCATGGCCTGCCCTTCAGCCGGGGCCAGCTTGAAACCCAGCTCATCGACGCGCTCTTCACGCCCGTCGACTGGGGTGAAGCACTCTATTTTCCCCCGGTGAACCAGCGGCTTTTGCTGCGGGTCGCGAACCCGCTGGAGCGGTTCGGATCGAGTATGTCGATCGGCGTCGCGGGCGTCATTTTGGTCGAGGCAAAGAAGGAAGTGATGGCGCCTGTCGGCAGCGGCAAGCGCCTATCGCAACCGGCAATCCTGAAACCGGTCGATACGCGAAGCACGTCCGGGATCCGGCGCTTCTAGGGATTGGCGGCGGGCCGTCCAGGGCCGCGCAGGAGAAACACGGCCTTTTCCCCGAAAAGGTTCTGCATCGACAACGACCATTTGATCGGCAGACGCGCACCATAGGCATTGAACGCGACGGCCTGCTCGACTTCCGCATGAACAAGCTCGCAGAGGTCGGCGAAATCACGGATCGTGCAAAGATGCGCGTTGGGCGTCAGATACCACTCATCCGGCAGGTTATCGTTGACGGGCATGCGGCCCGTAAAAAGCAGCTTCGAGCGCACCTGCCAGTGACCGAAATTCGGGAACGACACGATCGCTCGGCGGCCGATCCTGAGCAAATTCTCGAGCACGGTTTTAGGCTGCCGCGTCGCCTGGATCGTCAATGACAGAATGGCGTAGTCGAACGCTTGATCGGGATAATTATCGAGGTCGCGATCGGCGTCGCCCTGGATGACGGAAAGGCCGTGCGCCACACAGGCGTTGACCTTATCGCGCTGCAGCTCGACTCCGCGCCCGTCCACGCCCTTGCGCTCGGACAACAGCTGAAGAAGCTCGCCGTCGCCGCAGCCGACGTCGAGAACGCGCGATCCCGCTTCCACCATCTCCGCGATGAGCACATGGTCGACGCGTGGGACTTTCTGTCCCCCAACGATTTTTCCGATATCGGGAGCGTTCATTTCCGCGCCTCCGCTACGCCGAGGCCGTGCTTCACCGCGGCGGCATTGAGAAAGCCACGGATCGTTGCAAAAAATGTCGGCTCTTCGAGAAGAAACGCATCGTGGCCCTTGTCGCTCTCGATCTCGACGAACGAAACGTTGGCGGCAACGGCGTTCAGAGCCTGCACGATCTCGCGGCTCTCGCGCGTCGGATAGAGCCAGTCCGAGGTAAACGACACGACGCAGAAACGCGTCTTCGTGCCACGAAACGCATTCGCGAGAACGCCACCGGCGCTTTCCCGCATGTCGAAATAATCGAGCGCGCGCGTGATGTAGAGATAGCTGTTGGCATCGAAGCGATCGACGAAGGTCGATCCCTGGTGGCGCAGATAACTCTCGACCTGAAACTCGGCATTGAACGAGAACGACAACGACGACCGGTCCTGCAGGCTGCGGCCAAACTTTCGATGCAGCGCTTCTTCCGAAAGGTACGTGATGTGGGCTGCCATGCGCGCGACCGCGAGACCATTCTTCGGCACCGTGCCCGCAGCATAATAGTTGCCGCCCGACCATTCGGGATCAGCCATGACCGCTTGCCGGCCAACCTCGTGAAACGCGATGTTCTGAGAGGAATGCCAGGCAGCCGTCGCGATCGGCACGGCAGCGAACACGCGATCCTTGTAGCGCGACGCCCACTCGAGAACCTGCATGCCGCCCATTGAGCCGCCGATCACCGCGAACAGCTGATCGATGCCCAAATAGTCGATGAGACGCGCCTGCGCTTCGACCATGTCGCCAACGGTGATGACCGGGAAGGTCAGCCCGTAGGGAGCGCCCGTTTTCGGATTGATCGAGGCCGGGCCCGTCGATCCCATGCAGCCGCCCACGACGTTCGAGCAGATGACAAAGAACCGGTTCGTGTCGATCGGCTTGCCCGGACCGACCATATTGTCCCACCACCCGGGCTTGCCGGTGATGGGGTGACGGCTCGCCACGTACTGGTCGGCGGTCAGCGCGTGACAGATCAGAATGGCGTTGGACTTCGCCGCATTGAGCTCGCCATAGGTCTCGTAGGCGATGGAAAACGGAGCCAGATCTTGCTGGCAGGCAAGGCGCAGGGGCGCGCTCGCGTCGAAATGCACCACCGGGCTCGACGGCGTATCCACCTCGGGGTGCCGCCGTGAGAGCGGGGCAACAAGATTGGGCGAGGCGCCGGTCATTGTATCGTTTCGATATTCCAGGGGCTAAATGGTAGGGCGGGCTTGCTAGGCTGGCTGCAGATAAAGTCAACTTTAAACTTTGATTTCAAGTGGTGAAGACCCTATCAATGCGCCCGAAATCGGCAATCCCGTTCAAGAATTCGAGATAATATATGGTGGTTACTGCACCAATTGCACGTCCTGGCATTCTGGACATTGCGGCTTATGTCCCCGGCGAGAGCAAGGCAGGCGGCGGTTTGCCCCCCGTTAAGCTGTCCTCGAACGAGACACCGCTCGGACCGAGCCCTGCGGCAATCGCGGCATTCAAGTTGGCCGCAGGCGAGCTTGAGCGCTATCCGGACGGCCAGGCGACGCTCCTACGCGAAGCCATCGCGCGGCGCTATGGGCTGGACGCGCGCCGCATCGTCTGCGGATCAGGGTCCGACGAGCTTCTGGGTCTCCTGGCTCGCGGCTACCTCGGTCCAGGAGACGAGGCCATCTACACCGCGCACGGCTTCCTCGTTTACCGGATCGCGATCTTAACGAACGGTGCGACGCCGGTCGTGGTGCCGGAACGTGACCTCAAAACCGATGTCGACGCGATTCTCGCGGCCGTCACGCCGCAGACGCGTGTGGTGTTCATAGCCAACCCGAACAACCCGACGGGCACATACATCCCGATCGAGGAAGTGCGCCGCCTGCGCGCAGGCCTCCGCGCCGACATTCTGCTCGTGCTCGATGCCGCCTATTGCGAATACGTCAGCAAAAACGACTACGAAGCCGGGCTCGAACTCGTCGCTACCACCGCCAACACGGTGATGACGCGCACGTTCTCGAAAATCTACGGGCTCGCCGCGCTCCGTATCGGTTGGGCCTATTGCCCGCCCGAGATCGCCGACGTGCTCAATCGCATCCGCGGACCGTTCAATCTTTCCGCTCCGGCGATCGCCGCTGGCGCCGCTGCGATCGAAGACATCGAGCATTTGGAGAACGCCCGGCTCCACAACGATAAATGGCTGCCGTGGGTCGTGGATGAACTCAAGAAGCTTGGCCTCACCGTGACGCCAAGCGTTGCGAACTTCGTCCTCTTCCACTTCGACGGCGTCAGCGGCAAGACGGCGACGGAAGCAGATGAGTTCTTGAAATCGCAGGGCATCATTCTGCGCAAGGTTGGCGCTTACGGATTCCCGAACGCGCTGCGCATGACCATCGGATCGGAAAACGACAACAAGCGCGTCATCGAAGCGCTCACCCGTTACTTGAAGGGCGCGGCTTGATGGCCAAACCCGAAAGCGTAACCGAGATCACCACAGAGCCGATGTTCAAGCGGCTATCGCTCATTGGCGTCGGCCTCATCGGCTCGTCGATCAGCCACGCTGTGCGTCGCGCCGGGCTCGCAGGCGACATCGTCGGTTGCGCGCTCGCACCCGCGACACGCGCGAGGGCCGAAGAACTCGGCCTCGTTAGAAAAGCATTCGCAGATCCCGTCGACGCCGTGAAAGGCGCCGATCTCGTCATCCTCTGCACGCCCGTCGGCGCGTACAAGGAAATCGCCGAAGCCATCGGACCGCATCTCGAGCCGGGCACCATCGTGTCCGACGTCGGCTCGGTAAAGGCCGCGCCCATCCAAGATATCGCGCCGCATATTCCCGAAGGCGTTCACTTCATTGCCGGGCATCCGATCGCGGGAACCGAACAATCGGGCCCGGATGCGGGGTTTGCCGAACTCTTCGACGGACGCTGGTGCATCCTGACACCCGACGACGCGGCAGACGCTTCAGCGCTCGCGAAACTGGAAGAGTTTTGGCGCAAGCTCGGCTCGAACGTCGAGATCATGTCGCCCGAGCATCACGACATGGTGCTCGCGATCACGAGCCACGTACCGCACTTGATCGCCTACAACATCGTCAACACGGCAGCCCATCTCGAGCGCGTGACCGACAGCGAGGTCATCAAGTTTTCGGCCGGCGGCTTCCGCGATTTCACCCGCATCGCCGCGTCCGATCCCGTGATGTGGCGCGACGTCTTCTTGAATAACAAAGACGCGGTTCTCGAGATGCTCGGCCGCTTCTCGGAAGACCTCATTACGCTTCAACGCGCCATCCGCTTCGGTGACGGCGAAACGCTGGAGCGTCTCTTCACGGAAGCGCGCGCGATCCGGCGAGGGATCATCCAGGCGGGCCAAGATACGGCAAAGCCCGACTTCGGCCGGAGCAATGGACGCGCGAAAGACGCCTCCAAATAGGCCGCTACGCTTCGCGTTTAAGCCGAGTGCGGCTCCATCAGGAACTGCGCGGTGATGAGATCTGCCTCGACAGCTTCCGCTTCCTGCGATGACGATGCGAGCAGGTGCACGTGAACTTCATCGGCGCCAAGCACTGCCGAATGCTGGCGGATCTCGGCCAGGTTCTGCGTCGGGCAGCGGTTGGAGAGGCGGCCGATGGCGAGCACCGTGCGCCGCGAGCGATCGCTGCGGCGAACGAGAATGTAGTTGGCATCTTCCAATGTCGGGCAGTCGAAGAGGCTGTAGACAGTGTGCACGTAGCGTTTGCCCGACGCGCCGGTCCAGAAATGGAATCTCGGTGGAGCTTCAGGAAGCGTTGTTCCGAGGTTCGCCAGCGGGGCGGCTTCGACCGCCTGCCGGTGAGAACGGAACGCAGCAAGCTGAATAATTTCGGCACTCATAACGCACACCCCTTGTCGGCAACACATACCGATTACTGCTTTTCAAACCGTGATACCCGCCCGAGCGTGAGGAATGGTGAACTTTGGTTCGAAAATTTGACGCGATTGCCTCATCCGCGCCTCGATGGTCAATGAAGTGTTGAGAAAGGAGTGGATTGAAAACACTCTGCCCGAGTATGCGCGGATCATCGGCGCAAACGTCAACGCGCGTTAGCAATTTGATGCGAGATCGGGCGGCAGATGCAAACGAGGTTACTTTGATATTGTTAATTGCCGCGCATCAGCCGCAGCGGGAATAATCGCAATTCGCGCAGGTCCAGCAGCCTTCGATATGTCTCAAAGCCCGCTCTCCGCATTTGGGGCAAATGCGGGCCGAGGCGAAGGGAGAGACATGCTCCGAGGCGGCGTCCTCTCGTGGCCCCGCATCGGCAGCGATGCGCTGCACAGCTGCAATGGGCTGGAGTTTTGAATTGATGTCGTCGTCGCGGGTGAGAAACCCGATGTGGATCATGTGCTGCTCGATGACGTCGCCGATGGCCGCCAGCAGGCTCGGAACGTAACGCCCGCCCATCCACCGGCCACCTTCGGGATCGAACACGGCCTTTAACTCTTCGGCAACGAACGTGACATCGCCCCCGCGGCGGAACACGGCGCTGATCATACGCGTCAGCGCGACCGTCCAGGCGTAGTGCTCGAGGTTCTTCGTGTTGATGAAGACCTCGAAGGGCCGCCGCCGTCCGTCGCGGACGATGTCGTTGATCGTGACGTAAAGCGCATGCGCGCTCGCCGGCCATTTGATCTTGTAGGTTACGCCTTCGAGCGCCGCATCGCGCTCGAGCGGCTTCGTCATATAGACGACATCGCCGGACTTCGCCGGATCTTCGATGGCTCTAACCATCGGTGCGCTTTGAATAGCTGAAATTTCGTCGATCGATCTCGCCCCTTCACCTGAGGCTTTATCCGCACGCGAGAGAACGGCCCCGGTAATCGCATTGGGCCGATAGGTCGTGCAGCCTTTGAGCCCGAGATCGAAAGCCTCGGCATAAATGTCTTCGAATTGCTCGAAGGAAATGTTCTCCGGACAATTGATCGTTTTCGAAATGGCGCTGTCGACATAGGGCTGCAGCGCCGCCTGCATCGCGATGTGCTGGACAGGCGATAGCGTATCGGCAGTGACGAACGCTTCGGGCAGGGGCGCATCTTCTCCCGCCAGCGCGCGAAACTTCTGGTGCGCGTAGTCCTCGACTGTCTCTTCGGTCGCCGTCTGCCCCTCTCCGAGGACACGGCGTCGATAGACGAAATCGAAAACGGGTTCGATGCCGCTAGAAACGTTGCCAGCCAGAAGCGAGATCGTGCCAGTCGGAGCGATTGACGTGATGCAGCCGTTGCGAATGCCATTCGCCGCAATCGCATCACGCACATCGGCATTGAGCCGCAACACGTTCGGACGCGCTTGGAAAGCCTCCGCATCGTAAAGCGGAAACGCGCCTTTCTCGGCGGCGAGAGCCGCACTCGCCCGATAGGCGGCATTCTGGATCGCAGACATCCATTCGGCAGCCTTTTCGCGCGCAGCCGGACTGCCATAGGGGAGGCCGAGAAAAATCAGAGCATCCGCGAGCCCCGTGATGCCGAGACCGATGCGGCGCTTCGCATGCGCTTCCCGAGCCTGCGCTTCGAGGGGATAGCGCGAGATATCGATGATGTTGTCGAGAAAGCGAACGGCAGTCGCGACGCGCGCTTCGAGCTTTGCGCGGTCGATCCTGGCCGCAGGCGTAAAGGCATGCTCGAAGAGGCGCGCGAGATTGATCGACCCCAAAAGACAAGCGCCATAGGGAGGAAGCGGCTGCTCCCCGCACGGGTTGGTCGCCGAGATCGTTTCGCAATATTCGAGATTATTCGCGGCGTTCACCCGGTCGATGAAGATGACGCCGGGCTCCGCGTAATCGTAGGTCGCGCGCATGATCTTGTCCCAGAGAGCGCGCGCTTCGACAGTCTTGTAAACCTTGCCTTCGAAAACGAGATCCCACGGCGCGCCACGCTTGACGGCATCCATGAACGCGTCGGTCACCAGAACCGACAGGTTGAAATTCCGCAGCCGCAGCGAATCCGCCTTCGCCGCGATGAACGTCTCGATATCGGGATGATCGCACCGAAGCGTCGCCATCATCGCGCCGCGTCTCTGACCCGCCGACATGATCGTCCGGCACATCGCGTCCCAGACGTCCATGAAGCTCACAGGGCCCGATGCGTCCGCGCCGATGCTTTTGACCGCCGCGCCTTGCGGACGAAGCGTCGAAAAATCATGACCGATGCCGCCGCCGGCCTGCATCGTCAGCGCCGCCTCTTTGACGCTTTCGAAAATGCTCGTGAGATCATCCTCGATCCGGCCGAGAACGAAGCAGTTGAAGAGCGTGACGTTCCGGTCGGTCCCGGCCCCCGCAAGGATGCGCCCCGCCGGCTGAAATCCGAAGTCGGACATCGCGTCGTAAAAGGCGCGGGCCCACGCCTCTTGGCTCCCGGCTTCCTCGACCGACGCCGCAGCCACCGCGATGCGCCGGAAGGTATCTTCCAGGGTCTTGTCGGCCGCCACCGTCGACGATCCGGCAAAGCGGTACTTCCGCCGCCAGATAGCGTCCGAAATAGCCGGAAGATCTGAAAAAATCGCACTCATCAGGTGCCCGGAATATGGGTATTAAAAGCTCATTTTCAATTCATGTTCACTATATGTTCCAAAAGCTCTTCTGTCAATCGGGTCGTGTCTCAGTTTGAAAAACGCGGAGACTGATATGGGAATTGCAACACGACCTTCGACGGCACGTCAGAATTGCGGCCGTGATCCGCGCGATAGCGCCGTTATTTGGGACCGATGTCGGAAACTACCGCAGGGCTACGCCAAATGAGATTTCACAACTAGGCGCCAGCGAACAGTGCCTTGATTGGCGGTATGCTGGTGATGGTTTTGCGGGGGAATGTTCTTCCCTTTCACGAAGGTGGCGCTCACGCCGCAGCCCTCGCATCGATAAATACCAGAATCGGGTGTTAGAGTATTGGGTTGATGGAGTTGATCGAACTCGGGGCCATCTTGCTGAGCGAGATACTTCTCGTACTTGTAATAAGCCATAGATCACCTGTGCTGCAGTAGCGGAAAAATGCAGTCATGAAATGACGTGTTTCTTATACGTTTTAGCCCATCCTGGTTTTGGTGCGGCTGCATCCATCAATCCAATGATTTCTTCTGCCGTCAACAGATGATCCGTAATCCCCGCAGTTCGCCGGTGCTCCACATGCAAAAAAACCGCCAGCCCGGATCAACGGGCAAGCGGCCTTATAAACCAGTCGAAAATCTTCGCCCTTAGAGCTTGCAGAGCGTCGCTTCGCCCTTGCACTGCCAGCCGATCGTTCCGGCGCTGCACTTATAGCGGCGCGGACCGAACGAATAGCCGGGCGTGCCGTTGCCGGAGACCCAGGTGAAATAGATGCTCCAGTCGGTTGCCTGCAGCAGGGCTGCGTCGACCTGGAATTGAGCGAGTTTCTCGGTAAGGGCGACGCCTTCGGCGGCCTTCTTGAAACAGTCTTTGGCTTCAGCCGGTGCGGCTGCCATGGCAGCGCCAGCGACGGCAAGAACGGCCCACATCGATCGGGCGGCAGTGCGCATTGGGAGTCTCCGTGATTGAAAACGATGAGAACTCGACCGTGCCATATCGAACTGGCGGCCGCGCATCACAAACCATGCGGGGAGGACGATTTCCCCCGCATTGCGGCATCCGCACATCATGCTTTTCGGGCGGCTGGGGAAAACGTCAGCCCGCGTGCGCGCGCCGATAGTCCAGCGCAAGCGGCGGAGGCGAGGGGCTTCTTGCAGCTTCCTCGATCAATGCCGTGCTCGCCGCCTCGATCGCCGCCTCGATGCGCGAACGAAATTCGGCACGCGGCAATCCGGGCGGCAGCGGCGGTAGGAACTCGACGACGATCGTTCCGGGATATCGCCAGAGGCTGCGCCGTGGCCAGAAGAGACCCGAGTTCAACGCCAAAGGAACAGTGACGACGCCAAGCGCCTCATAAAGCGCAACATAACCCGGCTTATAATCGGGAGCAGCGCCCGGCATCGTGCGCGTGCCCTCCGGAAAGATGACAACCTCGCGATTGATGCTGATGCGCTGCCGCGCATCGCGGATCATCGATTTGAGCGCCGCCGAAGCCTTCTCGCGCTTGACGAGAATGTGCTCGAACTTCACGCAGAACCAGCCGTAGAACGGGATCCATTTCAGTTCGTCCTTGAGCACGATCGCCGGATCGCGAAAGAGCGAAATGAGGCCGAAGGTGTCCCAAGCCGATTGATGCTTGGAGATGACGAGACAACCCGTCTTCGGTAAATTTTCCTGGCCGCGAACTTCGAGCTTCGTCCCGCAGATCATGGCGAGCAGCCAGACGCAGGTTCGCCCGTGCACCTCGAGCCCCTTCATCGCCCACGGCCGAGGCCCGAGCAGCAGCCACGAGCCGAGCACGAGATAAAGGGCCGTTACGACGTAAAAGACGACGAAATAGATCAGCGAGCGCGCGATGACCAGCGCGCTAGGCCGGGGCAACTTTCTGTCCATTGAGCTGTCAACCATCGACGCGCTTCTGCGGCATGATCGCGACCGATTGCCCGTCATGCCAGTCCATGACGCGCTGCGCGGTCAGGCGCGCGACGGCCGGAAGAAATTTCAGATATTCGGAAAGCAGAACCCTCGTCGTCGCAACGTGAAGCCACCACGCGGTTTCCGGAAAGCGCTTCGGAGTAACAGCGTAAGGCACCAGCGTGACGCCCGGCATGGCGAGAGCGAGTTCCGCGAGGCTGCGCGGCATGTGATAGCGCGAAGTCACGATAATGAGCTTCGTGTAGCCGTTCGTATTGGCCCAAGTCCTCGTCTCGTCGGCATTCCCGACCGTATCCAGAGCCTCATATCCGAGATCGACGCAGCAATTGAAAACCTGATTATCGATTTTGACGATGCGTTGCATCTCTTCGCGGCTGACTTTGCGATTGACGCCGGAGATAAGCATGCGCTTCGCGCGGCCTTCGCTCATCAGTCTCGCACCGGCCTCGATCCGATTGTCGCCGCCCGTCAGAACCACGATGCCGTCGGCCTTGTCGAGGTCCGCGGCGTCATCCCGAGTGACCGAAACCGCAAATAGCACGAAGCCAAACGCCAACGCGGCCGCGCCGAGCGCCAGCAAGAAAATCATCGCGTGCGAGAGCTTCTTCATTTGCGGGATATGCTGTTCGTGTCGCCTGTCTGCCTGCGGTTCGCCGGCCGAAGTGTAACCGATTTGGACCGCTCACGCAGCCTCCTCGCCGATCCGGCACGGCGTTGCCCTACACGAAATCGCGCCGGTTGGCACGCGGCTCGGATCGAGTTTTTTTTAAGCGGTGGCCGATAGGTTAGTGCTGCCCATTCAGAATGCGGTAGACCCCGACGCGGGATGTCACCATGCAGAGCCCAGCTATCGTTACGACGACAAATCCCAGAATAACGTAACCGAGAGCATCGAGCGCGCCCGTACCGATCAGCCGCTGCATCTCAACGGCGCTGACGGCGCCCCCTCCCAACAACTCGGTAATGGCTGGCATACAAATGAAAACCAGCATTGCGCAGCTCGCGCCGACGATGCCGGCCTTGATCCCGAGCCTTAGGAAATGCTTCTCGAATTCGCGAGAAATGAACTTATCGGTGGCGCCGACGAAATGCAGAACCTCGACGATCTCGCGGTTCGAGGCCATCGCGCTGCGCGTCGCCGATACGATGATAGCCATTGTCGCTGCGCCGACGAGCACGAGGATCGCAATCCCGCCCAACGCCAGCGATCGTGTGACAGCCCGGATCTGGGCTTGCCAGCGCCGGTGATCATCGAGCGAAGCGCCTTTGAAATCCCGTCCGAGAGCAGACCCGATTGCTGCGAGATCCGGTGGATCGGTCCGGTTGACCTCGACGGCGATCAACCGCGGCACGGGGAGCGACTTCAAAGCGTCGGCCGAGCCGAGCCAAGGCTGAAGGAGTTCCGCCGATTGATCGAGGTTCAACGCACTGACGTTCGCGATGCCGTGCTGCTTTTTCAGATAGCCAACGACGTCCCCGACCACTTTGTCGATATCGCCGTTTTCTTGCGGAGTGACCTGAACCGTAACCTCGCTCGCAATGTCGTTGAGCCAGGCATCGGATGATTCCTTGATCATCCAAACCGCGCCGGAGGTGAGGCACGCGAGGAAGCACATGATGCCGATGACAAGCGTCAGCGATCGGCCGGTGACCGAGCCCGGCGGAACGACCGGAGCCGTCACTTTCATTTTGCGCGCCCGGTCGCGATCACGCGCCGGAGGCTTGAGATTGCGTTGCGGATCTTCCGCCGTCACCGTCGGCTCGGCGTCGCCATACTGCGGCGGATAGCCTGCGGTACGCGCCGTCACGCTTGTCACGGGCTCGTCATAGGGATCGTATCCCGGCAGCGGCATCGCCGGTTCGACACGTCCGGGAAAGCGGCTAGATGATCCGGACATGGCCCTTGTGCACCTCAATGCGCGGCGCCTTGAACTGCCGCATCAGCTGATGATCGTGCGTCGCGATCACGACGGAGGTACCCAGTCTGTTCAACTCGACGAACAGCCGGAGAAGACGCCGGGCCATCTGCGGATCGACGTTCCCCGTCGGCTCGTCGGCGAGCAGGACTTCCGGCTTCCCGATGACCGCCCGCGCGATGGCCGCGCGCTGCTTCTCGCCGCCCGACAAGACGGAAGGATTAACATACATCCGATCGCCGAGACCAACCCATTGCAATAGGTCCGTCACGTCCTCGCGGTAGTCGGACGGCTTCTTGCCGACCACCTGCAGAGGAAGCGCGACATTCTCCCAGACCGTCAAATGATCGAGGAGCCTGAAATCCTGAAAGACGATGCCGATGCGTCGCCGCATCTGAGCACGCTTCTGCGGCCGGACCTTCGTCACGTCCTCGCCGAACATTCGGATTTCACCGCGGTTCGGATGCAGCGACATGAACATCAGCCGGAGCAGCGATGACTTCCCCGCCCCGGATTCCCCGTGCAAAAAGTGGAACGAGCCCGGCCGCAGATGGAAGGTCACATCCTGCAGCACCTCGGGCCCTCTGTCGTATTTCAGTCCGACATTCGTCAAGCGAATCAAGAGGTATTTGCCTTGGCAGTGGATATCCGGAGCACTTTGCGAAGTCCGAAACTTATAGACACGTCGCGGACACAATGATCAATCGATTACGATTGTGGCGTGGTCGTGTACACAGGATCCTGAAGGGTCCGCCCCGCCGGTCACCCTGAATGACAGGATGAATAAATGCCCGATTCAAATACCAAGCACACAATCGAAACAATATTTTCTGCTGAGGATATTCGCGCCCGTCTCCAGGTCCTTGCTGCCCAAATCGCAGCCAAAGGGCCCCAGAACCTTCTGGTTGTGCCGGTTCTCAAGGGCAGCTTCGTTTTCGCGGCCGATTTGTTGAGGGCCCTCTTTGAGGCTGGCCTCGCGCCCGAAGTCGATTTCCTGACGCTCTCGAGCTACCGGAAAAGCCGGGAATCCTCAGGTCAGGTGACGATCCTGCGCGATTTGGATCTCGATGTTCAGCATCGGCACGTCATTTTGATCGACGATGTTCTCGATTCCGGCCGTACGCTGGCTTTTGCCAAGGATTTGATTTCGGCCCGGGGCGCGACGCGCATCGAAACGTGCGTATTGCTCGACAAGAAGGCACCGCGCGCCGTATCGATCGAACCGGACTATTGTGCTTTCGAATGTCCCAACGTCTTTGTCGTCGGCTACGGCATGGACGTTGCGCACCGCTACCGGGAGTTGCCTTTCGTAGGTCGCCTCGTCGATTAGGATTTGGAATGCGGGGTTCTTTCCGCGCATGACGGCCGGCTCGCGGAACGCGAGTCGTCATGTGCAAGGTAGAAAGAGGGAGGGGGCGGTAACAATGGCGACGATCCTGCTCGCAGACGACGATGCTGCGGTTCGCGACCTCGTCAGGCGGGCGCTGAGCTCCGACGGTCATACGGTCCACGTCACGCAGGACGGCGTCGAGGCGCTCGAGCAGCTCGGAGCGAATGGTGTCGCCTTTGAGATCCTGATCACCGATGTGGATATGCCCCAGCTTGACGGCATCTCCCTCGCGGAGAAGGCCCTCGTCATGAAGCCGGCGCTCGCGGTGATCTTGATGTCGGGCTTCTCAGATCAGCTTGAGCGCGCCGCCCGCCTCCGAGCCCGCCGGCTGCTTTCCATCTCGAAGCCCTTCACGCTCGACCAGATCAAGCAGGTCGTCAAAAGCGTGCTCACCTGAAGGAAAAGGCTGCTCTGCATGGGCAGCTTCAGCCGCCGGTCACGCTCATATGGCGCCGGACCGACGGTTTCTTCGTGCGCCGGTCGATGACGAAGTCGTGCCCCTTGGGCTTGCGCGAGATGGCTTCAACGATGGCGGCGTCGAGCAATGCATCGTCCGGAGACGCCCTGAGCGGAGCCCGCAGGTCCGCGTCGTCTTCTTGGCCGAGACACATGTAGAGTTGACCCGTACACGTGACACGCACGCGGTTGCAGCTTTCGCAGAAGTTGTGCGTGAGCGGCGTGATGAAGCCAAGCCGGCCGCCCGTCTCTTTTACAGTCACATAGCGGGCAGGTCCGCCCGTGCGATACGGATTGTCTTCGAGCGTCAGGCGATCCATCAAACGTGCGCGCACGATCGACAACGGCAAGTATTGATCTGTCCGGTCTTCGCCGATATCGCCGAGCGGCATCGTCTCGATCAACGTCAAATCGGCGCCGCGGGCATGCGCGAAGCGAACGAGAGTTTCGATCTCGTCTTCGTTGATGCCCTTGAGTGCAACGGCATTGAATTTGACGCGAATGCCGGCAGCTTCCGCAGCGTCGACGCCGCGAAGAACAGTCGCGAGGTCGCCCCAGCGGGTTACCGCCTTGAACTTGACCGGATCGAGTGTGTCGAGCGAAACATTGATCCGCCGCACGCCAGCCGAATAAAGCTCGCCCGCGTACTTCTCGAGCTGGCTCGCATTCGTCGTTAGCGTCAGCTCATCGAGCGCGCCGCTTTCGAGATGCCGGCCGAGAGCCCGGAAGAGCCAAAGAATGTTGCGGCGCACCAGAGGTTCGCCCCCGGTGATGCGCAGCTTCCGGACGCCTTGCCGGACGAATGCCGCACACAGCCGGTCGAGTTCCTCGAGCGTCAGAAGATCCCGCTTCGGCAGGAACGTCATGTGTTCGGTCATGCAGTAAACGCAGCGGAAATCGCACCGGTCCGTCACGGACACGCGCAAATACTCGATCGCCCGGCCGAAGGGATCGATCAGCGGCTGCACAGTCGTTTGGGCAGGCGTGCCCAGCATGCGAATATCTCCGGAAGAGGCCCTGAGACGTTCCATATCGTACCTCCGAGCGTCAAGGGCAAGCTCGGGTCTCGCGTCAGGGTGTCTTAAATCGTATTAAGGCCGTCTGGCGGGAGGAAAATATGAGAAGTCCAACGGTTTACTTTGTGCTGGGTTTCGTCACGGCATCCGTGATCTGGCTGTTCGTTTTCGCCTTTTTGAATGACCAGCTGCTACGCACTTTTTCGAGCTTCAGCGGCCATTCTTAGAGCTTCTGGGCTTAGGCCCGCTGACGAACACGGTTGAAAGGGCCGAGCGTCCGGACGATCAGCGCCGCGATGCTGTCGATGTCGTTGAGATCGAACACGGGCTTGCCGTGCGCATCGACCTCATAATCGGCCGCGATGGCGAGTACGAGCGGATCGTTCGGGGCCAGAAGCTTCTCCGAGGCGACAGCCGCACGCCGAACCTCGATCTTTGGAATATTAGCTGCCTTATACCCCTCGACGAGGATGATGTCCGACGGATTGAGCCTGCTAGCGACCGCCTCGAGTGCGGGCTCGCCCGCGGTATCGATTTCTTCGATCACGGCAACGCGCGAGCCCGAGACGATCGCCGTTTCCGCAGCACCGGCCGCGCGATGCCGTGCCGTATCGCTTCCCGGCGCATCGATATCGAACTTATGGTGCGTATGCTTGATCGTCGCGACGCGAAGCCCTTCGCCCGCGAAGTGTCGCGTCAGCTTTTCGATCAACGTCGTCTTGCCTGAGTTCGACCACCCGGCGACGCCGAAGAGCGGCAACGGATGTGCCGGCCGAAATGCATTGCCCAAGTTTCTTATCCTTCTGTGGAACCTGCGAGGAGAGCGCGGGCGGTTGAAAGATCGTCAGGCGTATTGATGTTGAAAAAAGGGTCGAGCCTCGCCCCGTGAATGTCGCGCATCGGAAAAGCGACCGCAACAGCATTGAGATGGGCCGCGAGCTTATCGACACTCAAGGCGCGATTGTTGAGGGCTTCCGCAATTGTTTGCCTGGCGCTTATAGGCCAGATCGCGATTGTCGGATGACGGCGCTCGCCCGATATCGCTATCGAAACGCCGCCGCGCCGGCTTGCGTCGAGCCTTGCGACGAGATCGTTTGGTAGGAACGGAACATCCGCTGAGACGGTCGCGATCGCACTGCACTCGGGCGCATGCTGCGCCGCCCAATCCAGGGACGCGAGAAGGCCGCTGAGCGGACCGAGCTCGGGATTTTCATTATCCGATATGGTCTCGAGATCGAATTCCGCGAACCGGCCGGGATCGCCGTTGACATTGAGGATCAGCCGGCCGACCTGCGGGCGAAACTGCGCGATGACGCGCGCCAGGATCGATTGCCCTCCGAGATCGGCAAGCCCCTTATCCCCGCCGCCAAAGCGCCGCGAGCGGCCTCCCGCAAGAATGACGCCGAGGATCTGATCGGAAGTAGCCATGCGTAACGATTAGGGTCCGCGCTGAAAGTCCGCAAGTCGTGGAAATATTTGAGCTCTGGCGGTTTAGCGGTCACAATGGTCCTTTCCACCAGAGCCGCCCGGACTTATATCGCGCGGATAGAAATTGGCGCTGCTTCGGCGCCCCGGGAGACGCTCATGCCAGTCGATAAGACACAGGTGCTTGCCGCCCTGCGTCGGGTCAAAGGTCCTGACCTCGAAAGCAACATCGTGGATCTTGGCCTCGTGTCCGAGATCTTCATCAAGGATGACCATCCGTATTTTTCGATCACCATTCCAGCGAGCCGCGCCGAAGAGCTGGAACAGCTGCGCCTCGCCGCTGAGAAAGTGGTCGCCGGTATCGAGGGCGTCACGGGCGTGACCGCCGTGCTGACCGCTGAAGCCGAAGGCGGACAATCAAGGCAGCCCCCGCCGCCGCGCGCACCTGCTGGTGGTATCAAAGCCATGTCGGGCCCCCGTCCCGAGCACCCGCGCGTGCAAGAGGCGCGAGCAAAGGGCGCGACGGGGGATGCTGCAGGTCCACGTCAGGCTGCTGCCGCGGGCGCGAACCCCGCCGCGAAAGCCCAGAGCATTCCCGGCGTCAAACACGTCATCGCGGTCGCCTCCGGCAAAGGCGGCGTCGGCAAATCGACCGTGGCCGTCAATCTCGCGCTCGGTCTTCAGGCGATCGGCATGAAAGTCGGCATCGTCGATGCCGACATTTATGGTCCGTCGCAGCCGCGTTTGCTCGGCATCACCGGAAAGCCGACGGTCAGCAACGGCAAAGTCATCAAGCCGCTCGAAGGCTGGGGCCTGAAAGTCATGTCGATGGGCTTCCTCGTCGATGAGGGAACGCCCGTCGTCTGGCGCGGACCGATGGTCGTCTCGGCGCTGGGACAGATGCTGCGCGAAACCGATTGGGCAGGCACGACCGGCGAACTCGATGTCCTTGTCATCGACATGCCGCCCGGCACCGGCGATGTGCAGCTGACGATCTCGCAGAGCGTGCCCCTGTCCGGCGCCGTGATCGTCTCGACGCCGCAAGACCTCGCGCTGATCGACGCCCGCAAAGGCATCGCGATGTTCAAGCGCGTCGAGGTTCCGATCCTCGGCATCATCGAGAACATGAGCTACTTCCTCTGCCCGAAGTGCGGCGAACGCTCCGACGTGTTCGGCCACGGCGGCGCCCGCGACGAAGCGGCGAAGTTCGGCGTGCCGTTCCTCGGCGAAGTGCCACTGCACATGGATATCCGCGAGACATCCGACAGCGGCAAGCCCGTGACCGTTGCCGCGCCCGAAAGCGTTCACGCGGGAATTTTCCGCGAGTTGGCGGCCCGCACGTGGACAGAGGTCGAGCGCGCCAAGGGAACGCTGACCCCGCCGCCCGTTCTCGAAATCGCCGACGGCGGCAAGCTTCTGAAAGCGGCCTTCCCCGACGGCCGCTCTTTCGATTTGCCCGCCGAATTCCTCCGCGTCGTAAGTCCGTCGGCGGAAGTGCAAGGTCACTCGCCCTCGCAGCGCATAACCGTGCCGCGAAAGAAGCACGTGAAGATCACGGGGCTCAGTCCGATCGGGAATTATGCGACGCGCATCGCCTTCGACGACGGCCATAACACCGGGCTCTTCACCTGGGGTTATCTCCACCTCATCGGTCGCGAAAAGGAAACGCGCTGGGGGCAATATCTCGAAGAACTCGCGGCCAAAGGTTTGACGCGCGAATAGTTGGGCAGGCGTGCAGAGAGCCTGCCGAGCCGCTAACGCTGCGCGTCGTGCGTTTCCTCGAGCTTCTTGATTGCCGCTTCGATCGGAGCGAACGGCCCGTACTTGTGCTGCTCCGCCGAAAACCCGTCCGCATACGGCCCATAGGCCGTATCGACCGGCTTTTCGATCCTGTTCGGGTAATCGCGATCCAGGTCCGGCACGGATGGGCGCGGCTGGGAGTCGATATAGGCCGCAACGTCCCAAGCATCCTCAGGTGAGAGCGCCGGAGCTTTCCATGTCGTCCCCTGGGGCATGTTGCTGTGAATGAAATTTGCGGCTTCGATGAGCCTGTCCATTCCGGCGCCGTCGTTGAAGCTGTCCGGTCCCCAAAGCGGTGGAAACGTGTAGCCCTTGGCATCGCCAACCTTGCCAACGCGCTGACCTTCTCCGTTCGCGCCATGGCACACCGCGCAGTTGTTCGCGTAGACGGTTCGACCCTTTGCCGGATCGGCTGCGCGGTCGAGCTGAGCCATCCGGCCGCTACCGCGTCCTGGCGTTTTCCCGCCGACGGGGCGGCCCTTCGACAGGAACATGAGATAGGCGGCCATGGCTGTCATCTCGGGACCTTCGGGCGGCAGTCGTTTGCCGTTCATGCTGCGCTCCATGCAACCTTGGATGCGCTCCTGGATAGTATCGACCTGTCCCAAACGGGCCGAATACGCGGGAAAATCCGCGTAGACGCCGACCAGCGGCAGTCCGAATTCTTGCGTGCCCGCGTTGATGTGGCAGCTCTGGCAATCGAGATTGTTCCCGGCGAACCTGCGCGAGGCGTCCGCGACTTCAGGACCAATCAGCGACGACGTCTTGCTGATGAGATCGCGTCCATATCGGACGGTTTTTCCCAACACATCGTCCGGCAGCTTGTCGATATCAGGAACGGTCCACGCCGATGACGTTGCCGCGACAGCCGCGGACGGTGCGGCTCCATCGTCTGCACGGACGTGAGACGTCACCAGCGCGCTGATCGCAATGATACCTGCGCAGCGCAAGACTGCGAATTTCGAAGAGGCCATGATTCGAATCCGGTTGAGCTTTTCCGGAAGCTACAGAGAGCGATCCTTCTTCGAAAGAGTGTTCCTGCCGTCATGGTTTGCTGTCAGTTTCTCGGTGCACTTTGACAGGCAACCAAAAAGGAAAATGCACGGGCGCGAAGTTGAGGCCGGAAACTCGCGCACGGCGGCCGGCTCCGCGAAGCGGAGTCGCCGTGCGCAAACATAAAGCCTAACTCCGCTCCTCCGGCACAATCGAGAACTCGAGCTTCTCGGTCCCGCGTAAGATCGTGACGATCGCCTTCTGGTCGATGTGCCGGTGATCGAGAACGCGCGCAACGTCATCGACGCCGGCAATCGCGACACCGTCGAGCGCGATCATAATATCGCCCGCCTTGAGACCCGCCGCTTCCGCAGGCCCGTTGTTCTGCACGCTGCGAATGCCGATGGCGCCAGTTTGCGTCAGGCCAAGGGCATGGCGAAGCCGCTGAGGCAGCACGACGTGCTCGGCGACGATGCCCATCACGCCCCGCCGCACGCGGCCATGGCTCAAGATCTGCGTCAGCACATATTCGGCCGTATTCGACGCGACCGCGAAGCAGAGCCCCTGCGCACCCATGATGGTCGCCGTGTTGATGCCGATGACATGCCCAGACGAATTGACGAGCGGACCGCCGGAGTTTCCGGGATTGAGCGCCGCATCCGTCTGGATCACATCGTCGATCAGGCGGCCGTTCTCCGCCCGAAGCGAACGCCCGACCGCACTAATGATGCCGGCCGTCACCGTCGATTGAAAGCCGAGTGGATTGCCGATCGCGATGGCGATTTGACCGGGGCGCAGCTTCTTGGAATCCGCCAACCGCGCGAACTTCAGCCGCTCCGTCGTCTCCGCGCGCAAAACGGCAATGTCGGTATCGGGATCACGCCCGATGAGCCGCGCGCCGAAGCGCTGACCATCGCCCTGCGCAAGCGTGATCGATTGCGCACCGTCGATAACGTGATTGTTCGTCAGTATGATGCCGTCGGGCGAAACGATGACGCCGCTGCCCGAGCCCTGTCCAGCGCGTCCGCCGCGTGAGCTGCGAACCTGAACATGCACCACGGCAGGCGACACTGCGTCGACGACATCGACAACGGCGTTGCTGTAGGCATCCATGAGCGCCGCATCGCCGCGCTGAACGCCGTCCTGGCGGGCGCCGTCGTGTTCGGTGCCGCTATCGTCGAGAACCCGAAAAAAGCTGTGTTCCATGATGCACCCGATGGAATGAAGTCGCGAACAAATGGCGACGAGCCTCATTTCCATCAAGTGCCGCACAGCACTGCGGCGCATTCCAGGCATGCGCCGCCGTTCGGTCAAACTTGTTGCCGCACGAACGATCCGCTGTCGGAAGGCTATTCCGCTGCTTGCCGCTGCAGGTGCTCGAACGCTTCGGTCGCGTTCGCGAAGACGTGCGTATCAAGCCCGCGCCGTCTCAGCGCTTCCAGCAGCTTCTGCCGGGTAAGCGCGCTCGTCGCGTACCGGGCGGAGCGGCCATAATGGTGCTTCGTAACGTACGCGACCATATCGGCGTATTCGTCGTAGAGATCTTCCGCGATCCGGCAGCTTGCCTGATTGATCACGACGTTGACGCGGCCGCCGATGCGCTCGCAGGCATCGATGATCACCTTTTTCAAATCCGCGATATCGGCCTTCTTGCGAACGCTCCAGCCTTCGAGATCGAGGACGAGGATATTTTGCTTCGCGTCGAAGGTAACGCGGTCCTTGAGATTCTTGTTCTGGAGATCCGCGAGCAGATCCATTGGCTGATCGATGAAGATCCGCGGGTTCATCGTCACCGGAGAGTGGATGTGCGGCTTGAACGCCATGTGCGCAAGAATATCGCGGTCGATATCGATGCCGGGTGCCACCTCGATGAGCTCTAGACCGTGATCGGTAAGCTGAAACACGCAACGCTCGGTGACATAGATGACGGGCTGCGACTTCTGCGCCGCGTACTGGCCCGAGAACGTTACCTGCTCGACCTGCTTCACGAACTTGCGAGCGCGCCCTTCTTTGACGATGCGCAGCTTGCCGTCCTCGATCGCGACTTCAAGGCCGCCGGCCGTGAACGTGCCGGCGAAAACCACCGCGCGCGCGTTTTGCGAGATGTCGATAAAGCCGCCGCAGCCGTTGAGCTTGCCGCCGAACTTGCTCGTGTTGACGTTGCCGAGGCTGTCGCATTCGGCCATGCCGAGACACGTCAGATCGAGGCCGCCGCCGTGATAGAAGTCGAACATCTGATTTTGATCGAGGATCGAATGCGCGTTCGCCGATGAGCCGAAGCTCGATCCGCCCGCAAGCACACCGCCGACCGCACCCGCTTCCGTCGTCATGACGAGGTAGGGCGTCACCTTCTCTTCGTTGGCGACGTTGGCAACGCCATCTGGAGCGCCGACGCCGAGATTGATGACGCCGTTTGGCGGGAGTTCGAATGCCGCGCGTCGCGCAATGATCTTGCGTTCATCCAGCGCCATCGTCGGCAGGCTGTCGACGGTGACGCGAACTTCGCCCGCGAGACCCGGGTCATAGATCACGCCATAGTTCATGCGATGCATCTCGGGCGGATCGGCAACGACGACGCAATCGACCAGAATTCCCGGAACCTTCACGTCCTTCGGTTTGATCGAGCCCTCGGCCACGATGCGTTCGACCTGCGCGATCACGATGCCGCCATTGTTGTGCGCGGCCATCGCCTGCGCCAGCACGTCGAGCGTCAGGCACTCTCTCTCCATGCTGAGATTGCCGAGCGGATCGGCGCTCGTCGCGCGGATGAGAGCGACGTTGATCGGCGTAGCTTTATAGAAGAGCCATTCCTTGCCATCGACCTCGACGAGTTTGACGAGATCCTCTTTCGTCTTCGTGTTGACCTTGCCGCCGCCGAGGCGCGGATCGACGTAGGTGTGTAGGCCCACGCGGGTGAAAAGACCCGGGCTGCCGGATGCGCAGCTGCGATAGAGTTTGGAGATGACGCCTTGGGGAAGGTTGTAACCCTGGATCTTGTCTTCCTGAGCGGCCTGCGCAACCTTCGGCATGCGTCCGAAGTTCGCCGCGATCACGCGCTTGAGCAAACCTTCGTGATGGAGCCGCCCGGTGCCGAGACCTTTGCTGTCACCAGCGCCTGCACACATGATCAACGTCAGATCGCGCGGCGCTCCCGTTTCCACGAAGCGCTTCTCGAGCGCGGCATGCAACGCTTCCGGAATGCAGCTTTGGACAAAACCCGTCGTCGTGACGACATCACCCTCGCCGATGAGGGCGATGGCTTCATCAGCCGAAATGACCTTGCTCGTAGTCATGCGATGCGTTTCCCCGAGAGTCACAGTCTAGGCTTCGACGAGACTTCGAGCGGTCTCTACAGAGCCGTGCTGTTGTTTATTTTGTGTTCGGATACCGGATTGGTGGCCGGGCCCGTCATTCGCGCATAGCTTAGCTCGAATGGGCATGCACCACTCAACGGGGTAATGGGACCCTATCCGAGGGGGAACGGGCGGCTTATGCCGCACCTTATCGCAGACGAGACCTGCAAAAGCCGCACGGCGGAAAGGTTGCCGGGTGAACGTTTCATGCATACCAGACACCAGCAATGACAGAACTGTTCCGCCGAAATCTTATTCCTTTGATCGTCGCCACCGCTCTCTTCATGGAGAACCTGGACGCGACGGTGCTCGCCACATCCTTACCGGCAATCGCTAAGGATCTGAACGCTAATCCGATTCATCTTAAACTCGCGCTGACCACTTATCTCCTGGCGCTCGCGGTTTTCATTCCAGCGTCAGGCTGGATGGCCGACCGCTTCGGCGCCAAAAACATCTTTCGCGCTGCGATGGTCGTGTTCATGGCCGGCTCCGTCGCCTGCGGCTTCTCGACGGATCTGGGCTCTCTCGTCGCGGCACGCATTCTTCAAGGGATCGGCGGCGCGATGATGACGCCTGTTGGCAGGCTGATCGTGCTCCGCACGATCCCCAAGGCCGACATGATCAACGCCATCGCCTGGTTGACTGTCCCGGCACTCGTCGGGCCCGTCATGGGCCCCCCACTCGGCGGCTTCATCACCACCTACTTCAATTGGCGCTGGATCTTCTGGATCAACATCCCGGTCGCGCTTCTCGGCCTCGCATTGATCACCCGCTTCATTCCGGACGTGCGCGAGCAGGACACGCGGACGTTCGACTTGAGAGGCTTTCTGCTGATCGGCCCCGGCCTGTCGATGTTCCTGACTGGCATCACGATGATGGGGCTCGGCATCCTTGATAGAGAGACGGTATTCTTGATCTCGGCAGCTGGTGCGGTGCTGCTCGGAGCCTACGTCTGGCACGCGCTTCATGCGCCGGCGCCCATCATCGATTTGAGGTTGCTCACCATCCCGACCTATCGAGCGGGCGTCGTAGGCGGCTTCCTTTTCCGCACGGGTCTCGGCGCGGGACCTTTTCTATTGCCGCTGCTGTTTCAATCGGGCTTCGGCATGACGCCGTTTCAATCGGGCCTGATGACGTTCGCGACCGGCGTCGGCGCCATGTTCATGAAGACGCAGGCCGCGACCATCATCCGGCGCTACGGTTTCCGGCGCGTGCTGATGTTCAATGCCGTTATATCGAGCCTCTTTGCGGCTTTCCCGTCGCTGTTCTCGAGTGCAACGCCGCCGCTGCTGATCGTCGGGCTCTTTTTACTGGGAGGCCTGTCGCGATCGCTTCAGTTCACGAGCGTCAATACGCTGGCCTACGCCGACGTGCCACCTGAGAGGTTGAGCTCGGCGACCAGCTTCGCCGTCGTCTGCCAGGAGCTGTCGGGGTCGGTCGGCGTCACCATCGCCGCGCTTGGTCTTGAAGGCATGCAGCGCTGGGTCGGCGGCAGCTCGATAGACGCCGGGCATTTCCCCCCGGTCTTCATCCTGATCGCGATCGTGTCCGTGTCGTCGATCTTGTTCTTCAGGACGCTTTCGCCATCGGCTGGCGCGTCGCTCTTGCCGACGGAAGCGATGAAGGTGGCGGAGCCCGCAAAGGACGTCGCCCGCCTCAGCGAAGGCCACGTCGGCTAGGCCAGATACAAACACTGAAAGCCGCGACCGGAAATCCCGATCGCGGCACTATCGCTGGTCGTTGGAGAGCGAAGCGGTTTAGGCCGCTTTCCTCGCTTGAGCCTTCTGGCGCGGAGCCTTGCGCGGTGCCTTCGGCACGACGCGAAGGGCATTCACGGTCAGATCCGAGACCTTGCGCTCTCGACGGATGACGGCCTCGCGTGCGCCGAACGCCTGCGCGAGAGCGAGCAGAGCCGCTGACGGCTTGAGTCCCGCACATCCGCGCGCGTCGACGGCAGCAAAGCCCGTCCGCGAGCAAGCCTGCAAAGACAGGTGCCCGGAGCCCAAGACCGCGACACCCGATACGCCGCCGCCGGCGACGCGATCGAGGTGGAGGCTCTTGAGCTTGAGGCCCAAGCTCTCGACGGCACGCTTTGTCGCACGCTCGGCCGACTTGACGTCGTCGAGGCGCTGGGCGCCGTGGAGATCGATAAAGATCGTAGTCCCTGCACTATTGACGCTATGCTCAGCAGACGGACTCCTAGTCGAGTCCTCGGCTTCCGTGTTGAACGCAGCGCGCGAAAAATCTTCCTCTTGGGCGGTGCTTGAACGAGTCAAGTCCATCCCCAATTGGAAGAGGGTGTCATTAAAGGCCATGTGACCCTCCCCAACCAGCAGATAGGTTTGACTCGCCCGCTCCTTACCTCATTGGTTCTGGAAAACCTCGACCATGTTGGCAGGTGGACAGACGAGAGAGGGTGGATATGAGGCCAACGCCCCCCCCACGCAAGAGCTTTTTGACCCCTCTGCGGATTTTTTTTAAGCTAGGGCTTCCATCAACTTAACTGAAGATAAAACATCCCGCCGATCGAGCGATTGAATCGCGACATTCGTGCACGTCACTCGTCCTGTTTGCCGAGCAATTTGTTCAGCAGATCTTTTGCTTTCTTCTTGTTGGTCGCAGCCGGGCTCGCCGGATCCTCGTCGGCTTTTTTGCCAAACAGCTGATCGACAATTTCGTTGGGATTTTTGCCTTTGAACTTTTTGCCGATCTCCTTGATCGTCTCGACCGTCTTGTCCTTGTCCGAAAGCACGGCTTTGAAATCCGGACGATAGGATGGCTTGTCCCAGGAGCCCGTGATGTGGACCGGAACTTCTATCCCGGAGGCCTCCGCATCGTTGGAAGCGATGAGCTTCGGCCGGATCGTGTAATCGACAGTTCGCTCGGGCATCCGTGCGGTGCCAGCGCCACTAACCCGCAGCATCGGGCTGATGAGCTGCAGATCCTGGTTCTGCGCAACGCCGTTGGTGATTGTGAACGTCGCGCCGAGCGCGCTGAAGTCCGTTTTTTCAGACGGTGCCGTTTTGAAGCCTCCGAGGTTTCCTTGCGTCAGGCCGTGTATCGCGCCCGGAAGATTAAACCCGACGATGGCGCCGTCCGCGAACTGGAAGCCGGCCGTCCCATTGAGGCTTTCGATCAGCTGCAACTGGTTCGCGCCATTCGCCGTCAGCTGCAGTGCCACGTTGGCGTTGCCGGAGATCCAGCCGAAATTTGCAGAATCCTTGAGGAACGGCAGCGCCGAAACGCCGTCGATCTTGAAGTTTGCGTTGACGTTCGCGCTTCCCGACGAACCGTCGACGGCCAGCACGCCGCTACCATGCCCACGGTAAAGCGCGACGTCGTCGAATTTCGCCTGCATCGCGAGATTTTTGACCGCGACTGCGACCGCGGATTTGCCGATCGACATGTTCTTGAAATGAAGCTTGTCGACACTCACGCGCGCGTTGCCGTCGGCGACACCGAGAAGCGTCAGGTTCAGCGGCTCGCTGGACCAGCCCGCGCGCTGCTCGAAGCCGTAGACCTTCGATCCTTGCAGCAGTTTCTCGATCTGGTCGGGCGTTGCCGGCGTCGGCTGCCGCGCGGGCGCCGGTGAGGCCGGCGTCGGCGTTGGATCGGGCTCGGGATCGGCCGCGGCGCCTTCGGACGTCGGTGGGCCGGTCACCGCGCCGGTCAAGTATTTGTTGAGATCGAGTTCCGACACGGCGAGGTCGGCCTCGACGTAAGGCCGGATGCCGCCCGTTGTAACCTTGATCGTGCCTTTCGCAGCGGCGCCGTCGAGTCCGAATTCGGCATCCGAGAACACCGTCACATTGCCGGCCGTCTTCAAAGTGCCTCGGATCGACATGGGTCCGAAACCGGTGACAGGCGGTAGCTGAGTGCCAAACCAGGTGGCAAGCCCGCGCGACGAATCCGATTGCGCGCTGACTTTGCCGTCGAGGTATGCGCCGTCTTTGACAACGAGGCCGCCGTCGTAGGACGCGACGATCAAGGAGTTCTTCGCATTGAAGGAGAGGTGAGTGGGCTTCTCTGAGGCGAGCCCGCGAACGTCGTCGACCTTGCCGTTGAAGTCGAGCCGCTGGTTGTGCCAGACAAGATTGCCGTTGGCGGCGAGCGGACTTTCGAGCGAAGGCAGTCCGAGCGAAACGTTCACCTTCGAGACTTCCGAAACCTTCCCCGAACGCTCATCGGTAAAGCGAAACGTTCCATTCTGCAGCGTGACTTTCTCGATCTGCACGTCGGTCGCGGCGGCGTTGGAGCCGCCGTCTTCCGCCATTGCGATCGCAATCGGAGCGGTGTCGCGCTGAGTGCCGCGCATCTGCAACTCCGCAAGCCGCGTCGGAGTGCTAAGCGCTGCGAACTTCCAATTTCTCCGGCCGTTCTTATCGACGCGAAGGTCGACGGTTGGATTCTTGAGCGTCACCGCGTTGATCTTTGGCTGCCGCTGCAACAGCGTCATCGGATCAAGGCTCGCCTCGAGCGCCTGCGCTTTGAGGAACGCGCCGCCCATTCCCGCCGGACCCGAGAGCGACACGTCTTTCAGTGAGATGCCGAGAACCGGGAAAAAGGTGAAGGAAGCTGGTCCCGCGATGACGAGATCGCGGCCCGTTTTGGATTTCACCTGTTCGCTGATCTTCTGCCGGATCAGATCGCTCGGCGGGTTGAGCAGGAGATAGCCGGCGCCAGCGCCCACCACGGCGATGACGAAAAAGCTGGCGTAAAGCACTCCCGTCCAGAGACCGCCGCGACGAGCCGGCGGTTTCCGTCGTCCACCTCCGCCCCCCGGCGGTGGCGGTGTGCGGCGTGGACCTGACCCAAGGGGCGCGCGCTCGAAGCTCGGCCGTACGGACGGCAGCGGAGGCGGCGCGGAATTATACGACATGCAGTCCTCTTAAGAGCGGCGAACGGGCCGCGTAACGCGGCTCAAAATATCGATGCGAATTGTGTCACTTACGGGCCGCCGATCGCTTCTGCGCAAGGTCTAAACGCCTCGGGCAGGGACCTATTCCCGTCTAACAAAACGGCCCCATCACCTTCCTCCTTTTAGCACCAGCAAATTGCGATAGCACTCATAGGTTGCGTAATTGGAACATAACTTCGCCAAGGCTGCGCCACGTCTTCCGAGCACGCTGTCGCAATGCCAGAATCGTTTTTCCCGTTACGACTATCGCGCATCTGCCTTCGGGCAGGTGCGCTCTTTCTCCTGTCGCTTCCGCCAATTGCAGCCATTGCGACGACAGCCCCGGAAAACGGACAGCCAGCAATCATCGCAGGTTTAGGTCGAGTCGTTGACGGCGACACGCTCGATGTGGGCGGCACGCGTGTTCGCCTCGAAGGCATCGATGCGCCGGAAATCGCGCAGACATGCCAAACCGCAAGCGGGGAGACCTGGGAATGCGGCAAGGCCGCCGCCGCCATGCTTCGCAAATTGGCCGAGCATCAGGAAGTCGCGTGCGACCGCACGGGCTTCGATCGTTATCGCCGGACGCTCGCGACCTGCTTCGTCGATGGCATCAACATCGATGAAGCAATGGTGCGCGCCGGGCTCGCCTGGGCCTTCATCAAATATTCGACGGTCTACATCGGCATCGAAGCCGAAGCCCGAAAAGAAAAGATCGGCGTGTGGCAAGGTCCCGCGCAAGCGCCTTGGGACTTCCGCCGCAACGAATGGCAAGTCGCCGAGGTCGCCGCTCCGAAGGGATGCGCGATCAAGGGCAACGTCTCATCGCACGGCCGCATTTATCACATGCCGTGGGACCCTTGGTACGACAAGGTCAAAATGGACGATAGGCGCGGCAAGCGCTGGTTCTGTTCCGAGGAAGAAGCGGCCCTGGCAGGCTGGCGCCCCGCCTCACCCAACTAGCTGCGGACAGAAGCGACATCCGTTTTCTGCGTGAGAGCCTCACGTCGACGTCGCGCGCCGGTGACGGCAAACCGACGCAAGGCGCGCGATGCTCGACCGATCGTCCCGGTCAAAAGCAAAGGGGGTGCAATGTGCACCCCCCTCTAATTTTTGCGCGAGAGACTTGGCGCGCTCTTCACTCCGCGACGTGAGCGTAAGTTCCACGCCCCCGAGCGTTGAAAGGCACCGTGCCAGCCGCTGTCCGAAGAAGCCTGTCGCTCCTATCAGCACGATGCGGCGGGGCACGCTTGTCCCTCACGACCTTAGTACCGCGGATCACGTGGCGGAGGGCCATCATACGGACCATAGCCGCCCTGCGGAGCATCACCGTACGGCCGGTCTCCACCCGGAGGCGGCGGCGGAGGCCCACCATCACGTGCGAGAAGCGGCGTGATGCGGCGAACAGCGACGCGGCGGTTCAGCCGTTCCGGGGCTTGGGTCGGCACTTTCAGGTACTGTTCGCCGTAGCCCTGGGTCGTCAGGTTTTCGAACGGCACCTGGAACTGCTCGCTCAACACCGTCGCGACGGACTCGGCGCGCCGGTCCGACAGCGAGAGATTGTCTTCCTCCGAGCCGACAGCATCCGTGTAGCCTTCGATCATGAAGACCTCGTTGGGATTGCGGTCGATGATGCGGTTCATCCCTCGCGCAATGCGCTCGAGCTTCCGGTATTGGCTCGGATCAACATCCCATGAGCCGAACTCGAAGGTGATATCGTCGAGATCGACGCGGCGCATGCGATCACGAATACCGACCGTCGCCCGGATTTCGTCGAGCGTGTAGCGATCTCTGAAATCATCGATCGGTGGGGCGCTCAGCGCCTCGTAGACGTCGTCGTCGCTCGCGCGGCCATAATCGACGATGTACTTGTCGCGCGGAATTCGGACGCGCGGCGGCGGCACGTCGAGGACGGAATTCAGGATCGCTGCACCGGCAGCGACGCCGATACCGATGCCGATGCCCGTAGCGAGGCCTTTGCCGATACCGCCACGGCGGCGATTGTCGATGATGATAACGTCGCGTCCGTCCGGGCCGCGGCGGTAACGCCGCAGAAGCTGTCCGTGCGCGTCCGTCTCCGAATAAATCCGGACGCCACCTGGACGCTCGATAATCGAAACGTTCGTGCCGCCCTGGCCTTTTTCAAAGCGCGCATTGGGTGCCACGCGCCGCAAGCGCTCGTTCTCATCGTGCTGGATGACGACGCGATTGTTCTCTCTGATGATGCGACGGTTGC
Organism: Hyphomicrobium sp. 99; assembly: GCF_000384335.2. Lineage (NCBI taxonomy): Bacteria > Pseudomonadati > Pseudomonadota > Alphaproteobacteria > Hyphomicrobiales > Hyphomicrobiaceae > Hyphomicrobium > Hyphomicrobium sp. 99. The sequence goes on from NZ_KQ031382.1 coordinate 866,473, forward strand.
CCGGCTCTTCGATGACGAGGCCCTTGCCGCCATCGATCTTCACTTCCTTGCGCTGGCCACGCATGTTTTCAAATCGGCGCTTGGCGTCTGCGGCCGAAAGCGGCCTGTCCGGCGCGCCGAACGGCTGGTTGCCCGCGCCGGGATTGTCGACGATGGGGCGATTGGGTTGCGCATTGAAGCCCGGGTTCGGCGCCTGATCGCGTCCGAACTGCTTCGATTTATCAGGCTGGTTCCGGTCATTGCCGGCGCCGGGATTGTCGACGACGGGGCGATTTGGTGGCGGATTGAAGCCTTGGTTGGGCGCCTGATCGCGTCCGCCGAACTGTTTCGATCTATCTGGTTGGTTCCGGTCGTTGCCGGGGCCGGGATTGTCGCCGACAGGGCGATTGGGCGGCTGATTAGAACCCTGGTTGGGCGCCTGATCGCGCCCACCGAACTGCTTCGATTTATCCGGCAGGTTCCGGTCGTTGCTGGGACCGCCGAACTGTTCGTTGAAGTTTTTCGGCTTGCCGTTGAAAGGCTGCTGTTTCGGTTGCGGCTCGGCCTGCTGCTGCTGCTGCTGCTGGTGAGGAACCTTGATCGGGTTGTTCACGACCGGCGGCTGCTGATTTCTCGGCTGCTGATTGCCGAACGGGTTGGGATTGCCCTGAGGTCCGTCGCCGCCACCAAACTGCTTTGAAGGTCTTTCGCGTTGCGGGCGTTGCTGATCCTGCTGCTGGCCCTGCCGCTCACGGCGGTCCTGGCCAGGCTGCTGCTGCCCATTTTCCCGGCCGCCACGATCATCCTTCCCGCGGCGCTTCGAATTATCGTCCTTGCCGTTGTTGTCGCCGTTCGGCGGCGGACGCTGATCTTCGGCGCGAACCAGTGTCGGCGTTACTGCAACTATTGCCAGCAGCGAAGCGGCCGCCATGATCGCGTGTCGGGTAGATTTCATGCTCTTTCCTCGGAATATTGCCGCGTTCCCGTATGACGCTGCGAATCGATTTAGCCTCGACGTTCTTCTTAGTTGGAAATCCGGCAATAGCCGCATTTGACGTTCGCCGAAACTATCCCTTCCACACTGAGGGATAAAGGCGGCCGTATGAAGCCCAAGTGAATAGGTTGCGGCGAAATAGTGGCGGGAATTTCGGTCGACGCGGCAATCGTCAGGAATGAGCACGCAAAATCCGCGCTGCCGTTTTAGCGGAGTGCACGCTCGATAGATTCCGAGGTCTCGAAATTAACCCGCAAGCAGATCGCTTCGCCGCGCGCGAAGCAGCGACGTATCGAGCCTCGCGTCGGCCCGCTGGATCTCCGCGACGGTGTCGAAAACGAAGCCGATGTGATCGGCGGCTGCCGTCTCCGCGCGCTCCGGATCTTCCGATATGACGGCATCGCCGATCGCCATGTGCTGCGCCAGAAGCTTCTCGCGAACGCCGGCTTTCAGATAAAGGTTCTTGCGGTTGAAAAAGATATTGTTGCGAAGAAGCTCGCTCAGTGCGCGCATGACATGCAGCACGACGAAATTGTGACCCGCCTCGTAGACGAGCATGTGAAGCGCCACATCTGCTTCCGCCTCTTGCGCCGGATCTTCGAGCTTATGGGCTTTGCACATGCCATCGAGACAAGCGCGAATGGCCGCTCTTTCAACGTTCGTTGCGCGAAGCGCAGCGTCTCGCGCAGCTCGCGCTTCTACGCATTGGCGAAATTCGAAATAGTCCGCAAATGCTTGCTGATTGCCACGATAGAGGTTCGCCAGCGGCGCCATGACAGGCGACAGGAACTGCGCAACGTATGTTCCGCTCTTTGAAGACGTGAGCAGGCCGCGCGCGACGAGCTTATCGATGCCATCTCTGAGCGAGGGCCGCGATACGTCGAGCTTTTGCGCGAGATCACGCTCCGGTGCGAGCTTCTCGCCCGGCCGAAGCGCACCCTCGAGAATGAGCTTCTCGATTTGCGCCGCGATTGCGTCGGCGATCTTTGGCGTTCGTACGGTAAGCATGCCGCTCAACCCTGAAGAATTGCGCCTGTCTTCTATTCCTGCGGGATGACCAATGCCATCGGCTATTTCCATTCGACTATATAGCCACTGAATTTGACCATTCCCGACGTCTGGTATAAAAATTTTACCAAAAAGCCGCCGCACTTTAGCAGCCGCGATGTCGGGGGGAAACGGGTCGCATGTGGTCCCAGGTTTATGACCCGTTTGGCAACATGCTGGTCTCGGCATCCGTGGCCGTCATTCCAGTCGTCGTCTTGCTTGCGAGTATCGGCCTTTTCGAAGTGCGCGCGCACATCGCCGCTCTTCTCGGATTGACTGCCGCGCTTCTGGTCGCAATTTTTGCCTACGGAATGCCGGTGCAGATGGCTGGCATGGCCGCCGTCTACGGCGCGGCTTTCGGCTTTCTTCCCATTGGCTGGATCATTCTCAACGTCATTTTCCTCTATCGCCTCGCGAACGAAAAAGGCGAATTCGACGTCCTGCAGAAATCGATTGGCGCGATCAGCAATGACCGGCGCCTGCAACTTCTCTTCGTTGCCTTTTCATTCGGCGCATTCTTCGAAGGCGCAGCCGGTTTCGGAACGCCCGTCGCGGTGACGGCTGCCATGCTGATCGGCCTGGGCTTTCCGCCGCTCGCAGCGTCAGGTCTGTCGCTCATCGCTAACACGGCGCCGGTCGCGTTCGGCGCGCTCGGAACCCCACTCGTCGCGTTGGCTGCCGTCACAGGTCTCGATCTCTACGAGTTGAGTGCCACCGTCGGCCGTCAGCTCGCGCCGTTTGCGATCATCGTGCCGTTCTGGCTGCTCTGGGCCTTCGTCGGCTTTCGCAAAATGATCGAAGTCTGGCCGCCGGTGCTCGTCGCCGGAGTATCCTTTGCGATCCCCCAGTATCTCGTTTCGAATTTTCATGGCCCCTGGCTCGTCAACGTGGTTGCGTCTGTCGTCTCTATGGCGGCGCTCGCGCTCTTTTTGAGAGTCTGGAGCCCGGCCGTTCCGATGACCGAAGTCCCGAACGCGTCAGTTTCGGATATGCCCACCAAGTCGCCCGCCACCTCGCATTCGAGCGCCGTAGTGCTGCGAGCCTGGACGCCCTGGATCATCCTCGCGGTCTTCGTCTTTCTTTGGGGAACACCGCAAGTCCGCGCCGCGCTCGACGGACTTTGGATTCAGAAAATTCCGGTCGGGGGCCTGCACGAGCTCGTTCAGAAGATGCCGCCGGTCGTCGCGTCGCCTCGCGCCGAGGCCGCGATCTTCAACGTCAACCTGCTGTCTGCCACCGGAACAGGTATTCTTCTTTCGGGCATCATCTCGGGTCTGTTTCTTGGCTACAGTGTTCCAGAACTGCTGCGGATGTACGCGAAGACGATCTACGTCGTTCGCTACTCGCTGCTGACGATCTCATGCATGATGGCGATCGGTTTCATCACGCGTTACTCCGGAAGCGACGCGACGCTTGGGCTGATGCTTGCGCAAACAGGATGGGCCTATCCGTTCTTCGGAACGTTGATCGGCTGGTTGGGTGTGGCGCTCACGGGATCGGATACCTCGTCGAACGTGCTGTTCGGCGGCTTGCAGCGGATCACGGCAGAGCAGCTCGGCATCAACCCGGTTCTCATGGCAGCGGCAAATAGCGCAGGCGGCGTCATGGGAAAAATGATCGACGCGCAGTCCATTGTCGTCGCATCAACGGCGACCAAATGGTACGGCCACGAAGGTCAAATATTGCGTTTCGTGTTTTTCCATTCGCTCGCGCTCGCGACACTCGTTGGATTGCTTGTCATGGGCCAGGCTTATCTCTGGCCGTTCAAGCTTCTCGCGCCCTGATGAGACATTGAAGCCAAGACAAAGATCGCACTCGCGATCGCGCATTCATTGAAGTCTGAAATTCGAAACACCGTTCTAAGAAGGAGAGCGTGGATATGTCATCCATTACGATCAACGGCGAAGCTCGCGAGTTCAGCGGCGATCCGAACATGCCTCTGCTCTGGTACGTCCGGGACATGCTCAATCTCACTGGGACGAAATTCGGCTGTGGCGCAGGCGTATGCGGCGCATGCACGGTTCATCTCGATGGCGTTGCTGTCCGCTCGTGCCAGACGACCCTCGGCGAAGCGGCCGGAAAATCCGTCACGACGATCGAGGGGCTGAGCCCAGATGGCGAGCATGCAGTCCAGAAGGCTTGGCGCAAGATCAGCGTTCCGCAGTGCGGCTTCTGTCAGGCCGGCCAGATCATGCAGGCGGCTTCGCTGCTCGCCAAAAACCGCGCGCCGTCCGACGCAGAGATCGTCGAAGCCATGACAGGAAATATCTGCCGGTGTGGATGCTATCAGCGCATTCACGAAGCCATTCGTCTCGCTGCGGGAGGTGTTTGATCATGCTGCATTACCTCAAGAACGAAATTGCGGCTGGCGGCGAGCAGAGCTTCAATGCCGAGATCTCGAACGTCAGCCGCCGCGGCGTGTTGGGTGGCTTGTTGACTGCAACCGGACTCGTGCTGGCTGCGCGCTTCACGCCCGCGAACGCGAGCGAACATTTGAAGGCCTATCCCACCGGCGGCCTCAATATGCCGAGCGGCGTCGTCTCCGATCCGCACGTCTTCATCGCCATTGCGCCCGATGGCGCGCTGACGATCGTGACGCATAGAAGCGAGATGGGCACCGGCATCAGAACGAGCCTCCCGATGGTCGTCGCTGACGAGATGGGAGCCGACTGGTCGCGCGTAAAGCTTCTGCAGGCGCCGGGCGACGAGCCGAAATACGGCAACCAGGATACCGACGGTTCCCGCAGCATGCGCCATTTCGTTCAGCCCATGCGTCAATGCGGGGCCGCGATGCGCCAGATGCTGGAGACGGCGGCCGCTGCCAAATGGAACGTCGACCGCTCGCTCTGCCACGCACGCAATCACGAAGTGGCGCTGCTCGACACGAATAAGAAGGAGACCGGTAAGGTTCTGTCCTTCGGCGAACTTGCCGAGGCTGCGATGGCGGTGCCAGTGCCGGCTCCGGAAACGATCCTCTACAAGTCGCCCAATGAATTCACGTTGATGGGGAAGGGCGAAGTCCAGATCGCCGATCTCCATAACATCACGACGGGCAAAGCCGGCTACGGAGCCGACACGCGCTTGCCCGGCATGAAGTACGCGGTTATCGCGCGTCCAGCAGTCCTCGGCAGTAAGTTGAAATCGTACGACGCCTCGGCAACGCTCAAGGTGCCGGGCGTTGAATCCGTGCACGAGATCGAAGGCGTGTTCACTGTCCCGCGCAAGTTCGGTCAGCTCGGCGGCATTGCTGTCGTCGCGAACACGACGTACGCCGCGATGCAGGGTCGCGACGCACTGACGATCGAATGGGAGGACGGCCCCAACGTCAGTTACGATAGCGATGCTTACGCGGCTGAAATGTCGGCGACGGCGGCAAAGCCCGGCAAGGTTCTGCGCAACCAAGGTGATCCGGACGCCGCGTTCGCCAACGCCAAGGATATTGTCACGGCCGAATACCATGGCCGCCACCTCGCGCAGGCGCCGATGGAGCCGTTGGTTGCCATCGCGCGCATCGTCGACGGCAAGGCCGAGGTCTGGTCGTCCGTGCAGAGCCCGTATGGCGCACGGAAAGACATAGCCGAAGCTTTGAAAATGCCGATCGAGAACGTGACGGTTCACGTCTCGCTGCTCGGCGGCGGCTTCGGAAGAAAGTCGAAATGGGACTTCATGCTTGAAGCCGCTCTTCTCTCGCAGAAGATGGGAGGACAGCCCGTTTTGCTGCAATGGACGCGTGAAGACGACATTCAGCACGCGTTTTACCATACGACGTCGGTCGAGCGTATCGAGGTCGCGTTGGATGACGCAGGCAAGGTCTCGGGCTGGCGCCATCGCACGGTCGCGCCATCGATCGTCTCGAACTTCAAGCAGGATGACGGCTACCAGTTCCCGATCGAATACGGCATGGGTTTCATCGATATGCCGTTCGATATCCCGAACATTCGCTGCGAGAATGGGCGAGCGATGGCGCACACGCGCATCGGCTGGTTCCGGTCGGTCTCGAACATCCAGCGCGCCTTTGCCGTGCAATCCGCCGTCAGCGAAGTCGCTCACAAGCTTGGCCGCGATCCGAAGGATTTCCTTCTCGAGATCATCGGGCCGGACCGCGAGATCGATCCCAAGAAGGCGGGCTTCCCCGACGACTTCTGGAACTATGGCGAACCCTACGAGCAGTTCCCGATCAACACGGCGCGTTTGAAAAACGTCATTCGCGTCGCGGCGGACAATGCGGGTTGGGGCAAGAAATTGCCTGACCGTCAGGGTCTCGGCATCGCTGCCCATCGCTCGTTCGCGAGTTACGTCGCGACGGTCGTCCACGTCGCCATCGACGACGATGGAACGATCCGCGTGCCGCACGTCACGTCGGCGATCGATTGCGGCTTCCACGTCAATCCGGAACGCATCCGCTCGCAGATGGAAGGCGCCGCCGTGATGGGCATGTCGAACGCGATCTATAGCGGTATCACCTTCAAGAAGGGCGCTGTCGAGCAGTCGAACTTCACCGACTACGAGGTGACACGGATGAGCAATTATCCGCAGAAGGTGTCAGTGCACATCATCGATGCCGACTGGAGCGTCCACGCCGGTGGTGTGGGTGAACCGGGTGTGCCGCCGTTTGCTCCGGCGCTCGCCAATGCCATCTTCGCGGCAACCGGCAAGCGGCTGCGCAATCTGCCCATGGGCGAGAAAGTCATTTGATAGAATGCGAGGCTCGGCGGTGAGAAGCCGCCGGGCCTCTACAATTCGAATTGTAGAACTTCTGGGCGGCGGTCTCGGACGAGATGAAAGTTAGCGAGCGCAGCGGAAGCGCTGCCTGATCGCAATCCTTGGGCCGACGCGACCAACAGCGCAGATTGCAAGCGCAACTAGTTGGGCGCCTCAGCAACTCTTCGTCCCGAGCGTCCCCCGACCAATGCTGAGCAACGGAATTTCCCAACGCTAGTCATAAGTTGTTCACGACGTGACGGCTCTTCTTAAGGCGCTTGACCGGGTTTTGTCGTATTGTCAGCAGTGATTTCTCGTTCCAACTCACGGGAGTTTGACAAATGACGTTCGATCAATCGGGTGCCCGCAGCTTCAGACTGGAGCTGGCGTCGTCACTCCACGCCCATTGGAAGCTCTATCTATTCGAAGGCATCGTCCTGATCGTTCTCGGCATGGCTGCGATCATCATTCCGCAGATCGCGACGCTGACGGTCGAGCTTTTCATCGGCTGGCTTTTGCTGTTCAGTGGCATTGCGGGCCTATTCACGACTTTCACCGTCCGCCCGATGCCAGGCTTTTGGTGGTCGCTCATCTCGGCGTTGATCGCCATTGGAGCCGGTTTGGTGCTGCTCTTCTGGCCGATATCGGGCGTAGTAACTCTGACGCTCATCTTGATCGCCTTCTTCATCATAGAAGGCATCGCGTCGATCATGTTTGCTCTCGAGCATAAGAACGAGCTGCCGGGAGGCTGGTGGGCAATGCTGTTCAGCGGCATCGTCGATCTGGTTCTTGCGGGCTTGATCTTTTTTGGTCTGCCGTCCTCGGCGGCTTGGGCAATCGGCCTCCTCTTCGGCATCAATCTGATATTCGGCGGATTTGCATTGACTGCGATGGCGCTGCAGGCTCGCAATATCGACTCTTCCGGCGCACCGTCTTCTGCGTCTCGTTGAATGATTTGAGTTTGCTTTTCAGATGAGCAGTCATCGGGGCGGCACGGCCAACGGGCTCTAGGGAACGAGCACGGCCGCCCCTGTAAAGCTTCCCGCCCGTAGATCCGCCAATGCTTCATTCGCGGCCGTCAAAGGATAGACAGTCGTCGTTGTCTTGACCCCGGCCTTGGGAGCAATGGCGACAAACTCCTTGCCGTCTTGCCGGGTCAAATTGGCAACCGATCGAATTTCCCGCTCTTCCCAAAGTATGTAGTAGGGGAACGTCGGAATGTCGCTCATGTGGATTCCTCCGCAGACGACGCGACCGCCCTTGCGAACGGCCTTGAGTGCGGCGGGAACAAGCGATCCGACAGGGGCAAAGATGATTGCAGCATCCAGAGCGTCCGGCGGCGTTGCATCCGCTGGACCACTCCAGCGCGCTCCAAGGGAGAGAGCGAAGCGCTGTGCGGCTTCGTCGCCAGGTCGGGTGAACGCGTAGACCTCGCGCCCCTGCCAATTGCACACCTGAGTGATGATGTGCGCCGCTGCACCAAAACCGTAGAGACCGATCCGCTCTCCCTCGCCCGCTAAACGCAATGACCGCCAGCCGATGAGGCCGGCGCACATCAAAGGTGCGGCCGCGACGGGATCGTCGAAATTCCCCATCGGAAATGCGAAATCGGCATCCGCGATAACATGCGTCGCGAACCCACCGTCACGCGTGTAGCCCGTGAAGAGCGGGAAGTCGCAGAGGTTCTCTTTTCCGCTGGCGCAATAGTGACAGTGTCCGCAGACGTGCCCGAGCCATGGCACTCCGACACGATCGCCGACACGATGATCCACCGTATCTGGACCGACGGCGTCCACGATGCCGATGATCTGATGACCCGGAATGAGCGGAAGCTTCGGAAACGGCAATTCACCGTCGATAATGTGGAGGTCCGTCCGGCAGACGGCGCACGCTTCGACTCGAATCCGGATCTGGCCGCTTTCCGGAGTGGGATCAGGCCGCTCTTCGAGTTCGAGCGGTTGACCGACGGCGCGGAAGACCATGGCTTTCATCGGTCAATCTTTCGGAGCAAAAAGTTGACGTTGCTCGGCGTTCAAGCCTCGAGCCAATTGACCCTACAAAACGCGCGCGCGCCATTGGCTTTTCGAGCAAATACCCCTGACGATTTCGACAGTTGATTGGATCCGCATATATGGGATCATGGGACGGGCCAGCGAAGCCTCCGTCCGCGCGCTGGCCGGTATATAGCGGGCGTCTCGATGCTCTCCCAAACCGAGGCGCCCGCCCGCGAAAGCTCTCGCGAGGTTCTCTGGGCGGACATTAGTAACCGGAAAATTCGGCCAAGTGCATAGGCTCGCGCTTATGACCGCTCTCTTTATCAACTTGTCTGCCGATCTATTTCTAATTTGAGCAGAATTTTCGCTCCGCCACTGTCGTTCCGATCAGGTTCTCGAACGATCCTTCTTCGGCATTGTCTGGACCACGTCAAAACGTCCCAAGCAACATCGCCCTGCTTTCGATGGGAGAGGCAAAATGAATGATCAGACAGCGTCGCGCTCTCGAAGAGTTGCCCGTCGCCTCCACTGCCATCTTGCCCATCGCCTGCGCCGGAACATTATCAGCCAGCGTATGGCACGGTCCCGGCGCCGCGTGAGATCGCTCCATCTATATGAGATGGGGGCCGCCCTGCAGCCTTTGCCGACCCACCATTTGACGGCATCGAACATCGATCTCGATCAACTGACCAGCACGCTCAATCTCTTCGATTCCGGCCATGCCAAAGGCTGAGCAAAATGCGCGGCCGGAAGAGTATCCCGGCGCAACTGGATCCATTATTCCGCATCCGGCACTAAGGCGGCTTGCAAACATTCGATGCGAGTTCGAGCGGTCCTTCGCGACGGAACTCTCCGGTGAAGCATGGACTGCACAGCTGAAGCAAAATATCGAAGCGCTAGCGCTTTGGAGGTCGACGGCGAAAGGAACGCTCATCCGCGTCGCGATATTCTCAATTTTCGCCAACCTTTCAATGCTGGCGCTACCGGTCTTCCTATTTCAAATATCCGATAAGGTTGCGCTCGGTCACGGACTTGTGCCGCCTTTCGGCTTGCCGCTCCTAACGCTGATCCTGCTCACGACGATGTCGATGCTCGATATTCAGCGGAGCAGGATTTTATACGGCCTTGCGTCTGCGATGGAGACGATCCTCGGCGGCGCTCTTATGTCGGCCATGTTGAGATCGCAGTCAGCACCAGAGCGAGGTTATGCGCAAGACCTGCGCAGCTTGCATAAAGTGCGCGGCTTCCTCGGAAGTCCAACCATGTTGCTCCTGTTTGATGCACCGATGCTCCCGTTCTTCTTCGGAGCGATCATCCTCATAAATACCAGTCTCGGCGCTATCGTGTTGATCTCGGCGCTCGCTTTGAGAATCTGGGCTCTGAAGTCAGCGAGTGTCTTGTTCGTCGCGCGTGCGATCACGTCAGTCGCGATACTTGCCTGGAATATGCATCTTGCTCTCGCCGGTACCATAACCATTGGAATGTCGATCGCAGCGTCCGTCATCGCTGGCCGAGCGCTTCACGCGTTCGAGGGTATGATCAAGGTCCAGCAATCGTCGATGCAAGCATGGGCCGAGTATATCCGCGTATGTAGAGCGCTTGACGAGGAGAACGCGCGTTGGCCGTCCGCGCCGCCCACGACCACAAATGTGGTCGCGATTGAAAATTCAGAGCAGAAAAGCCGTCATATCGCGATCAGTTGTTGAGCAACGACCTTGGCGACGGCTTGTGTCGTCGTTGTGCAGTTCAGCTTTTCCCGCGCGGAATTCAGGTGGAAGCGCACCGTGCGTTCGCTGATCCCGAGGATGACGCTTGCTTCCCATGCCGATTTGCCGGCTGCCACCCATCGCAAGCAATCAAGTTCTCTCGCCGATATCACGAGCGCATCGGACGTATCGATCCCGTTCCGGCGGAGCATATGGCTATGGAAATAGTCGCCGAGGGTTTTGAGTTCGGTACAAGAGGGCGGGCCTTCGGCATCTGCGTCACCCATCGGAGGTAAGCTGCGAGAGTAGCCCAGGATCGCGATCTCGCGGCCGCGCGCAGTTAGCTCGATAGCTGACTCCGCGGCCTCGCCGCTGCTGCAGCCTTTCAATTGTTGCGTCAGCTTGATGATTTTCAAGCCTGCCAATTGCGCAGCGGAAATCGGATAAGGCGTAATCGCCTGACTCGCGAAATCACTGCTGAACGCACAATGCACAAACGCGCGGCTCGAATGCCGCGGAATGTTCACGCATAAATAGAAAAGATCATTGAGATGATAAATCGAACGCGTGGCGGAAAGAAAAGCGACGCCCTTGTCTCGCTCGACGATCGCCGCCCGATCCGGCACGATCTGCGCTAATACGCCCTTCAGCACTGTGAAAAATCCAGGAAACAAATACGCTGCAAAATATTCTTGATTGTAACTCAGGGCGCGTGGAGTTTGCGTAAAGCTGCGCCACATCATTTTAAATGAAAAGGTGTGTACGGAGTAATGTTCCGAAGGTGTCGAGCGCTATCCTGTAGGACATCCCAGCGTGGAGGTTGAGCAACGCCGCTCCGCAATGCGAGAGAGAATGCAGCTCCCGGCTCGACGTTGTGCGTCGAATCACATCCCCTGTCAGCGAAGCTCACGCTCTCTTTCTTTTATTTGCGGTTCCGTATTTCTGACTTTGAGTTTTTCGTTTTCGAATTGCCAGAGTTCCGATTTTCCAGATGTCGACGTCGGAATTTTCAAATAAGTTTTCAGATAGGTTCTCATATTATGAAAACGGTTCGGCTGTTTACAGCGCTCCTCTTGTGCCTTCTCGGAGCATCGGCAGCGCACGCCGACGGCCCAAATCTCCTCTGGGGCGGACCGCCAGGCACACCATGCGGCGGCATTTATTCAGGTCTATACGTGGGCGGCGAACTCGGCGGTGGCAGTATGAGAACGAGGGCTACCGGCGATGCCGGCTCAATCGCCGCGAACGATAAAGGATTTACCATCGGTGAGTACAGCGGCTACAACTACCAATGCGGTGATGCGCTCATCGGCGTTGAATCGGAATTCAGCTACTTCGGCGCCGAAACCCGGTCCGGATGCGACGGATGCGGTGAGGCTTTCCACTCATCGATGAACTGGTTCAGCTCGCTTCGCGGTAGAGTGGGTGTCGTAGCGGATGACAACATTCTGTTGTTCGCCACCGGCGGACTCGCATATTCCACTGTCGAGCACGAATTCAGCGATCCATTTGCGCCGGGCGGACCGTTTAGTCGGTCGGATAGCGATACGAAATTGGGCTGGACAGTCGGCGGCGGCTTCGAAATGTTTCTGAGGGACAACTGGGCACTCCGCGCCGACGCTCTGTTTGTCGATTTGGGGAGTGACGGCCAAAACTTTTCGTTCGGTTCCTGCGACGGCGGACCTTGCAACGTGCACGTAACCTGGGATGATAGCTTCTGGGTAACCCGTATTGGTCTGACCTATCTTTTCAACGCCGGGTCGGCGCCGCCTATCCCGGAATATGCTCCCGAGTACAGCGTGAAGTGAAGCCGGTCGGCAAATTGCCTGTTTTATAAGTCGAATAAAACTCCGGACACAAAAAGAGCGGACGATGCTGCGTCCGCTCTTCCCTTGCGACCTCTGGACGAGCGGTTCTGTTACGCCGCGGAGACTTCCTCGACTTCGGGCTGCCACAAGCTGGATGCCTGAGCTGCGGACGTTAGGCCGACGAGATACATCGTCGATATTTCGCCGGACTGGAACATGGCGTCGACCCGAGCGGCCTCCGCCATCATGTCCGCGATTTCGTCGTCGGAAAGCCGCTCGGTATAAGTCTCGGAAAGCTCGATCTTTGAATTGCATTCAATCATGACGCCACTCAATCCCGTTGAATTTTTTCGCGCTTGTCCGGCGATCTCAGTCTTCGAGATGATCGGCGCGCATATGATCGATATCCACGATATTCCCTAAGATCCTCAAAGCTTTCGCCCGCCGCATGAGGAGTTGCTTAAAATCCGGTTAGCGCTGCTTCTTATTGGATCGAAATAAGCTGAGCGGCTTTCGTGAAGTGATATGCTAGGCACTTTCGGCCGCACGCCTGCCTTCACCCAGACTGCCGCAACAGTGCAAGACGGTTCAAAAATTCGGCCTGGCTCTTTAGGATTTTTGCGTGCGCTGTAGCCAGATCAAACCACTGGGCACGGTCGATCTCAGGAAAATCTTGCATCCGGCCGGAACGGGGAGGCCATTCTATGCTGAACGTATTGCTAACGAGTGTCTCGGGATTCCAATCATCTTCGATCGCCCATACATGAACGCATTTCCCACCCGCTTGCCGAACGGACCCGAGCGGCACAGCCGAACCCTTCGGATGAAATCCTATCTCTTCGACAAACTCACGCAACGCAGCTTTATATAAGTCCTCGCCGCCGATAACTTCACCTTTCGGCACGGTCCAAGAGCCGTCATCCTTCTTACGCCAGTATGGTCCGCCGGGGTGACCGAGCATGACTTCAAGCCCGTTCCGGTCGCGATACAACAAAAGTCCGGCGCTCGTCGCGGTTTTCACGTTCGCGCTTTCGACGTAAACAGGATGGTCATGTCGCTCCCTCAAACGCCCGCTCTCACTGCCGACTGCGTCGTCCTCGACCCGAACCGCGGCGTGCTGATGGTCCGGCGAAAAAATCCGCCCTACAAGGGTTATTTGGCGCTTCCGGGTGGATTTGTCGAAATGGGCGAAGCGGTCGAAGACGCAGCGCGGCGCGAGCTCAAGGAGGAAACGGGACTTGAGGCAATGAACCTCGCGCTCGTCGGCGTCTATTCGCGGCCCGATCGAGATCCCCGCGGCCACGTCTGCTCGGTTGCGTTCCTGACGAACGACGCCCAAGGCGACGCGAGAGCCGGCGACGATGCGGATGCCATCGCGTGGGTAAAGATAAATGATGTCAATGGAGTTGAAATTGCCTTCGATCACCGGGAAATTATCACTGATGCGCTGAACCTGATCCGATGATGTGAGCCCCAATGGAATTCAAGGACTACTATAAAATCCTGGGTGTTGAGCGAAACGCAACCGAGGATGACATCAAGCGTGCCTATCGCAAGCTCGCGCGCAAATACCATCCCGACATCAACAAAGAGGACGGCGCCGAGGCGAAGTTCAAAGAGATTGGCGAAGCCAACGACGTTCTCAGCAATCCCGAAAAGCGCGCGGCTTACGATCAGCTCGGCAAAGATTACAAAGCCGGACAGGACTTCCGGCCGCCGCCGAACTGGGACGCTGGATTTGAATTTTCGGGCCGCCCCAGTGAGGGTGACTACAGCGATTTTTTCGACGCTATGTTCGGCGCCGCCCGCGCCCAGCGGTCTGGCCGCACGCACACGACGTTCCGGATGCGCGGTGAAGATCATCACGCCAAGATCGTCATCGATTTGCAAGACGCACTCGATGGCGCCACGCGCACCATCACGCTTCGCGTGCCCGAGGTCGATGACGGCGGTCACGTCCTGGTCCGCGATAAAAATCTGACCGTACAAATTCCCAAAGGCGTCACTGAGGGGCAGAGCATCCGCCTTCAGGGGCAAGGCTCACCCGGAGTAGGCGGTGGCCCTGCAGGCGATCTCTATCTAGAAATCCGTTTCAAGCCCGGTTCCACCTACCGCGTTGTCGGCAAGGACCTTTACCTCGATCTGCCGATTGCCCCTTGGGAAGCCGCATTGGGCGCAAGTGTAAAGATGCCGACCCCGGCAGGGGCCATCATGCTCAAAATACCGCCGGGCTCCGCGCATGGCCGGGAGTTGCGCGTGAAGGGACGCGGAATTCCAGCGGGTCCATCTGGCGATCTCTACGCGGTTCTGAAAATTGTCTGGCCGCCCGCGAACAACGAAAAGGCCAAGCACATATATGAGGAAATGGCGAAGGAACTCGCGTTCGATCCGCGCGCCGGACTGAATGTTTGAGATTGGGAGTTTGAGATATGGCAAATGGAGAGCGCGAGCCGATGCACGCTGAAGCGATTGGTCCGGCAGCTGTTTATTCACTCGAAGAACTCAGCCAAAGTTGCCAAGTCGAAGTGTCTTGGATCTCGGAGCTTGTGGCTGAGGGCATCATCGAGCCACAGGGAAGCAACCCGTCCGAATGGAGGTTCTCAAGCCTCAGCATCGTTCGTACAGCGAAAGCCAAGCGCTTTGATCGAGATCTGGGATTGAACCCCGCCGGTATCGCGCTGGTTTTCCAGCTGCTGAACCAGATCGAGCAGCTGCATGCCCGCTTGAACGTCGTCGCGAGCACGAAAAGCTCTCTTGCTGACAGGGCGGACGAGCACCTACCCTGAAATCGGCTTTCGCCGCGAAAGGCTTCATGCCGGGAAAACACATCATTGCAGTCGGTCATGCCGCGCTCGATTACGTTTATCGGATCGGAACTTTTCCCTCGTCGCCGACCAAAATTCGCGCGCTCGAACACGTCGCGAGCGGCGGCGGCATGGCGGCGAACGCTGCAGCCGCTATCGCTCGGCTCGGAGGCGACGTCGCGCTGTGGGCGCGCATCGGTGACGATCCGTCCGGCGGAATAATTCTGCAGCAATTGAAAGCTGTGGGCGTCGGCACTGCCCATGTTCGCGCCTACGCCGGCGTTTCCTCGGCGACAGCTGCGGTGATCGTGGATCGCAACGGTGAACGTCTCGTCATCAGCGAAGACGATCACGAATTTCCTCTACCGGCGGACTGGCTTCCGATAGCCGATGTCAAATATGCGAAAGCTGTCTTGAGCGACCTGACATGGCTGGAAGGAACGATCGCCGCATTCAGCGCGGCTCGTGCGCTCGATATCCCGACCGTCCTCGACATTGACCTAAATAGCGGACAGCTGCTTTCGAAAGTCCTCGCGCTGGCCGATTACGCAATTTTCTCCGCGCCCGCTTTCAGGCAGTTCGTAAAAGGCGGGAGCGACGAGGAGCGTCTTGAAAAGCTCATTCAATCAGGCACTCGCCACGCTGGCATAACGCGCGGCGCGCAGGGATATCTTTGGATGAACCGAGAGGGAGAGCGAGGTCTCCAGCCCGCGTTCCCGGTGGACGTCGTCGACACGACCGGCGCCGGCGATGCCTTCCACGGCGCCTTCGCATGGGCGATCACCGAAGGGTTGAAGGATGCGGACTGCGCGCGCATTGCATCTGCCGTCGCGGCCATGAGCTGTCGGGGACTTGGCGCGCGATCTGCTCTTCCGACTCGAAACGAAGTTCACCATTTTCTGGCGGCGCATCAGGCCCAATCGCAGGCTTAAGCGCCCGAGCGCCCTCTTTTTCTGTTGCGTCGCGGGATGGCGACACATCGCTGCCGCGCCATTTTCGTAAAGCATGCGGACACAAGCGAATGTGAATGTTCGCTAAATTCGTACTTGGCAATTTCGGGTTTATTTGCATCGCGTTTGTGCGGTGCGGGGCAAATCAAAAAAAAAATGGCCATTGCTGCAGTCATCGATAGCTTTTTGCGAAGGATCAGCGTTTCATCCTCATACAAAAACAACGGGGAAGTGAAATGCCCGATTCAGCCTATACGATGATCTTCGCAGTCCAGGCTCTTCTTGTGTTTGGCGCCGTAGGGACGGGCTTAGTGGTCTTCCTCACCAATCGCAATCAGCGCGCTGATCGAAAAGTCGTAGCGCGCAGCGAGTAGCTGCATTCAGTTCAAGACTGACGATCTGCTGTATGCGGGTCCGGCGGGGCTACGTCCGCGAGATGCTTGCGCGGGCATGCGGAAGCGTCCGCCAATAGTGATACATTTTCAGAGCCTATGAGATATCGCTTGTGACAAGCCGGCAGGCGTCCAGCGATTGGTGTAAATTTTTTTTGAGGACGAAACACGACTTCCCCCCATTGAGCCGACAGAAATAGCGCTGAAGCCGCTATTATATTTTTCCGATGACTTTCCCGCGACATCATTAGCGAGTCTTCGCAGACGCTTTGAAGTGCAGTCGAGTTTGGCTCTGTCTATGACTTATCGTTAGGCCGGATTGGGAAGCGAATTGGCCTCTATTAATGACGTCGAATAGGAGGTACACTGCCAAATGTATATTGCAGGAATAATTTTTTCTTACGTATTGATTTAATCAATCTTCGAACTTGACCCCGTCGACACGGCAATATTGCCGTTAAAGCCGTCGGGGTCTTTTCTATGTCAGAGCGAAAAATTCCCAACGTCCTGCATTCGAAAAATGGAAATGCATCGGCTATTCGCCGCGCGCTGGACGGCGGCGATCATGAAACCAAGCGCGATACTCCGCCATCTTTGCTCGCTGTGCTGAAGGGGCGCGACGCTTGCACGTTTGAGCCTCACTGCTCTTATCCGGTGCACCCCAACGGAGCTCGACGCAGTCGTTGACGTTGTAGGCCATCTCGAGATCCGCCGCCCGATCAACGACGTCCTTCATTGCCAACGTCCATGTCGAACCATCGCTGCGTGGATAGGAAAACTTTCGCGCAGCGAGCTCGGCAGCGAGCGTGCTTTCTAATTCAGCTTTGACCTCTGCCGGGGATTTATCCTTGGGCATTGCATACCGGTCAGCGCGCCGTGCGACCCGATCCGGAAAGCCACGCACGACGTCGATCGCGATCAGCAGGCGCAGATCTCGCGAGGGCGTCGAATAGTCTTCCCACGCCCCTGTCGTCTCGAAGATCGACGAGCCCGCCGGTATCGCGACCTCCGCGCCACCGCCATTTTGATACTTCCTGCCGTTCTCGACGGACGTGACGCGTGTCTTGATTTGCTCCTCAAGCGCTGTGATTGTTTCTTTCATCGCTCGCATTGGATCGAGCGCATCCGGCGACATCACATCGTCCATGCGATCATAAAAGTCTTCAATCCCGAGCTTGGATTGCTCTAACGAGAAATCGCCGTATTCCGCATCTTTCGAAATCTCGGCGTTGGCGAGCCGCCGCAAGCCGCCATTCGCATCAGCCACGATCGGTCGGAAGCGCTTGAAACCGGGACTTCCGAGCGACGGGTTCTGCGCAAAGAGAAAGTTGCCGCGCCAAAAACGCTTTCGCGCGACGGTGCCATCAGGCTGCCCATCGACGGCTAAAAAGACTCCGGCCGACTCGCTCGTCTGGGCAATGCGCTTCACCAGCACCAGAACATGCCCGTAGGGATCGGCGTAGATCGTTCCTGGGCGAAGTGTTTCAGCTTTGAGCGGAACGGGATAGTAATCGGTATTGTCGTCATTGGCGGCCGTGCGGCCTGAACCTGAATGGACGGCATTTGCGACTGTCGTGCGCACGTAATAGCCAAAGCCTGGCACGAGGCCCTGTGGCCGCGAAGACGTTTTCGCCGGGGTGGTTTGAGGAGCCGTTGCTCCAAAAACAGCAAGGATGGAACCCGCTCCGGCTTGCGCATCCTTCTCTTCGGATGACGGCGTCGAAGACTCCTCGCGCTGAATATTGAACCACTGCGGACACCTGGGCGCCTTGCCGCCCCCGCCGCGCGAGCACTTCGAATATCCGAATGGCAGTCCGACCTTAAAAGCAAAATAGGCGCGAAGAAAATACGGAAGGTCGGCGCAATCCGGCTGCATAATTAACTTTTTGTCGTCTTCGCCGAGTCCGAGATGGTTGAAGAGAAAATTGCGTGACTTGTCGCGCAGTACCTCATGCAGCGCCGGCCACGAGAGCTCTTGGTCAATTGGCGCATCGAAAAGTTTTTCAATCCATGCGGAATAAAGATTTTCAGTGGAGCGATTCCACTGAGCGCGCACGGGCCAAACGCTTTTGCTTGTTGCGCGGATCGGCGCCGACGCAGCACGCCCGACGCTAATCTCCTTAGTGATTGTCGCGCAGTCCCCATCGGCGCCTTCGCGCGTCAGCTTCGCGTGCCACGTCCCTGCAGCCGGTGCTGTGACCTCGGCGAACCAGAAGTAGGGTGGCCCGCCGTGACGCTCGCGTGAGGTGACCGCGACCGCACCGTCGGGGCCCGAGAGGGAAAGTTCCGCGGTGATCGGTTGCTCGGACGAGAAGACGACTCGCAACGGGGCGCCTTTCCACGGCGCAACGGGCGAGGCAAGCATTGAGAGCCCGATTGCGCCTTCACAACCGCCTGCACCGTCCTTTGCCTGCGCATCGGTTGCCCGACTGACGAGAGCAAGACCAATGGCCACGATCGGCAAAAGTGCCGCCGCGACGCCCGAAAAACGTCGATGGGGAAACAAGTCCACCCCCTTTGAAATGCCCGCGATCAGACCCCGACACTAGCGCGAGTGCTTCGCCGAAACGATGGAAGAATTATCGGTAGATGCTGCGCTGCGAAGAGCGATGCGCTACCGGCCGTTTTAAAGCCCAAAGATGTCATCATCTGCGGACGTGAACCGATTGAACCAGCGCCCGAGCGAGGTTGCGTCAATCGTCGGAATAGCGTTGTTCCAACCACGGATCAGCGCGGTTGTGATAGCCGTTGACTTCCCAGAACCCCGGCGCGTCACGGGTCGTGAATTCTATTCTTTTCAGCCACTTCGCACTTTTCCAAAAGTAGAGATGCGGCACGACGAGGCGAACGGGCCCGCCGTGTTCTCGCGCCAGCGGCTTCTCCTCCCACGAGTGCGCCACGATGGCATCTTCGGCCGCGAAATCCTCGAGCGTGATATTCGTCGTGTAACGATCGTAGCTGTGCAGAATAACGAAGCGGGCTTCCGGTTTCGGCATGACGAGATCGAGCAGATCCCGCGCCGCAACGCCCGTCCAGCGGTTGTCGTATCGCGACCAGCTCGTGACGCAATGAATGTCCGAGGTTTTGACGGTTTGTGGTTCGCCCTGAAACGCCGCCCAATCCAACGTCACCGGATTTTCGACCGCGCCATCGATCTGAAGTTTCCAGTCGGTGAGAGTAATCTCGGGCTGCTCGCCGAGATCGAGCACGGGCCAGTCGCGGGAGAGATGCTGTCCTGGCGGCAGCCGCTCGGCTTCGGGACGCGCAGTTCTTCCGGTCAGAAAGCGGCCTTCACGAGCCCAGCGTCGCTTGCTTCGCGTAAGCTTGCTGGCTTCCGGCGGCGTCTCGTTTTCCTCGTTGCTCATTGGCAAGCCTCCGTCGTCATGTTCGCGCGCGAGCCGGCCTTGTTTACGGCTGCGATAAGCTCGAACGAGCGCAAGCGCGCGCCGTGATCATAAACGTCGGAGACGACCATAAGCTCGTCTGCGCGGGTTTCGTCAACGAGCGCATCGATGCCGGCGCGGATCGTCTCCGGCGAGCCAACGATGGAGCGCTGAAGCATCTGCATGGCCTGAGCTTTCTCCCGCGGCGACCAATAGGCCTCGATGTCGTCGATCGGCGGCTGGCTGAGCCCGCGCGCGCCGCGAAACAGGTTCGTGAACGACATCTGCTGCGTCGTCCACAAGCGGCGCGCTTCCGCGTCGGTTTCGGCGGCGATGATATTCACGCCGACCATCGCGTGCGGACGATCGAGCTGTTTCGATGGTTTGAAGCGACTGCGGTAAATCTCGAGAGCGGGCAGCAGCTGCTCCGGCGCGAAATGCGAAGCGAAGGCATAAGGAAGCCCGAGTTCCGCCGCGAGATGCGCGCCGAACGTGCTCGATCCGAGGATCCACAGCGGCACATTCGTTCCAGCTGCCGGTACGGCCTGCACACGCTGACCCGGAGACGCCGGTTCGAAATACGCCTGCAACTCGAGCACATCCCGCGGGAACGTATCGGCCGCCGAGGGCGATCGCCTGAGAGCCTGCAGGGTCAGCTGGTCGGTTCCGGGTGCCCGGCCGAGGCCGAGATCGATGCGACCCGGAAAAAGCCGCGCCAACGTTCCAAACTGCTCAGCGATGATGAGCGGCGAATGATTGGGAAGCATGATGCCGCCCGCGCCGACGCGAATTGTCGTCGTGCCGGCAGCGATGTGCGCAATGACGAGGGAGGTCGCCGCGCTGGCGATACCCGGCATGTTGTGATGCTCGGCAACCCAGAAGCGCCGGTAGCCCCAGCGTTCGGCATGGGCGGCGAGATCGCGCGCATTATCGAGCGCACCGCGCGCGTCGGTGTCTTCGGTGACGCGAACGAGATCAAGTATCGATAGTGGAACCATGGGACCTCCAACGTGCCCCATGATGTAGGCGTTCGCGAGCGCAATGCCAGCTTGCTCGTGGTCCACGACGCGAACGTCTCAGCTACATTCTCGGAACTCACCTTGAAATAGAGCGCACTAGCCCGCGCGTGGTTCGCCGAGATCTCGCCAGCCCTTCGAGCGCGAAACAGCCTCGCTGAAGCGGGCCCGGATCGCGACACTATCGCAGACGCGCGGTGTGAACGTGCGCGAAACGGTGTCCGGCTCCGGCAGCACGACGCCTGACCCAAGTGCGGCGAACGCGGCCGTGCCGAAAGCGGTACGCTCGTCAAAGCTCGTCGCGATAACGTTGCGTCCGATCATGTCCGCCAGAAACTGCGCGAAATATCGGCTGCGGGCGAGGCCGCCGTCGATGGCAATTGAACGGCCGATCGGAACATGCGCCTCCATCGCTCCGACGACATCGGCAGCGCTGAGTGCGATGCCTTCGAGCAATGCCTGACACAGATCGGCACGCGTCGTCGCCGCCGACATTCCCAGGAACAGCGAGGCGGCCGTCCGATCCCAGTGCGGGCAGGCGAGCCCCGAAAGCGCCGGCACGAAGACAACGCCGCGGTCGATAGCTGGCGGAGCGTCGAACCAATCGAGATCGGCGGTAAGATCGGACACGAGCCCGATGCGGCGCGCCCATTCGATCGCCGAACCGGCATCATAGACCCCGCCGTCAACCGCGTACGTCATGCGTCCCTCGATCGACCAGGCAACCGTGGGCAGCAAACCTTTTTCCGGCGCGCGTGCAATTTCCTCGCCCGTTACCGCCAACGCGAATGCGCCGGTTCCGAAGGTGATCTTGGCGTCGCCCGGCTTCCGGCATCCATGACCGAAGAGGGCCGCCTGCTGATCGACCACGGCCGCCGTGATCGGCACGCCGTTGAAATGTCCGTAATCCGCGACCGTCGGCAAAATCTTCGGCAGGCACGACATCGGAACGCCGAAGAGGAGGCACAGCTCCTCGTCCCACTGCCCCGTTTCGAGGTTCATCAGCGACGTTCGCGACGCCGTCGTAACGTCGGTTGCGAAAGTGCCGGTCAAACGATCGAGAAAAAACGCGTCGGTCGTGCCGAGCCGCAAATTCCCGGCTTCCAGCGCGGCCTTCGCCGCGGGGATATTGTCGATGATCCAGGCAAGTTTCGACGCCGAGAAATAGGCATCAAGCGGCAACCCGGCTCGCGCTAGCGTCGTTGCCTCCGCACCGGCTGCCTTCAATCGCTCGACTGCATCGGCAGTTCGATTGTCCTGCCAGACGATGACAGGGGAGAGCGCCGCGCCGGTTCGCGCATCCCAAGCGAGACAGCTCTCGCCCTGATTGTCGATCCCGATCGCGTCTACGGCACCCGTCGCATCGAGACATCGCTGGATGTTAGCCAGCAGCTCCTCGGGGTCATGCTCCACCCATCCCGGGTGCGGATGGCTTTGCTGATGCGTAATCGCGCAGGCGATCTCCGCCTTGCCTGCAGTGTCGACAACGAGTACGCGTGTAGAAGTCGTGCCTTGATCGATCGCCGCTACACGCATTTAGCGTCGCTCCCCAATTCTGTTGATCGCCCACTGTCGAAACTGAAGGTTATGTCGGTTTGCGCCCGACGAAATGCGGAGCGTGGAGCTAGGATTCGTCGCTCCGGCGCCGATGTCATCACTTGCGTTCTGATTTTCTCGACCCCGCAGCGCGCAACCAATGCTCCCGAAACATCATCGCTCGCACGCAGTTGGATATGGGGTAATCCGCCGTCGCCGCGCACGAGACGTTGCGGGACGACATATTGCACGCCTTTTCCAGCAGAGAGGCTGATCGCATTCTCCGTTGAGGGCAGCCAACCGGCGAGATCGGCAGCGAGGAAGTCCGCGATGCGCTTGCCCTCTTGCCACGACCAGCCGGCAGTCTCGACCGGATGCAGAACATTGCCCGCTGCAAAGATGCGAGGATCGCTGGTGCGTCCAAACTGATCGATTGTCGGTCCGCCGGTCCCGCTATCGACGTTGAGCCCCGCGGCGCGAACAAGCGGCGCTTCCGGCGTGAAGCGACCGGTGAAGAGCACGCCATCGCATTCGACGTCTTCCAAAACGCCGTTGGCGCGCGCCAGCGTCACGGCTTCCACGCGGCGGCTTCCCTTGATGTCGGCGATCTCTGTTCCATAGCGCACCGGCACACCGAGCAGGCGCGGCAAAGCCATGAACAACCGGCGCGTCGTCGGCCTATCGCGCTTCTCGATCATGGCGACGGGCCGCGCGCCGATCTTGCGGCACGTCAGCAAGCTCGATAGGGCCACCAGCTCGGTCCCGACGATGATCGGCCTGCGAAACGGCACCAGATGCTGCAGATACGCGTAGGCCTGCAGCGCACCGGTATTCAGAATGCCGAGGGGCCGGTCGCCGGACACAAGCCGCGCCGAGCGCGGCGTTTCCCGCACGCCCGTTGCAAGGATAATGCGCTTGGCTGAAATACGAACCGTGCCTTGGCTGCTCGCACATGTCGCGACCAGCGGCTCGCCACGGTCAATCGAGACGACGCTATGACCGAGCATCAGCTCGACACCCGCGATGTTCGCAGCATCCACCAGACGCCTTGCGTAAGCCGGTCCAGTCAGCACGCGTCCGAATTCCCGCATGCCGAACGGCGGATGTCCGCAGTGCCGGGGAACGCCGCCCGCTTCAAGTTCGCGATCGACAACCACGACGCGCATCACACCCAGTCGCTTCAGCCGCGTCGCCGCAGCAAGACCGGCAGGGCCGGCGCCGATGACGAGTGCGTCAGTGATCTTGGCAATTTCGGAAGCTGCTGCCATCACGCGGCGTCTCCGACCGCTAACGGCGCCTCGAAATGTCCGGCGGTAAGTTCAGCCAGCCGCGCAGTGCAATAAAAGCCCTGGCATCGGCCCATGCCGCACCGCGTGCGACGGCGAAGGCCGCCAAAATTACCCGGCGGCAACGGACCGGAAAGAGCCTGCTGAATTTCGCGCAACGTCACCATCTCACAATGACACACGATCTCGCCGTAACCGGGCGATTGCCAATCCCTCGGGCGGTGCTCGGCGAGATTGGGCATCTGCGGCGAAACCGGATCTGCAACGGGCGCGTGCCGATGACCCATCTCTTCATAGAGTTTGTAGATATGTTGCGCGATCCCGAGCGACGCGGTCATGCCCGTCGAACGGATGCCGCCGACCGTGATCCAGTTCCGGTCGCCATGCACGGAGATGCGATAGTGCTTCTCTTCCGTCGCTGGCCTCAATCCCGCGTAAACCGCTGTCACGTCCACAGTCGACAATGCCGGTATCATTTCCACGGCCCGCGCGATCAAAGCGCGCAGCGTCTCGTCTTCGACGGTCGCGCGTTCGCGATCCTGTTGCTCTTCAGCGGTCGGTCCGACGAGGACATTGCCGAAGGCGGTGCGCGTGAGAACGACGCCTTTGGTGCGCTCCGATGGAACCGGCAAAATAATGGTTCTGAGAAGCTCCGCCGCCGCCTTGTCGAAGACGACGAACTGACCCTTGCGCGGCCGGACCTGAAACGATGCCGTTCCGAGCAGACGTGCGTCAAGCCGGTCGCCGTAGAGCCCGGCACAGTTGATGACCGTGCGCGCCCGCCGTTCGCCCGTGCCCGTCTGAAGGGTCCAGACGTCGCCGTCGAAGCGGCCAGCAATGACTTCGGATCCGAACAAAATCTCCGCGCCGTGCGCCTTGGCTTGCAGGAGATAAGCAAGGAACGGCGACCACGGATCGATGACATGCTCGCCCGGAACCAGCAGCGCCTCGAGCGCGCGAGGCGAAAGATGCGGCTCGCGCTTTCGAATGTCCGCCGACGTCAGACGCCGCACATCGTGGATGCCGTTTGCGCGCGCCTGAGCCTCGATGCCGTCGACCGAAGCTTTCTCGGCGTCCGTCCACGCGACGACCATCGCGCCCGTCTCGAGCAACGGAAGATTGAGGCTTTCGCGGATCGCTTGATACTCGGCATACCCAGCTTGCATGCAATTGAGTTCGACGCTGCCGGGAGGCGCGTCGAAGCCCGTATGCAAGATCGCGCTGTTGGCCTTGCTGGCGCCCGAGAGCAGGTCTGCGCCACGTTCGAGAAGAACGACTTTGGCGCCTTGGAGTGTGAAACGTCTCGCTATCGCGCAGCCGACAACGCCTGCGCCAACGATCGCGACATCAGCGACCGACATTTGCTTTTCCTTCAGCCATTCGGCGCATGTCGATACCAGCGCCGGAACGGAAAACAAGAAGGCCGCGAGCCAATCCGGCGCGCGGCCTTCGTGACGATAATCTTAAGCGGATTCGCCGACGGCGCGTTCGGCTGCAGCGATCTCAGCCTGACGCCGCGCAATCTCAGCTCCGAGCGGAGGACCCTTGAAGCGGCGAGATTCGATGCCGAACCACAGCACAACGAGCAGAACGACAAGACCGATCGCGTAGTTGATCAGGATGTCGAACGGCGGCTGAATGCCCGCGTACATCAATACCAAGACGCCGAGTACGGTCAGCAGCGCCAACGGCTTCGACCAGATGCCGAGGCGGAACGGCCCGAACTCGGTCCAGGTCTTGCCTTCAGCGAGGAGGCCAGCCGCGATCGGCATCGCATACGATACGTAGAGGAACAACGCGCAGCCGGCAGCAAGAGCGGCAAAGGCCGGCGAGTAGAGCGTTGCGGCAACCGAAAGCACCGCTCCGAGCCAGATCGCCGGAACCGGCGTTCTCCACGTCGGGCTGACCCTCTTCCACAGGCTCGATCCGGGCAGGCCGCCGTCGCGGGCGAATGCGAAGATCATGCGCGAGGTCGAGGTGAGGCCGGCAAGGGCGCAGATGAAGTTCGCGACCACGATCGAGACCGCAATCACGTCCTTCAGCAGCTGCGGCGCAGGCAGGTTGTTGAAGAGGTTGAACCACGCATTCGCGCCGTCCTTGGCCGTCGCCGCCGGATCGGAGCTGGCAAGCACGAACGAGAGCGCCATTACGAAACCGAAAACGAGCGACCAGAACACCGAGTGGATCATGCCGCGCGGCACGGCATTGCGGGCATCGCGGGTTTCTTCAGACGTATGCGCCGACGCGTCGAAGCCAGTGATCGTATAAAGCGGATAGAGCAGGCCGATGAGGAACGCGATGAGCGCCGTACGTGGCTCCGGTACATATCCACCGCCGGCCTCGCCCGTGTTGTTGACGAAGGTCGTGATACGCGAAAAGTCCCAGGTCGCTCCCCAGACCAGGAACATCGCGGTCAAGACCACCGCAACGACCAGAATGAGGTAGCCGGAGAAATCCGTGAGTGCAGTGGTGAGCTTGATGCCGAAGTGGTTGCAAAGCGCCTGACAAAAAGTAATGAGACTGACCGCTATGACCTGAACCAGATACGCATGGTTATTGTTGACCTCCACTTGCGCGGCCGTCATGCCGGCCGGCAGCGGATCGGTCGGCAGCGTGGTCCACGTTGTGACGTCCATGTGGAAAACACCGGCGAGAACGAGGTCTCGAAATAATAGCCATACGCCGACGTTGACCGACGCGACGACGAAGATCAGGCCGAGAAGATTGATCCAAGCCGTTGCCCAGCCCCAGCCGCGACCGCCAAGAATGGACGACCAATGATAGAGGCCACCGGCCGTCGGGTAGGCAGATGCGATCTGCCCGAGCGACGTGGCAACGACGAGGGCGAAGACGCCGCCCACGATCCAGCCGATGGTTGCTTGGAAACCGCCGCCCGTAGCCATTGCCAGCGGATATGACGTGATGCCGCCAGCGAGGATGCAGATGATGGAAAATGAAATTGCGAAATTCGAGAATGCACCCATGCGCCGGGACAATTCCTGCGCGTAGCCCATGGAGTGCAACACCTTGGTATCTTCGTCCTGACCCATTCCCAACCCCCAGTTGTTAAATCGGATCCACGCCAAGAATTTGCCCGTATGGGCACAATATTCGTATCATGCTCCAATAGATTGGCTGAACAGTCAAATAAAATGACCGAACGGGCAGGAACTTATGCGGCCTAACATAAGGCGTGAACGGATCGAGAAGATGGTGCGCGAGCGAGAGCGCGTCACAGTCGATGCGTTGGCGGAACTCCTTGGAACTTCACGGGAAACCATTCGCCGGGACCTCACGGATCTCGCCGAGCGCGGCCGTGTTCGCAAATTTCATGGAGGAGCGACCGTCGCCGAGCCCCGGCTGCCTGAGGTGGATATCGAAGGACCGTTTCAAGGTCGGCTGCTGGCGAATGCGGAAGCCAAACGCGCTATCGCAAAACGCGCCATACAACTCTTCGAGCCGGGCGATACTCTGTTTGTCGACACCGGAACGACGACATTGCACTTCGCTGAAGAACTGGCGCTGGCAAGCGGTCTGACGGTCATCACCAATTCAGCGGCCATCGCGGCCCTTGCGGCGCGCGGCGCGTCCAACACGACATTCCTGATCGGCGGCGAGTATCGCGCCGAAAGCACCGAAAATCTCGGGCCGCTCGCGATCGAGCAGATTAGCCAGTTCCACGCCGTCCATGCCGTGCTGGCCGTAGGCTCCGTCGAGACGGTCGGCATCCTCGACTATGATTTGAGAGAGGCCGACGTCGCCCGGGCAATGATCGCGCAATCGCGGTCGGTTACCGTGCTTGCCGATGGTTCGAAGTTTGGACGTGGCGGATTGATCAAGATCGCACCGTTGGACGCGATCCAGCGCGTCGTCACCGAAGCCGAACCGCCTGAGGAAATAGCTTATGCGCTCAAAAACGCAGGCGTTACGGTGGTTATGGCTTCTTAGAGCGAAGCGCGGTTGAGCGCCGCCTACGGGTGCTTGGCCTTCCAGCTTTCGACTGCAGCCATCGTGTTTTTGACATGCTCCGAAGGATCGAGCGACGTGTATTCGTATGAAATCCGCCCGTCGGGCGTGACGACGTACGACGTGCGGTTCGCATACGGCAGGAAGCCCATCATCACGGAGTCGTAAGCGGTCATGATCCGCTGATCCTTATCGGCCGCGACCGGAAACTTGCTTCGGCATTCCGACGTCGAAAACTTATTGAGCGTTGCGATGTCGTCGTTGCTGATGCCGATGACCGACGCGCCGAGGGCGTTGAATTTCGCCATGGCCTCCGCGAATTCGTGCGCTTCTACCGTGCAGCCGGACGTGAAGGCCTGCGGATAGAAATAGACGACGACCGGTCCTTTTTTCAGCGCCTCGGCGAGCGAGAACGTGAACTCTTTGCCGCCCATCGAAGCGCGCGCCTTGAACATCGGAGCCTTATCACCGGCCTTGAGCGCCGCGAAGGCCGGGTTCGACGCGAGACAGAAGAGCGCGACCGCGCCGGTGATAAATCGAACGAGCATATTGTTTCCCCTTGGAACGGCCACACCCAGAGCGCCTAAAGCCTAACATCGTATCACTATACGGAGATGACGCGTGGTCGGATCTTCAACGCCGAAATTGCGACGCCGTCACGTCCGACGATACGCGTCGAAGGACAAGGGGCCTGCTCCGCCGATGACGAGCGACGCCAAGCAGGCGAGATAGAGCAGATCTGTCTCATAACCCGGCTGCCCAAATTGCGCCCCGGCCGGTGTTATGGCTTGCAACTTGATCGAGCTGAATCCGTATTGCCAATGCACGCTGAACATCGCAACGAGGAGAACGATCGCCATCGGGATGCTCGCCAATGCGACGAACGCTCCAGCCAAGATCATCGCGCCGCCAAGAATTTCGATAGCGATCGTCGCAACCGACATGAGGTAGGGAAATGGCACGCCGAGCGCATTCAGGATGTTCGCGAAGTGATCAGGTCCTCGTCCCAGTTTCGCCAAGCCATGCGCAATGAAGCCATAACCGGTGATCAGGCGTAGAAGCATCGGCGCCCACTCGGCCAAAGTCTGCCGGGATTTATTTATCAAAGCGCCCCCCGCGAACTGCTCAGATCCCTGCGTACCAGTCATAACCGCGGTCTTCCCAATATCCGCTCTTGCCCAGACCGAAACGGCTGAAGCTATCGACGAGCTCGATTGTGTGAACATATTTGGGCTGCTTGTAGCCGAGGGCCCGCTCGATGCGGACACGGATCGGCGCCCCGTTGGCAACGGGCAAGCTTTGGCCGTTGAGCCCATGTGCCAATATGGTCTGCGGATGACGAGCGTCGATCAAATCGCAGCTCTCGTAATAAGCCGCCGGGTCGCTTTCATCGTAAATATCGTAGCAATGAAAGACGACGAAGCGCGCGTTGGGTTTCACGCCGGTTTCGTCGAGAATCCGGGAGAGTTGCGGGCCGGTCCATTTGGCAATGCAGCTCCACCCCTCGACACAATCGTGTCGCGTGATCTGCGTTCGGGCCGGCATATTGCGAAGCTCCGCCAACGAATAGCTGCGCGGCTGCTCGACGAGCCCGGTGATCGCGAGACGATAGTCGGCAAACGAATTGCCTTTGAGTGATAGATATTCGGCCGTTTGCGGATCGGTCGATCCGTTGGGCCGCTGCCCCTGGCGAATTTCTGTCTCGGAATACTCCGGCGCGAGAGCGCCATTGCGGATCAGCAGCCGCTGAGCGTGGTAGGTGAGATCGTTCGCCTTCTCGAGGACTGCACGCGTCTTGCTATCGCCCTCGCCCAGAAAATCGAACGTATCGCAGCCGGCAAGCATAAGGGATGATGCACCGACAGCACCCGCGGATAAGAAACTGCGGCGGCTAAGCATGATCTTGCTCATCGCTTGTCTCCTTCAGTATCCGGCGTGCCGGGGCTGGCGCGATACCATCCTGTGATCATCGAGCGCAGTTCGTTGAAGGGACCGGCGGCTACCACCATCAAAACGTGAATGACGAAAAATAGGACGAGCAGGAACATCGCGAGGAAGTGCAACGTGCGCGCCGTCTGCCGTCCGCCGAACAGCTCGAGTAGCCACGGAAATCCCGCGTCCATGCCCGGGCTCATCGTCAAACCGGTCGCAATGATCAGCGGAAACAGAATGAAGAAGACGCCGCAATAGGCAAGTTTCTGCAGGACGTTGTAGCTATGCCCATGATGAAACCGGAAGCGCACGTGATCGGCGACGTCCCTGGGAAAATTCTCCAAGTCTTTGCGCGTCGGCGCGAGGTCGCGGCGCAGGTGACCATTGAGAACGCTTGCCGCCAGCCAAACGAGAAGCGTTGCAACCAGCAACCACGCGAAGAAGAAATGAACGACTCGGCCCGTGCCGAGATCCCGATATGAGGGAATGGTGAGCGCCGATGGAATACCGCGAACCTTGAGATCATCCGCTGGCCCGCTCAAACCGAAAACACCCGTCGTATTGAATTCGTGTCCGAGGATATTCGTCCGGCCCTCCGGTCCTTGCGGAGTATCGACCGCGCGCATGCTCAACACAGCATTGTCGTATCCAAAGCCGCTTTCGTTGCCGATATAGAGAGTAGGACGCGCATTGAAAATCTGCAGCCCGGACAGCAGTAGGAAGAACAAGCAAACTGCCCATATCCAGTGCGTGATCCGCGTCACGACGCTCTGTCGGTAGATGAGCGGTCCTTGCGCCGGCGCATCCACAGACTGCGCATTCTCACGTGTTATGGACATTGGCTCTTTCCGTTCGCGAAAGTGCAAAGAGGCAAGTTCCGCGCTTCGCGCTGAAGCGCGGAACTTTGAATTCCAGAGTCTTACTTCTTTTCCGGAGCCATCGTGTCATGCGACTTGGCCATGGAGTCGGATCCCATGCTGTCCTTCTTCATCGTGGCATCTTTCCCCATGCTGTCTTTGTGCATGGCGTCCGATCCCATAGTATCCTTTTTCATCGAGTCCGAACTCTTAGCCATGCTGTCGCTATGCATGGCATCGCCCGTTTTGCTCATGGAATCCTCGGCAAAAGCTCCGCCGGAGGCACTCCCGGCGACGGCAAGCGCGACTACAAAAGCGATCTTATGGATTGAACAGGCCATGAACAGTCTCCGGGACCGAAGCGTGACCACCCGGGCCCTATGGCCGGCGCGCACGCTACCTCCCCGTAGTTCGAACCCGGCCGGTCGAAGGTTACACTAGGTCCTCAAAAAAAATCCGGACCGTCTGCAGCCTTACGAAAACCAGCGACGAGCGAGCGTTGCCACTCTTGGGCCTTAAGCGAAGCTGCGTCTTCGCACTCTCAGTTCGGCCTATGATCGCGTTTCGCCTGGGCCCTGGCATTCGCCTTCAGGATGCTGCCAACTTTCGAGCCGGGAGTGCGAACGCGCTTCGGCGCACCGCTTTTAGCTTTTTGTCCTGGGCTTGCACTGGGTCCTGCCTCCGGATGGTGCACGAATTGGCTCGCACGGTGCAGAGCCAAAGCGCGGTGCGCAGCTTCCACGTTTGCAGACCGTGCTTCGAGATTGTAGAGGCGAGCCCGCTCCTTCTTTACACGCTTCAGAGCTTGGGCGAAAACTTGCTTTCGTTTTGCAGGCTGTTCGGCAGTGCCCGGGAAGCTCTTGCCGCGCGCCTCTGATTTCCCCTTCGCCTCGCGCCGTTTCTGGCGTGCGAGGGTTTTCGCCTTGCCGCGATAGCTCTCGAGCCGCAACGCCAGATTTCGCAGCCCATCCTTGTCCAGATCATAGATCGCCGGATGATGGGCCGATTTGACGGCTTCGTATTCCTCGTGATTGAGAAGTTTTTGTTCGTCCTTGTTCGAATAAGACATGGCGCACCTCATCGAAAGCGACGTTCGGCGCAAAATCCTACTTTAAGATCACCGAACAGCCCTCTTACGCGAGGCTACTTCGTTAACGAGGAATGTATTGGCGTCCTCTGTCAGGCTGAAAATATCGCCAGACCGCATGACCAACTTCTGCGAGCGGTGTTCGGCTTAAGGTCTCTGTAGGCCCGGCGCCTCATAGCCGGTACGTTCGACGTATTCCGTGTATCCGCCGCCGTACTGATGAATACCGTCCGGCGTGAGTTCCAGAACCCGGTTGGATAGCGCCGCGAGAAAGTGGCGATCATGCGAAACGAAAAGCATCGCGCCCTCATATTGAGAAAGCGCGGTGATGAGCATCTCCTTCGTCATGACGTCGAGATGGTTGGTCGGCTCGTCGAGAACAAGGAAGTTTGGCGGGTCGAACAGCAACTTCGCCATGACCAGCCGGGCTTTCTCGCCGCCCGATAGAACACGGCACCTCTTCTCGACGTCGTCGCCGGAAAAGCCGAAGCAGCCGGCGAGTGAACGCAGCGAACCTTGTCCCGCTTGCGGAAACGAGTATTCGAGCGACTGAAATACGGTCTGCTCGCCGT
The DNA here is from genome assembly GCF_000384335.2 of Hyphomicrobium sp. 99. Taxonomy (NCBI): domain Bacteria; kingdom Pseudomonadati; phylum Pseudomonadota; class Alphaproteobacteria; order Hyphomicrobiales; family Hyphomicrobiaceae; genus Hyphomicrobium; species Hyphomicrobium sp. 99. Next base: position 898,483 of record NZ_KQ031382.1, read on the forward strand.
CGAGCAGATCCATCGCGTGCTGAGCGAAATAGCCCATCTTCACGCTTGCGCCGATTGCGACCGTTCCTTCGTCAGGTTTGGTCGACCCGGCGATCAGCTTCAACAACGTGGACTTGCCCGCGCCGTTGACGCCCATCACACACCAGCGCTCTCTACGGCGCACCTGGAACGTCAGCCCCTCGTAGATACTTCGCGAACCGTAACTCTTGTGCACGTCCCTGAGCGTCGCCACGTCCTCACCGGATCGCGGCGCCGGGGGAAATTCGAACACCACGCTTTGCCGGCGCTTCGGCGGTTCGACGCGTTCGATCTTTTCGAGTGTCTTTACCCGGCTTTGCACCTGTGCAGCGTGCGATGCGCGCGCCTTGAACCGCTCGATGAATTTCAACTCTTTGGCCAGCATGGCCTGTTGGCGGTCGAATTGCGCCTGCTGCTGCTTCTCGGCGAGAGCGCGCTGCTGCACGTAGAACTCATAGTCGCCGGAGTACGTCGTCAGCGTTCCGCCATCGATTTCGACGATTTTTGTGACGATGCGATCCATGAACTCGCGATCATGCGAGGTCATCATCAACGCGCCTTCGTAGCCCTTGAGGAAGTCCTCAAGCCAGATCAGGCTCTCGAGATCCAGATGGTTGCTCGGCTCGTCGAGCAGCATCACATCGGGGCGCATGAGTAGAATACGCGCCAAAGCAACGCGCATCTTCCAGCCGCCAGACAGCGCGCCGACGTCACCGTCCATCATGTCCGGCTCGAAGCTTAATCCAGCCAGCACTTCGCGGGCTCGGCCCTCCAATGCATAGCCGCCAAGCTCTTCGAAGCGCCCTTGGACTTCGCCGTAGCGCTCGATGATCTCATCCATCTCGTCCGCGCGGTCGGGATCGGCCATGGCGGCTTCGAGTTCGACAAGCTCGGCGGCGATTGTGCTGACCGGCCCGGCGCCGTCCATGACTTCGGCCACGGCGCTGCGGCCTCGCATGTCCCCCACGTTCTGGCTGAAATAGCCAATCGTGATGCCGCGATCGACGGAGACTTGCCCCTCGTCCGGTTGCTCTTGTCCCGTGATCAGTCGAAAGAGTGTGGTCTTACCCGCTCCGTTGGGACCGACGAGGCCGATCTTCTCACCCTTATTGAGGACCGCAGAGGCTTCAATAAAGACGATCTGGTGACCATTCTGCTTGCTGATGCTGTCGAGACGAATCATCTGGGGCCGCGCCTTGGAAGAGTTTTGGCGCTCTTAGGCCAGATGCCTCTGTCGCGGAAGTCCAATGTCGCTGAGTGTGCTTTTTTGCGCGACGACGTCGGCCGGCGCAGATGGCTGCACCGGCCTAAGACGATGATGAGATCTCCTGCCAAACTGCGGCTTGAGACTGAAATCGATTTATGAAAGACGAGTCCCGCAGGTTACCACGTCATGGATCGTCCTTGGGTGGCAATGTCGGCGGGGGCAAAGGCGCGAATTCGAGCGAAGGTGCGCCACCGCCGAGAAACTTCGTATCGAGAAGTCCGCCACCCGACGGATCTCCCCCAATACCGCCCCCTATGCGAACGGCCGCGCCACCAGGATTATCTTCTCCGCCTCCAGAGCCGAAATCTTTCGGCTTCCCCCACAGGTGGTGACCGAGCATCAACTCGCTTTTGGCCGCTTCGACCTTTTGCGCGAGTGCGGCCGAATAGGGGAGTACGAAAGCACGCGGCACGAGGCTCGGCCGATTTTTTTCGTCCAGCTCTTCAACCCACAGATGGATAGCGCCCGGTTCGTTGTTGACGATATTACTTTCGACGACGCGCGCCCATAGAAGTTCAAATTTCGGCGGCATGGCTTCGTAAGCCGACCAACCAAGAAGCCCCTGCAGCCTGAAGAAGACAACAACGTAGAGGACGCTGGTCGCGATGATCGCACCCGTCTTGGCTCTCACTCCGAGATTGGTTCGCGTGAGCGCAATCAAGAGAAGGACGCCGAGTGCCGCATAAGCGAGCGCAAGACCTAGAATTTCGCTTTGCAGGCTCATTTGCCGTCGCCTTTGTCCATGCCCATGCCGGTCCACACCGTGCCGGTGAAAGACGCGAGCTGGCGTAACAACGACTTCTGCTCGCGATTGATTGCGGTGACTTGGCCTTCTTTATCCATCGTGAAGCGGACGGCCGTTTTCTCTTCGCCACTGGCGTCTAGCTCGATCGTATCGTAGTGCACGACCTGCACCGTGGGATTGAGCCTCTCGACCTTCACCGATACCGGCACAGGTTTTCCCGTAGTCGCCGTGAAATGATAGACATTGACCGTGTATTCGCCCGGAACAATGCCGCGAATGCTGACGATTTCTTGCCGGATCGGCGAATTGACCTTCGTGTCTCCGACCAGGATGAAGTCGTTCGCGCCGCCGCGATCGTCGCGGTCGAGCACCAGGAACCCAGCCTCACGCCGGCGATAGAAAGCGATATGCCCGAGCGGGTCTTGCACGAAGAGATCGATATCGTCGGGATGGTTATCCGGCCACGATATAGTGATCAGAAACTCCGCCTTGGTATCGACTTTGCCGCTCTTTGCATCCGGCGCCACCATCAGCAGCGTGATGAAGAACAGAAAAGCGATGACCTGAAGCGCCTTGAACAACATGACGCCAAAGGGATCGAAGGGTTCGTCGCGATGGACGAGATCAAACTCGTCAATCATTTGCTTGCCGCCGATTGCCGTTCCAACGCCGAGACGACATGGACCTCGGTCACGCCGACCGCGAGGTTGAACAGCCTGCTCGTGGCGTCATCGAGCATGTAGTATTGAATTTTGATGAGGATCGAGCCGACGAGCCCGGCAAGCGTCGTGTACATGGCGACCGCCATGCCGTCGCTCATCAGCGTCATGGACGACTTGAGCGCACCGCGGTTTTCGGCATCGAGACCAGCGATGGGAGCCAGCATCATGATGAAGCCGACGATCGTGCCGAGCAGGCCGAGCTTCATCAACGTGTCGCTCGCGAACGAGCCGAAGTGATTTGAGCCCCTGAGCTGTCCCGCCAAGCCTCTGAGCAGCAGCGTCTGATCGAGCCGAGCGGCGCCCTGGAGGCTCGCCTTCGTCGCCAGATTGCGGATGTGCGAAGTGATCAATCCCTTGGGGAGTTCGCCCGCAACATTCGGGCCGCCCTTGTCGAATGCGAGATGACGGCTATCTGCGGCCAGGAGTTCTCCCGCCAGCCGCGCCGCGTCTTCTTCCCGAGAAATGATGATAGTCCGCCAGAGGCAATGCAGAGACGCCCCGATATAGAGAAGCGCGATCAACGACGAAATGTGCGTGCGGTCGCTGACGACCATCTGCTGGATGAGGCCGAAGTGCCATAGCAGAACCGCCGCGAAAGCCGTCACGCCAGTGAAAATCAGCCAATACAACAGCGGCGTGCGGCGAACCCACGTTGCCGTCTCATTCCGAGGGTCACCCCTGAGAATCTTCCGAAATTCCTCGCGATATTCCAAGTTCACATTCCCACGCCGGTTGAAGTCCCCAATCGAGGCCGAAACTGAGGACAGCCGGACAATTTAGAGAAGGGCACGGGACACGCGATGAGTTGGGCAATATGCCCGACGATGCGCTAGGGTCTTGCCAATAGCGCCCTTGTCGGTGCCAATTCAGTCGACGCGAAATATGGAGCCGTGCCGTGCATTTGATGTTCCACCTCGTAGGGCGCCTTTTGGCCGTTGTGCTGCTGTGTCTCGCAGGCGCAATCGGCTGGGTCATGATCGATGCCCACCGCTCCATTGAGGCTGAAACGGCCGCGACGGCGGATCGCGTCAGCCAGCGCCTCGAAGGACTTTACTGGCAGAAGCTTCTGTGGCGCGACGGCATGAGCAAGGACACGCTGCTGCCGATGCCCGACTGGGAAACATTGGCGACGGCCAGCGTCGTTTCACCCGGAATTTGTGTGACGTTCGCGCCGCCCGGCGTCGATCCTCGCCAGCTCTGCAGTCAAATCGAAGCGCTCGGCGAGCCCGCGCCTGCTTGGTTCGGGGCAACCTATGATTTCCTCTTCGGTCTGCAGACCCCGCAAAAACGCTATCTGTCGATCCGCGATAAGGACGCGGGTTATGTCGTATCTGCCGCCCAGCGGGATGCCGCCTTGCGCCTCTCTTGGCAGCAGGTCTCGATCGTCGTCGGCGTCGCGATCGCCATGGCGGCAGCAATTACCATCCTCGCGACATTGATGATCGGGCACGCGCTGATCCCGGCGCGGACCATCATCGAGGGCTTGCGAAAGTTGGAGCAAGGCAATCTTGGCTGGAGGCTGCCGCGGTTTCGCACAGCGGAATTCAATCTCATCGCCCGCGCCGTCAACGATCTCTCGGAGGAGCTGGCCCGCACCAACGCCGCCCGGACCGCGCTGACGACACGGCTCTTCCAAGTACAGGAAGAGGAGCGCCGGGCACTCGCGCGGGATCTTCACGACGAGTTCGGCCAGTGCCTGACTGCAACGGCCGCTCTTGCGGCGAGCATCGAGGCTGGAGCCCCGCCCGATCGCCAGGACCTCGCAGACGATGCGCGCGCAATCACTCGCGCCCAACAACGCATGATGGAAAACCTTCGGGGCGCGCTCGTGCGTCTACGATCGCAGAATATCGATGAGATCGGGCTCGAAGCCAGCCTTCACCAGCTCGTCTCCGATCACAACACGCAGGCGTCGCGCGCTGTCGTCCGTTTGAACGTCATCGGCAAACTGGCGGCTTTGCCGAAGCAGGTCGCGATCGACATTTATCGCGTCGCTCAGGAATGTCTGACCAATGCGATGAAGCATGGATCGCCAACCGAGGTGCGCCTCAGAGTTGAGCATATGGGCACGGAACGCGACACGATCAGCCTGACCGTGGAAGATGATGGCGGCGGCGATGCAACCCACATCAATCGCGGCAACGGTCACGGCCACGGAATTCTCGGAATGCGCGAACGCATATCCGCACTCGGTGGCAGTCTGTCCATTGGCAAGGCCGCAAAGGGCGTGCGCGTGGCTGCTATTATCCCCGTTCTCGGATCTCGTAATGGGCTAACGTTCGGCGGCGAGGCGACCGCATGAGTGCGGTTACGATTCTTCTCGTAGACGATCACCCGATCGTTCGCGAAGGGTACCATCGACTTCTAGAGCGTCAGGCGGAATTTCATGTGTGCGCCGAAGCCGGCGACGCGCAGGAAGCTTATCGCGCCTACAAGGAACACCGGCCGAACGTCGTCGTCATGGATCTCGCTCTCCCTGGCGCGAGCGGGATCGAAGGCGTGCGCCACATCCGCCAGTGGGACAAGGACGCTAAGATCCTGGTCTTTACGATGCACCTCGGCGTCGCATTCGCCCTCAAAGCTTTCGAAGCCGGAGCGTCCGGTTATGTAACGAAGAGTAGTGCACCGGGAGAACTCGTTCGCGCCGTGAAGGCTATAGCAGCCGGTGGCCGCTTCTTGAGTGAAGATATTTCGCGCGCCATCGCCGCTGATCGCCTCGCTGGACCGGACCGCGCGATCGATCAGCTCGGGCCCCGCGAAACCGAAATTCTCCGGCTGCTGGCGTCGGGACTGACCAGCGAAACGATTGCTGAGATGCTCAACCTCAGCACGAAAACAGTTCGCAACCATCACTACGCGATCAAGGGCAAGATTGGCGCGCAAAACGATGCGCATCTCGTCTGGCTCGCGGTGAGTGCGGGGCTCATCAAGATCGACGATGCGATCTTCGACGGTCATTCGACTTAGATTTCGTGTCTCGCCGCAGCTGCTGGCACGGGCTGATGAGCCGACCCTCGTCGTCCAGAACCTCAGTGGGTTCTGAGCTTGGACCAGCCTATGCCCATCCGTTCCGCGGTCCACCGCATCGGAGCGGTCAGACGCCACGAGATTGATTTTCGCATCGTTTTCAATCGCGCGCGCAACGCTCTGTGCTCTTCGACAAGGCCTGCATGCTGCGCGGTTAGCTGCGAGTGCCGGGCGCTGAGCTCCGCGTGCCTTGCCGTCAGTTCCGTGTGCTGAGCACAGAGCGACGCGACATGCCGGAAGCGGAACTGCTCCGCCGCATTGACGACCTCGTTGTCCGTCAATGGTGCCTCAACAGTCTGAATGGTCTGCCGACCTACTCCTTCGCCCACGCCGAACACTTCGAGCAGCGAGATGATATCCCTGAGGTCGGCCGAGACGCCGTCTGCGCGAATTCTGTCTGGCGCCCATGGCGAGTAACGTCTTTCCACCTTCTGACGTATTTGCTCAGCGGCGGTGGTGCAACGGACAACGCGGCCGTCGATGACGCCGACTCCCGTTAGGCCGGCTGATGAAGAAACATAAACGTATTTTCGATCGGATTTGTCTTCATCGATATGAATTGATGAGCCGTCCGGGTTGAACGTAACCGGATGGATGTCGACCTCGAGCCCCGCAGAATCCCGAAAAACGGCTCTGGTTGGCATATTTGTTTGGCGGTTATCCATTTGGAATCCCAGCGTGCCAAGAATGGCTTCGGCAGGACCCAAGCTATCTATCGGAACGATAAGATCCACATCCGAATGCTCCCTCGATTCTTTTCTGAGCAACGCATCGATCGCCCACCCTCCATCAAGCCAAACCGGCACCCCGCCATCTTCGAGAGCACGAAAAATCTTTGTGACGTCCTGTCCCGAAAATTTCATTTGTCGAATCCCGTCAGCGACCGGCATGCGAGATAGCCATTGGCTTCTGCGCCAACTCCGCGCTGCGAGCCTAGTGAACATCGGCGCGAAGCATTCAAAGCGCAGTGGCCGTGCACGGCGGTAATAAACGCACTGGAATTTGCTCAAGTGCTCAAAATGAAATGAAGCAATCGTCGGATGTGACAAGCGAACGCTAACTCTCGGTCACGCGCAGGTCAACCACATCTCCTCGTCTCAAATCGGCGGCGAGCCAAAGGGCAGTTCATAGATTTGCAAAGCGAAGGACGACCAACTCCGAGTATAATTTCAGGAAGGCTACGCGCTATCCCGAATGCGCCCTCTCTCTTAAATTGCGCAACGCCGCTGGCGCGCCATCGAGAAAGCGGGCAACTGCGGACTGAATGACGGGCCGAAGGTCGTCAGGCGCGGGCATGTCATAAACCCACTTGCGGATAGCCAAATAAAAGAGTTCGCCATGCAGGCTCCAGGCGATCTCCAACTCATTCGGCGAGAGAGGACGGTTTGCTTCTTCAGGGAACCCGGCCACGCGCCGCAATTCATAACCGAGAGGCTCGATCACCTTCTTCTGAATGAAGTCGAGATAGCGCTTGGTGATGCCGACGTTCTTGAGCCCTGCATACACAAAAATTCGCACCCAATCATAGCGGTAGATCGCCGGAAAATACGCCTGATAGAAATCGATCAAACGCTGCTCTAGCGGCCGCAAGGGGTTTCTGAGAAGCGTTTCCCATTCGCGCTGCCAACGGTTGAGGTAGACTTCCTTGTAGACGCGTTCGATCAACGCTTCCTTTGTCGCGAAGTAGCGGAAGAGATTTTGGTGCGTGATACCAAGGCGCTCGGCAAGATCGCGCAAGCCTCCATCGAAGCCGACCTCGGCAAAAAACGCGACGGCACCGTCGATGATCTCGCGTTCCCGATCTTCCGGATCAAGACGCCGCCGCTTCTGCGGCTCCGCTCGGCCGACAGGCTTCTGATCCCGGTCACCGGAGGCCTTCTTTGTCCGCGTGCGCTGTGCCATCGGCCCTGTATCGATGCTCCGCTAACCGCATTATCGATGGGGACAGGTTGGCATGTTAGTTGCCATTCGGCAATTACAGATCAAACCCCGATAGCGCGGAGTTTCAAACTTATCGCTGCTCGGTGGTATGACCCTTGCGGGCTCGAAGCCTGCCGCGGGTTCATTTAAGATCGGCACAGTGCGCGCCGCGCCGATCTTGATTGTCAAAGTTCGATTGTAAAAACGCGGCCTCAGTTCCAGGTGTGCAAGAGAGTGCGCCAACCGTCTCCAGTGCGCACGAGAACATTCACCCAGTTGCCGCCGTATTGCTTCGTCGCTCCATCTTCTGACGGACCGCTCAGTTGCCATTTGCCCGTTGCAACCTGGGTCTCCTCTTCGCCGAGCACTTTTTCGACCGTAATCTTGTGATCAGAGAAGCCCTTGGACTTGAGATCCGCGAAAAACTTGCCGATTTCCGAGCCGCTAACGGCAGTGCCGCCTGCGGGGATGACCAATGCTTGAGGGGCATAGAAGCCCTCGAGCCGCTTGATATCGCCGGAATTGAAGGCGTCATCCCACTTGGTCGCGTTCGCCGTGATTACTTCATTCATGTTCGGACTCCATTTCCTTTTACCAAAGTGAAAAGCTGTTCGGATCAACGCGGGGGGGGGCATCCCGTTCGCGAGCTGCGGCACTCATTGATCAGCGAGGAGTGACGGTTTCCATATTGTCACCGCGTACGCGGGATGCGTGCTCATGAAGGCACGCCGCCGTCTCCGAGCGGCCTGATATCTCATCTAATTACCACACGGTAACTATCTAGTGTCGAGAAGCGATTTGTCAACTCAAATGAGCGATGGGTAATTAAGCCGGGGCAGGCGCGGTCTGGGTCCGTGCACGAACCCCTGGCTCAACCAGCTTTGGGCGTGCATTCTGTTCTGTGCATCAGGAGCGATTGGCGGTCCAGACACCCGAGCACAGGCCCGAAGGCCCGCGACCCGCCCAGGTCCCGCTGCCGCTAATCTGATTGAACCGTCCGATGCCGCGGGCGATACGCGGGCCGGCCACAGCATTCATTCTGGCCTGCCCTGAGCCAGAAACACGGCCGCCCAACTGAATTGGATAAAAAGCGAAAGATCCACGCGTGGAATAAATGCGGCCTCGAACGATCTCGAGGCCAATCTCAATAAAACCGCAATGGCCTCGGGTCGTCTCAGCGACCATGCTCCAGTTGCCATCGAACCGCGCCGCATTTGCTAGCGGAGTCATACAGATCATTGCTAATGCGGCCGCTAAAGAGATTTTGCACATACGATTGCCGATCATGGGGAGACCTCATACGTGAATTTGCCGACATCAATGCGTGCCGTCCCGACGGTAACGATCCGTCGAGCCACCGAATTCCCATTACTGACTTCACCGTCTGTTCGGATGACCAGTTGCTTGCGCCGGCCTCGCAATCCAACTTCTACGTCAAACGCCGGTTCCGCGCCTTAACGACTTCGATAACGGAACAATGCACGGAGGCGCAGTCCCTCTCGGCAACGCATGGTCGGGTGTGAATGCATCGTGCGAAATGAGCGATAATCATTCGCTGGAATCAAAGTCGCATGATGTAAATAAGTTTGTAGTACGGCGGCGGACTCTTCAGCGGTGGAGTATCTGCATACACTCGAATGGTCATTCTGGGTGCCTGACTGCTCACATAAATGACCAGGCCGCTGGCGGCACCGAACTAGCCTTCGATGTGTCCGCCTTCAACGTTTCGATTTTGCGTCGGCGACGTTCGCCGATAACGCTTCTGCATTTTCTGGCGCCACTCTTTTTGTTGCCTCCTGAGAGACTGCTGGCGACGATATTTTATGATCTCGACCGCAACGACGAGCACCACGATGAGCACGAAGCCGAACTCGAAATATCGGATTGGCGCATCAGCCATTTGCCAAAATTCAGCGGCTTCGTGCATTGCACGATCCAAACATCGGATAACTCTTGTCGGCGCCTGAGCGCCGCATCATCCAATATGAACGATTAGCTATGCAGCATCCGTCGGGTGCGATGCGGCTTTAATCGGCGAACGAGTGACTGAGAATGAGATCCAAGATCTAGCCGATTGATCTAGACCATTTGCACAACCAAACTTCGTCAGAAGCGACTGTTCCCAACGACTTGGAAACCAAGGGTTCGTGCGTTGATCGAGAGTCCAGCGGAGCTCGGCAGATCGTGCGCAGGTGATTATGTGCGATTCTTCGTCGGCGGGCGCAACGCCGGCTCGCTAGCCGTTTTATCCGATGCATCGGAGCGCACCTCGACTTTACTTCCTTGGGCTAGGTCGACCGGCGGGTTGAGAACCAACAAATCGCCCTTCTTGACGCCGTCGTGCACCTCGACGACGGTCCCGAAGTCGCGTGCCACAGAAACTTTTTGCAGATGAACAATTCCGTCCTCAACGACCGCCACGTGCAGGCCGTTCCGATCAAATACGATGGCTTCCGCCGGTACTAACAGCGACGGCTCCTTTCGCGGGATATGAAGCTCGACGGTGCAGTAGACGCCGGCAGACATGGCTCCGTCCGGGTTGGGAACGTCAATCTCTGTCAACAGCGTCCGGGTAATGGGATTCAACGCATCGGCAATGCGTGTAACCTTCCCCGGGAATGTGCGATCCGGAATTTCCGGAATCCGCACGACGGCTTCGACGCCGGGCTGTATCCCGAACGCCTGATCCTGAGGAACATAAACCTGGGTTCTGATGATGTCAGTCTGCTGGAGATTGAACATGAAGGTGCCGCTCGTCGCATCCGCTTGAACCAGACTTCCGACATCGATATTGCGTTGAGTGACGACCCCGTCGAACGGAGCGACGACGCTCTGATAATCCTTTTGCTGCTGAAGAACCTTGATCGTCGCTTCCTGCGCAGCGATGCTCTGTTCAGCGACGCCTACACCGGCGATCAGCGCCTTGAGATTTTGCTCATCGATTGAACCTTGCTGTTGCGTCACCCAACCTTTGGCGACCACGGGCTTGTCTCGATCCCACGTGATCTTGGCGAGGTCCCGGTTCGCCACGTTCTGGCGCAGCGTCGCTTTGTTCTGTTCGAGAGTGGCTTGCGCTTGCGCGATCTGATGATCGAGTTCGGGGGCGACGATTTCCGCCAGCAGCTGTCCTTGCTTGACGCGATCACCGATGTCGACGTTGCGTTTGCCGATATAACCGCTGGCGCGGGCAAAGATGTTCGCCGTTGTGAATGCCAACGTCGTCGCCGGCAACGACACGGTATTAAAGTCGCTGCTGGCTTTCACCGGGGCCACGCGAACTTTCGGCACGAAATTGGCGTGGCGCTCGGACGTGGCCAAAGTCTGTTGTCGCAGCGCTCGGGCATTGATGCCGCCAAGGACCAGCGCGCCGGTCAAAAGCAGGAGTACTCCTAGTCCGAGCCATAGACCGCCATGACCTTTCGGTGCCGGGGTCGCGACATCGGGCTTGCCTCTTTTCTCGCGTCTCTCATCCGGCGGCCGGACCGATAGCGTGTCGTTTGAATCGGCCACGTCAGACCTGCCTTTCAAACACGCCCTTGGCGGGCTTTCCGTCATTACGCTTGCGCAGCTTGGCAAACAGGTACGGAACAATGAGCAGAGTGGTGGGCGTCGCGAACAACAGACCGCCGATCACGGCGCGAGCCAGCACGGCGTTCTGTTCGTCACCCGCACCGCCGATCGCCATCGGGATCATGCCGACGATCATTGCCGCCGCAGTCATGAGCACTGGGCGAATACGGGTACGCCCGGCATCGACCGCAGCCTCGCTCGCGGGCTTTCCTGCAAGCTGCTGCTCGCGGGCGAACGTGACAAGCAGAATTGAGTTCGCCGACGCCACGCCGACGGCCATGATTGCGCCCATCAGCGACGGAACGTTAAGCGTCGTCCCAGTAATGAACAGCATCGTAAGGATGCCGCAGAACGTCACCGGCAATGCCAGGATTACAACGAAGGGATCACCGAAGTTCTGATAATTGACGACCATTAAAAGATAAACAAACACGGCTGCAAACAGAAGGCCGATGCCGAGATTATGGAACGAGTCCTTCATGCTTTGGATTTGTCCAACCACTTGGATTGTATTCCCTGGTGACAGCTGACTCTGAAGGTCCGTAACGATCTTATTGATATCGGCCGCGACACCACCGAGATCGCGGCCCTGTATACTGGCGTAAACCTCGTAAACGGGTTGGATGTTGGTCTGGTTGCTGTTGGTCGGCACCGTGTCGCGCTTGAATGTCGCCACGTTGCTAAGCAGCCCCGGTATCAGGGCGCCTGCAGCCGTTACCGCGGCGGAAACCGGCGTGTTGGCCAAGTCGTTCAACGACGCTATCCGCGGCTCAGGTGTCTGCACCGCGAGGTAGTATGGAATGCCGGATTTCGGATCAGTCCAGAAATTCGGTGTAACCTGTTCGGACGAACTCAAACTGATATTGACGTTGGTCGCGACCGTGTTCGCATTGAGGCCGAGCTGTTGAGCTCGAGCCCGATCGATAGTCGCGTAGAACGCCGGCCCATAGACCTCTTGCTGCAGATGCGCATCAACGACGCCGGGAATGGCCGCCATTCGCTTTCGCAATTCCTGCGCGACGTGAAGGTTCGTCGTGCGGTCGTAGCCGACCGTCCGCACATCAATCTGCGCCGGAAGACCGAAATTGAGAATCTGAGTGACGATGTCGGCGGCCTGGAAATAGAACACGTCCTCGGGAAACGCGGTGGGCAGCGCCTCGCGAAGCTGGCGGACGTAGTTGGCGGTCGGCGCGTGGCCTTCTTTGAGGGCCACCAGGATGACCCCATCGTTGACGCCGATCGTCGAACCATCTGCGAATGCGAGATTGTACGCACGCGCCGGCAGTCCGATATTGTCAACGATCAGTTCGCGCTCGCTTTCGGGGATGACTTCGCGAATCTTATTCTCGACGGCCTGGAAAATTTTCTCAGTTGTCTCAATTCGTGTTCCTGCCGGCGCTCTGACATGCAGCTGAATTTGCCCGCCATCGATGACCGGAAAGAAATCACGGCCCACCATGAAGAACATGGTGACGCCGAGACCGAGGATTAGAACAAACACAATAGGAACTATAAATTTTCTCTTCAGCAGCGTCGTCAGTAAAGCCACATAGCCGATGCGCATGCGCTCGAAACCGCTGTCGAAGGCGGCCTGAAATCGGCGCGGCCAACTTCTCCGGCCGTCGTCCGGTCCATGATGCTCGCTCTTCAGAAGAAGCCCGATCGTAATGGGAGTGAGCGTACGCGAGAGCCCGTACGAGGCCAGCATTGCGAAGACAACCGCAAGTCCGAGCGGGGTGAACAGATATTTCGCCGGGCCGTCAAGAAAGACGACGGACGTGAACACACAGCTGATGGCGAGTGTCGATACGAGTGTGGGTATGGCGATGCCGGCCGCACCGTGAAGTGTCGCCTCGGGGAGCGGCATGTGTTCTTCGGTCAACAGCCGATGCGTATTCTCGATCGTCACGGTGGAGTCGTCGACGAGAATGCCGACCGCAAGTGCCAGGCCGCCAAGGGTCATCGTATTGAGCGTCTCTCCGAGGAAATACAACACGACCAGCGATGAGAGGATCGCGAGTGGGATCGAGATCATCACCACCAGAGTCGACCGCCAGGAGCCGAGAAAGAGCAGGATCATTAGAGCGGTGAGACCTGCCGCGATCGCACCTTCGCGAAGAACCCCCTGCACGGCCGAAGTGACGAATTTAGATTGATCAAACAACTCACTGAATTTCATGCCCGGCGGCGCCGAAAGGCGCATGGTCACCAATGCAGATTTAACCCGATTGACCACATCAAGCGTGGAGGCATTGCCATTCTTGATGATGCTGAGCAGCACTGAGCGTTTGCCGTCGCCCCGCACGATGTTCTGCTGGACCAACCATCCGTCGTGGACCTGAGCGACGTCCTTGATGAAGACGGTGGCGTTGTTCGTAAACCTGATCGGAATATTGTTGAGATCATCGATGCTCGGCGGCATCGCGTTCGTGCGGACTGTGTATTGCGTGTCACCAATCTTCGCTGTGCCGGAAGGCAACGTTAGGGCTTGCGTATTGACCGCGTTGACGACATCGAGCGGTGTCAGGCCGCGCGACTGCAACTTATCAGGATCGATATCGACCATGATCTGTCGGTACTTTCCACCGGCCGGAGTCGGCAGCGTGAGGCCTGGAATGGGCGCTAACTGCTGACGCACACGGTAGATGCCGTAATCATAAAGCTGTTGTTCGTTCAGCGTGTCCGAGCTGAGGCTGATTTGAAGAACAGGAACGCTCGAAGCATTGAACTGAACGACAATCGGCGGCTCAATTCCAACAGGGAGCAGCGCACGGATCGCGTTCGTCGCAGAGACGATCTGGGCGATCGCGAGGTCGAGGTTCACGTCCGACTGAAAATATAGCTTCTGCACAGACAGCCCGTTCAGTGTCTGCGCCTCCATATTCTTGATGCCGTTGACGTTCGCGCTGATCGCGTACTGGCTGTAGGTCGTGACGCGCTGTTCCATTTCCGGCGTGCTGAGGCCGGTGAACTGCCAAATCACGGTGACGACCGGGATATTGATCTCCGGAAAGATGTCGGTCGGCATCGTGCGGATTGCGGTGACGCCAATGAAGACGATGAAGGCGGCGAGGACGTAAAAAGTATACGGAAACCTCAGCGCGAAGCGGACGATGCCCAACCTCTACCTCCCGGTCTCATAAGGGTCTTGGGACCCGAAAGCTCAGAACATGCGCTCTCGCAATAAAGCTGATAACGCGATGCGGTCAGGGTGCGTCGGCGACAGTCAAATTTTGAAGCGACTTTGCGGACAACGCCGAGCCCCGCCGCAACAGCAACGGCAGATAAAGGCGATCATAAATGCTCTTTTGAAATGACGTTTCTTTTGGGGGTTTCAAGGACCCACCTTATCCTAGCGTAGCTTGGGTGCTTAACGGCGCGAGGACGAAACAATTACGCATACAATCCAAACGAACTGCTCACCGCAGCGCGTCTTGACCATTCACCCCGAGCGCATCCCATTTGAAGATCGGCCCTTGCTGATCGCATCAGCATTGAATGACCTTTGCCAATTCTGCTGACCAAATTTTATTTAAAAAGACGATGACGGGATTTTCAGAATGATCCGAACACCGTGCGCTCCTTGCTTATCAAATTGTTCCCTTTGCGCGCGTATTCAAAGTCGGCCGCGCGCTGACGAGCTTTTAGCGTTAACCCCGGGAGCAGTTGCGGCGAAAAAATGGGGCGCATAGCCTCACTCGTGCTGAAATTTCTGCAACTCGGCGCAACCGCGCTCATATCGAACAGCCTCTCGCTAACGACAACCTAAGCACGCCAAGCCACGATTTTCTGGCCGATACGCGTCTGCCGATCGGTGAAGTCTCCCAATTGCGAGGAATGCCAAATGGAACGAAGAGCATTTTTGGTCGGTACGGCAGCAGCAGCTACAGCGATAACCGCCAAACCCGCCGCCTCTCAACCTCAATCTCCCCCGGCCGCCGGACAGCCACTTGCGCCTGGCGATATCGAAGCAGCGGTGGCGCGACTGCGCCAACAGTACCTCGCGGAATTTGACCCGTCGTACGTCGAGAACGTGATCGTTCCGCATTTTCTCGTGAGCACTTATGCAGGTGAGCGCCTTTTTCTTCCAATGATCGACGTCAAATTCACGAAGGAGAATGCGCTTCCCTACGATCTTTGGGGTTTGCTGAACGAAGGCTGGAAGCCCGCCCCGCAAGATGGCGTCACCGTCTTTCTGCAGGGGCTGGAAAGGCGAGGTCCGGACAATCGCCGGAAGCGCATCTACATGTCAGCATTGACGCCGGATTTATATCACCCGATGTACGGCGAGAAGGTCGGCGCTTTTTTCGATAAACTTCTAGACGAGAGCAATGCGAATAAGCCTCTGATGCGTCCCTACCTGGAAACGTATTTCGATTTGTACTGGGATTTGCACCTAGGAGTTAAGGGAGATGCAGTCCCCGCGCGCGTCCGTCAAATCGGGGAGAGTTTCAACACGGTTCTTGCCTATCGCGATCCCACCCAGAAGATCGTCTACGATAACTACATGGAAGTGCGTAAGCACCTTCCCTACCTGAAAGAGTGGATCGCCCAGAGGATCGCGGATCTCAACAGCGGCGCGACGCCCAATCCAGAAAAGACCTTCACTTATTACTGGATCAAGAATGCGGCCGATGGCGAATATTTTGCTCACCAGGATGTGGTCTTCGAGGTCTTTCACAACTTCGTGGCGCTGAGCCAGTGGGGCAATACACTCTACAACATCATGCTGATGCTCGCGAGGGACACTGGCGATCCGGATACGAAAGCGTGGTTCACGAAGACCATGGAAAGCGATTACGACAACGCTGGAGGCAATGCGTTTACCCCGCTCGAGCGATTTGTCATGGAACTGTTCCGTACGATCACGCCCAACGGCGGAAGCATCTCTGCGATGCACGAGACGAGAATGCCGCCATTTCAGCGCTTCGGTTACGTCGTCAGCCCGCATTGGGACACGAGCTTCGATCCAGTGCAGTGGAAGGATCCCGATAAATTCGATCCCGATCGCTACAACAGCGTACCGACAAGCCATCAAATCGACGAAGCCAAAGCCGAGCAGATTGGGTTTGCCAAATGCCCGTTCGACAGGACGGCGTTCGATGTACGTGACGGCCGGAAGGCAACGATGCACAATAGCGGCTTTGGCACGGTCTATGGCATCGTCGACGAGAAGCCGTTGCCGGTGTGCGACCATGCCGGCTTTGCGTCATTTGGCTTCGGATATCGGCGCTGTCCAGGCGAGCAACTTACCATTCAAGTCTTCGAGGACTTCCTGCGGAAGGTATGGAAGAACAAGATCGATTTTCAAAAGCTCAACATCGCCAGCGCCGAGCCGCTGCCGATCGGTCCCACAACGGTTATCGCTGACAACGTCGGATTTACGCGGATGGTTTAGCTGTGGTCCAACCGCGCTTCGGAATTGAGGAGCGCGGTTAGTCAATGGCTCAGATAATTCCAGCCTGAATTCCACGAGTTGATCTTCTGAGGCAACGCGAACCGGGGATCGCGGTAGCAGATGAGTCTACGATGGGTCGCCAACTCGACGTTCTGAAGTCCGCTGTTCGACTTGCCAATCCGCTCTTATTTTGCGCAGGACCGCGGCGGCTGCTTTGATGTCCGGTTCTGCCCAGCAGAGATTTTCGCCTTCGTAGGCGAAGGTTCGATCTTTATAGGGTGTGAGCTGGTAGGGAATAGGAAACGCGTGAGCATAGCGCCCCATATATTCCATATTGCCAGACCAGCCCGTTGCGATCGTCGGCACACCTATTTCCAGCATTTCATGAATGTTGAGGCCGTATCCCTCAGCGCGATGGAGAGATAAATAGACATCGGCCATTCGTTGAAACCGCGAGATTTCCTGATCGTCAAAATTCTCTTGGACAAGAGTAATATTTTTAGCGCCGGCGATCTCGCGTTTGAGCGCGGTTAGGGCGAATTGCGTGGCTTTTTTGAAGCGCACCTTCATCAATAGGTGGACATCGGGATCGTCGGCAAATGCTTGAACCCAGGCGCGGACATGGCCGAGGGGGTTCTTGCGATCGGGACAAGCCGCAAGATCCATAATCGCAAGGCCGAGAAATTGCTCGTCACGCACTCCAAATCGCGAGCGCGGAAGCGGAGTGTCCTTCGGGACGACAACGGCGTGTGGTACCACTTTGATCGGAAGATCCGTTCCGCTACGCAGAGCATTGGCACTGAACTCTGACGGCGTCCAAATCTCGTGCACGATGTCGAGGGCGAATCGCCAGTCGGACGGAAATTGTTCAAGTTCCCAGACCCAAAGCCCAATGCGGTAGGCACGCTGAAACCATTCGGGTGGCTCCGCGAGAAGACGCGGATAGTCCCACGGCTGCGCCAATATAAGTGCTTGCTCGGCAGTACGTTGGGGAGGATTGGCCCCATAAATAGCGGCCCAGCGATCCATTTCATAACGAAATGCGCGCGACAGGCCGTTGGTAGACTGAAGGTCTCCGACAAACCTCAAAGGTGAATTGGGATCGAACTTGGCCGCTGGTTTAGTCAATACACTCGCAAGCTCGACACCCCTTCTGAGGCGTCGTCTGCGCCTACGATTCTGTTTGTGCCATTGCGGAAAAAGCCAAGGCGGAAAAAGATCAGAGGCAATCACAAAACACCAAAGTGCGAATGTCCAAGCCTTATAATCGTCAAAGGTCTATCGCCGGTTCCCTGCCGAGGTGCAACACCACGTAGAGCGAGGAATCCGAAATAGGACGCAGACTGAGGTGGAGTCGCAACACTGCGTCTGGTGTCCAATAAATCTCGTCGTCGAAGGGTACTCCTCGTCACGGAGACCGACCGGGCGCACGATGTAGCCGGACTATCACGCCGAGGGAAATGGTTCATTGGCGCTCGCGGTTTCAAACAGCACCATCTCCCTTAGGGATGCCATTTGGCAAGAATCGGACCTCTTCCTAAACGACCACGATTTTTGATCTGACGACCAGCGTCTATGAATGGCCCACAATGACGCGGGCTCGAATACTGCATTACGAAGAGATGGCCCCAATCCAATGATCAACTTTGGCCTCCGCGTCGCGCTCACCGTCTGAAGCGAAAGTCGGAACGCGCTTCCTTCCGCCGTGGGCATCGGGTTCGGTCCTCCACGAGCCGCCGCGGACGAAATGGCGGCCAGCCTGCGTGTTAGCCATGCCAATCCTTCCGTCGGCGCGCAAATCTTTCAGGGTCAAATGCGATCGTAAGCGTCGGGCATCGGGAAGAAGCTCACGCCGGAGGGCGATAAGGATCGAAGAAATTCTTTCTTAGGAATTGTTGCTTCAGGCGCTACTCTCACGCGCTCAGTAACTACCGTCGTCGCCACGTGACTATGCGAAACATCTCGCAAATCATCAGAACTCACCCACGAAATCTGCGGTGCCCGCCGGCCTCCTCAGCAGTGCTGCAGGCCTTAGCGGCCTCGGCGGCAGTAATGTCCCGGTACTGTTGCTGATCGAGTTTCGCGCGCAATCGCTACGGGAGAATTTGCTAACCAGGACGCAGAGCAGGCACTACAACTGAGACAAATGAATTGCGGTTCGATCAGAGCGGAACGGCGTGCATCGGCTCGATTGTGGGCGCCCGACCATCACAGCTTGCTTAGAAAATGAGGATGACGATCATGCGCTTTTCTGCGCTCGTGCTTTTGAGCTTATCCTTAGCAACGCCATCGCTGGCGGCAGAAAAGTGGGAGATTTTACCTCCCACTCCCGCACCCATTGCCACGGATCGTAGTGGCGAAGTCCATGCCAACGGCATCAGCATCCACTATGCAGTCTACGGGCAAGGCTCGCCGGTGGTCTTCCTGCACGGCGGCCTTGCGAATACCGATTATTGGGGCAATCAGGTTTCTGCTGTCGCCGCGCATCACACCGTCATTTTGATCGACAGTCGTGGTCATGGCCGCAGCACGCGTGACAGCCGTCCCTACGGCTACGACCTTATGGCAGATGATGTTGTGGCGGTGCTCGACGCTTTGAAAATTCCGAAGGCAGACATCGTCGGCTGGAGCGATGGCGGCATTCTCGGCATCGACCTCGCTTTGCGGCACAAGGATCGCATCGGCAAAGTCTATGCTTTTGCGGCGAATACCCTGACCTCCGGCGTCAAGGAGGGCGTTGAAAAGAACCCGACGTTCGCTGCTTATATCGAGCGAGCCGGCCACGAATACGAGGCTCATTCCACGACGCCAAAAGAATATAACGCATTTGTCGATCAGATAAGCAAGATGTGGGCTGAGCAGCCAAATTGGACGGAAGAGCAGCTCAAATCGATCGATACGCCGATCCTGGTCGTTGATGGCGATCACGACGAAGCGATCAAGCGTGACCATACGGAGTATATCGCAGCCACGATCCCGCACGCGGGCCTATTGATCCTCCCGAACGTCAGCCATTTCGCTTTTCTGCAGGATCCGCCTCTCTTCAACGCCACAGTGCTTCATTTCCTCGACGAGAAATGAGCCGCGACTGGAGATGAAGGCGTCCCGGCGGAACTCCCTGAGCTGGCCTTGCATTCATCAGCTTTCGGCGCAGTCCGAGTTGAAAAGTGAGCTCAACAAGCTCGCCGAAAAGATAATTCGATGCGACGAGCCTCAAGGGATCGCTTTTCTGGATAGGGAGATCGCCGACCCTATAGACCTGGAAATTGTTGTCATGCTCGTATCGGACGATGAACACGATCATGGTCGGGTTTCGGAGCTTCGAACGCTCTTGCCACCTCAAAGCTGAGTCCCATGGACAGCAGCTGCAGAAACTTGAAGTGCAACAGCTTCGGATCGGCGCCGGATAGCGCGGCGCATCCGCTCTATAGGCATGTCGGTGAACTTGTCGAGTCGACCAGACCTCCGAATGGCCCTCCTGTTGACAGCGCTACGGCCGACTTAAACTCACGCCGAATGCAATTCAAGAAATGCTCAATGTCAGGAATTTTCCGGCAGCGGTGCGCTCAATAGCCATATGAAGATCTCTGCTCCGATCGGCGATTGGCTCATCGGCGTCTGCTCCACGGCACGCATTGTAGCGTTCGACTAATTGGTCCGTTCTTTTATCCGTCTTCTAGATTTCACGTCGGCGTAGCGTCGTGGACCTCGAAGATGCAGGGCTAATTGTGCAAGATGGCGTTTGGGACCTGTGAGATGTTGAAGGAAATGCTGTCCTTGCTGGGATGTCCAATGGCAATCCTTGAGCGGGCGGCGCGACTTGTGACCCGTGGCGCTCCGTAGAGTGTCGCATTTGGCGTCAACACTATTTTGGTTAGGTCATCGCCGCCATGGCCGCCGACATGACCGGGCGCAATTGCGCGCCGTCCCGAATGACGAACAACGCCGCAATCTCGTTGCGTTCCGCATACGAAATGCCGTCGGCAGGCCCGAGCACCATCAGGGCGGTGGCAAGCGCATCCGCCTTCATGCACGACTTCGCGACAACGCTGACTGAAGCCAGGCGATTGGCAAGTGGTAGCCCAGTGCGGGGATCGAACGTATGCGCAATGATCTTGCCGCCGATCTCAAACCATCGGCGGTAATCGCCGGATGTTGCCACCGAGAGGCCGTGCAAAGCGATAAGGAAGTCGCATGATTGTCGGAGCGACTGGCTTTCAATATCGGGCGATTCAATTGCGACCCACCACGGCTGGTCGCCCCCCTTGAAGCCTTCCCCTCTCAGTTCTCCGCCGATCTCGACGAGAAAATTACGGATGCCTTGACTCAATAAGTCTTCGGCAATTTTGTCGACCGCGAAGCCTTTCGCAATCGCTGAAAAATCCAGATAGGCGCCGCCCGGCTGATGCACGCGGCGGTTCACTACATCAAGTAGCACGCGTCCCCATCCGATCGCAGAACGTGCTTCATTGACAATCTCCACCGGAGGAATCCGAAAGGGATTCGTAATCGGGCCGAACCCCCATGCGTTGGTCAGATGACCAACCGTCGGGTCAAACGCGCCGCCCGTGTCGGTCGCGATATCGATCGCGGTTTGAATGACGTGGAAGAAGTCATCGGGTAGGTCTTGCCAATGTCCCGCAGGAGCCCGGTTGAAAACGCTGATGTCCGACGTCGGCAACCAGGTACTCATTTGGGCATTCACCGAGTCTAGGTTCGACAGAATGCGGCGCTCGATATCTTCGGCATTCGCGCCATCGGGCAGGACGAGATTCGTAGTCCACGTCGCCCCCATGGTCTGGCCGTGAAGGATCGTGATGGCTCCGCTGTGCCGCCGCTCATCATGCGGCGGCACAGCGATTTGGTGAGGCACGAGAACCGTACGCATCACTTCTGACTTCAATTTGGTTGTTATTCGGGAAGCACCTCGAGCGTTACCGCGTAGGTAACGCGACGTTCTTTCGCTTCCTTGACCGTACTCTTATCGTCGGTGATTTCGGCCTCCATCCAATACATGCCGGGTTCTGGCCAAGTGACCGAGAATTTCCCATCCTTGTCGGTGGTGGCCGACTGCTCGTCGGGTTTGGTGCGATAGCGTTCACCGCCGCGGGCGATGGCGACCTTCACGTCAGCCGCAGGTTTGCCATCGATCTGGAGCACGAACGACGCCGTCGACTTGGCGAAGAGATCGTTGGGGTGCGTGACAGGGATAAGCTCAAGACCCTGGCCTGTTGGCTTCAGCACAACATCATTCGGCTTACCTGCCGTCACGAACGTCTCAAGGCGTCGGAGGTTCTGCGTTACCTTCAAGTCTTCAGCGCCCGCCGGAATGTCCTTCGACAGGTTTTCGGGCTTCCCCCGCCAGCGCTTCCGTTCGCCATTTTCCTTGTAGCTCGCGGAGACCCCGTCGGACACAACTGCCAGCTTATAGGTTCCGGGCTTCGAGAGATGCACATCGAAAGTGCTGCGGTATTTGCCCGTGGAGGGGTTCTCCGGATTGAGCGCGCTCCCGTCCGGTGCCGTCACGACGAGATTATCGAGGCGGAGCGGCTGGTGCTCGAAATTGAAGAGACCGTTCGAGATCGCAGCATCGACCGAAATCCATTCATCATTACCGGACAACACCGTGGCAGACGGGAGGAGCCATGCGCGGTGGGCATCTGCCGAGATCGGCAACACGAGGGCGACGGCGAGTGTGGACCACTTGAGCAGCGGCTTCATGGGTTTTCTCCGTAAGGTTGATTGATGAGATTAGTGTTTGATCTCAAGCGATAGCGCGCCGATCTCGCTTTGGCCTTTCGCCTCGAGCTTGGTGGGATTTTCCAACGGCCATTGAAACGGGATGCGAAGAACCTCCCGGCCGCCAACCTCGCGTGCCGCTTCCACCACGAGTTCATACTGAACAGGGCTCAAGTCTTTGAGTAGCGGACCGTCACTCGCGAATTCGAGAGTATGTGTGCCGACCGGGCGAGTTGCACCCGTGACGCCATCAATGGGAACCTTCAGATCGCGACCGGCCCGTCTCCACCATTGACGCAGATCTGCGAGCCACTTCTCGCCTTCTTTCTTTTTGTTGGCGACATCATACCAAACGGCAAGATTTGCGGCGACCGAGTGATCCGGACGCTCCACCCATACCGCGATATAGGGTCGATGATATTCAGCCACATCGAGTTTCGGAATCTCGAGCTGAACTTGCAGATCAGCGCCAAATGCTGGGCTGGCGAGAAGTCCGGTCGCACCCAATGTAACCCAAATTCGCATGGCGTTCCTCTTCAGTGGATCAAAAAGATTGCAATTGCCAATGGCACCCCGATGCCGAAACCAACTAACGGCCATGTCGATGGACGGCTCTTTGCGAAGAGCTGCAATAAGACGAGGCCCGTGATCGAGAACACCACGCAGGAAACCGCGAATACGTCGATGAACAAGCTCCATGCCGCTCCCGCATTGCGACCTTTATGGAGATCATTCAGATACGAGATCCAACCGCGATCAGTCAGTTCCGAACTTGCGGCACCGCTTTTGCGATCAATACTCAACCAGCCATCGCCGCCGGGGCGTGGCAGCGAAACGTAAACTTCATCGTCGGACCACTCGGCCAACTGATCAGCGACTGCGATGCCCATATGCGCCTTTGCCCAACTGTTCACTTCCGCTGGCAACGGTGCTTTCTTTGCTGCCGGATCGGCTTTTAGAAATTCAAGTATCTTTGGTGGAACTATCGCCTCGTTACGGGTGACCACCGCTTTGGATGATATTGCTGCAGCGTGATTGAGAGTAATGCCCGTCACCGCAAACAACAGCATTCCGATCAGGCTGATGGCGCCGCTAATCCAATGCCATTGCTTGATCTGCCGCATCCATTCGGCGCGTCTGTTTGAGCGCGCCATGCGCTGGGCCGGTGTTAGCTTGTCGAGCGCGGCCATTACGTTCCGCCTCCTTCGATAGCGAGCACCACTTGGCGGATCTCAGCAATCGTTGACGTGCGAAGCACAGCCACCACTTCCCGAACAAAATCATCCGGCGCCGTAGCGAGAGATTTGGTCAGCCATTCGACGGCTTCATCGATACGACCGGCGCGACAAAGATAACGGCTCAAATGAAACTGCCCGCGAAAGCATCCGCGTTCGGCAGCTCGACGATACCAGCGCATCGCAGAAGAGGGCTTCGCTTGAACATCCCATCCTTCTTCACGGAACCGGCCCAGCATATTCATCGCTTTTGCATTGTCGCGCCGCGCCGATCTGAGCAACAAGGCGAGCGCGGCGCGATAGTCGCGTGCAACACCAACTCCCTTGACGAGCAAGTTTGCGAGATTGAACTGCGCCCAGTGATCTTGTTTATCGGCAGCGAGACGGTAGCTGCGCGCGGCTTCAGCGAAATCGACTGGGACGCCCCAGCCTCGCTCGTAGCATCGGCCGAGCATGTTGAGCGCCGCCGGGTCGCCTTCTCTTGCAGCGATTTCAAACCAACGGAATGCTGCATCGGGATCGCGCTCTGTGCCGTGTCCATTGAGCAGCATGTGAGCCCAAGCGCATTGACTTGCGATCGAGCCTTTGAGGGCTCCATCACGCGCCAGCCGCGCTGCTTCGACTGGGTTTTTCAGCTTTTGCTGGACGAAATATTCGAAGCTGACGTGTACGGGAACAGTATGCGATATCCGCCAACTGTCGGGCGACTGCGCGAAGTCGTCTTCGTCCAGAGATTCGTCAAAAGTCAAAGTTCGCCCCAGCGTCGCAGAAGATTGTGATAATGGCTGGTGAGGGCGACGACGGCGCGATTGTCGTCCGGCAGCAACTGCCGAACTTCCATGATGGCTTTGTCGAGCTCATAAAGCATCGTCCGCTGGCCGTCGTCTTTGACCATGGATTGGGTCCAGAAGAACGACGCCCAGCGGCTGCCGCGCGTGATCTTGCTAACGCTGTGAAGGCTGGTCGATGGATAGACGACCATGTCTCCAGCGGGCAATTTGATTGAATGACGGCCATAGGTGTCGTCGATCAGCAGTTCGCCGCCGTCATAGTCTTCGGGTTCCGACAGAAATAATGTCGATGAGACGTCGGCACGCATCCTCGCACCGGTCCCAGGAATACCGCGGATAGCGCCATCGACGTGTGCGTCGAAGGACATGCCCGTGTCGTAGCGATTGAACATCGGCGGCAAAACGCGAAACGGCAAGGCGACGGCTGTGAAGGTAGGGTTCCTGCCGAGTGCGCGGAGCACGATATCGCCGACTTCACGTGCAGCGGCCGAATCTTCGGGAATCTGAAGATTGTGCTTGGCTTTTCCCGCTTGTTCCCCCGCGGTTACTTTGCCGTCAACCCAACTGGCCTCTTCAAGAATTTTCCGGCATCGAGAAATCTCTTCGGGAGAGAGCACTCCCGAGATGCGAACGAGCATTCCTTCTTAACTCCACAACGAATAATGGGGAGCGCGGGGTGCGCTCTCCATGCAATTGGCTCGTAGATGACGATCAGAACTTCACGCCTGCGGTGAACGTAACCGAGCGGCCGGCACCCGGCGTGGCGCGAGACGAGAACGCGTTCTCGCCCTGGAAATAGCCGTCGTAGTACAGCTCATCCGTCAGATTGTAGCCGTTGAGCGCGAAGCGATAACGGTCGATCTCGTAGGAAACCATGCCGTTGAACACCAACGTTTGCGGCAACTTATTAGTCTCGTCATTGCGGATAAACATATCCTGGGCGTAGGTCACGCCGCCGCCAACCAAGAGCTTGCCCGGTACGTTGATCAGCGAAGCAACGTCATACGTCGTCCAGAACGTTGCGGCATTCTCCGGAACGCCGGGGACGTGATTGCCGATGAGAGTTGAGTCATTCGCGAACCTGATCTCGGAGTCCATGTGGGTGTAGGCGACAGCGACCATCCACTTGTCGGTGACCATGCCATTCACGCCGATCTCGACGCCTTCAACGCGCTGCTCCTCGCCCGATTGGACGATGCTTCCATCGGGTTGAGTGTAATAGGCATTCGACTTGTCGACGCGGAACGCCGCGGCCGAGATGCCTATTCTGCCGTCGAGAAGCGACCACTTGGCCCCGATCTCGTAGGACTCGTTTTCTTCAGGACTGAGGGTATCCTGACCGGCCGTGGTACCGATCGGATTCACGCCCTGAGTAATAAACTGCCCAGCCGGTGAAGAGGAAGTCGCCCAAGACACATAATAGGTCTGCTGCTTGGTCGGCTCCCAGATTGCGCTGAGCTTCGGGCTCCAGAAGGGGGTATAGGAACCGACTTCCGGATTCCAAACGCCCGTCGTCGTATTGGTCCATGAATAGTTGGCCTGATAGGCGTCCCAACGAATACCGCCGAGCAAAGAGAACTCCGGCGTGAGCCACATACGATCGCTCGCGAAGAGGGCATAGTCGGTCGCATTTGCCGCCTTCTTGTTGAGCGGATTGGGAACAACGACGTAGTTGTCGCTCGAGTAGTTGGGGTTCTGCAGCGTGCCGGGGATCTTCGTCGCAGCCCCGCCCGTGGTGGGGTTCACGTAACGCCCCGCGATGCGATCGTCTTCCTGGTGGAAGACGTCAAATCCCGCGACGGCCTCATGACGGAACCCGCCCACGTTGAGCTTCGCGATTGCTGTTGTGATATTCTGGAAGCCCCAGCTCTCCTGTTCGTATGAGCTGCCGCCACCGGCGCCAAAATAGTAGGGTGAATCGCCCGCCGGTCCGAAGAACGCTGCGCTACAGCCGTCAGTGGCGACGTTATTGACCGTCAGCGCACAGTTCGCCGCTGTCGTGCTGATATCGCGATCGAAGAATTCCAAGCGCGTGTCGTTGTTGATCGTCAGCCACGGATTGACTTTCTTCGTCAAGCGAGCGGTCAGCATGTCGACGGTCGTCTGGTCCCGGTCCGTGTCCTTGCCGAAATAATTGGATCTCGGAACTCCGAATTCCGTCGACGGCAAGCCAACCGTTGTGCCCGGCGCGCGCAGGAACGGCACGCCATAGTCCGGTACACGATCGTTCTCCTGATGGAGATAGTTGACCGTCAGCTCGGTATCGGTCCCTAAACCGAAGCCGATGGAGCCCAGGAAGCCCCAGCGATCGGAATAGACGTGATCGCGGTCGGCAATGTCCTGATTGTGATACATACCGACGGCGCGCGCGGCTGTCGTCGCGTTGATCTGCTTGTTGACGTCGATGATGGAGCGGACGAACGAATCCGAGCCGACCGTGATTTCCGCGCTGTTTGCATCACCCAAATGGGCGTTCTTCTGGCGAAGATTGATAGCGCCACCGGTGGTGCCCATGCCGAAGCTTTCGGAAGACGGGCCTTTCAGCACATCGACCTGCTCGAACGCGAAGCTATCGCGCACGTACACCCCGAAGTCGCGCAGGCCGTCGACATAGAGGTCGCCCTTGGCATCGAAGCCGCGGATGCGGAACTGGTCGCCGTTGAAGCCGCCGTTACCCTCTCCGACCGTCACCGTAACGCCAGGTACCGTGCGCAGCGCCTGATCGATGGTCGTCAGGTTCTGCTCCTGGAGCTGCTGCTGTGACACGACATTCACGATCTGCGGCGTGTCCTGATACGTGCCCGGCAGACGGCTAAGGCCAGTACCGGACTGCAGCGTATTGCCGCTCGCCGGCGTCACGCCGGAACCCGATCCCTCGGAGCTGGCTGCCGGAAGCGGAGCCACGGGGTTTGCGGTGCCCTCCGTCCCAGACGGAGGAGCTTTCTTCTGAGCGACCTTCTTCTTCTGCTTCTGCGATTTCGATACAACTTCGACTGGAGGCAGCGACGTTTCAGGCGTCTGCGCCATCTGTGCGCTCGCGCCACCGGCGAGGAACGCGGATGCTACACCAAGCGACAATGCGCCCAGGCCAGCTTGCTCTGATTTTCCGGAGTTTGATTTTCCGACGGCGCTCCAGCCCCGCGCCGATTCGTGTCCGAGCATTCTAGAAAGGCCCCCAAATCTGTTTTGATCCCCTGGGATCGCACAGAAATTCTTGGCTGGCGTGAAGCTGGCAACTTGAAATGCTCATGCGATCTTAGAGCTACGACTAGAAAAGCGTACTATTTGAGTCAACTTCTAAATCACAAAAAATTTGCGACCAATCACGACCAAAAGATCAATCATCCGCGGCTCCAATCGACGACAAGGCATCGAAAATTGCGCGTGCTCGTGCGCGTAGTTTGCGTCAGTTCTCGACGGCATAAAACCGATACGGATTTTTCTTCTGCGGCTTTTGGCGCGACGTATGGCAGGCCCGCGATCGGGGACCATCGATAACTACGTTGTCGAAGACTTCGTCATCACCACCGGCGGCAAGGAGATAAAATCGCGCGAGAGATTCAAGATTGGGTGGTGGACTTTCAGTCGCGCGTCGAAAATTTGCGCATCGAGGATCTCGAGACTTTTGCGAGCGCCGATGGAACCCGCACCGTCTCTCGCCTTCGGCTCACGGGAACCAACAATGGCATGATGGGGCTTCCTGCAGATGGACGGCCGTTCACGCTCACGGCGAACTCAATCCTCGCTTGTCGCGAGGACGGCAAGATCCTCCAAAATTGGGTCGAGCGAAACATTGAGAGGTCTACGGCGCACTCTCCAACAAGCCGTGACGTTGGCCCCAAATACGGCCGAGAGGGCCGCGTCATGACAGCAGGGTAGACAATTGGAAGCTGCAATCGTGATCGCGAGTGCCCGATTCTGAGCACATTATGATGTTGAACGTCGGGGAAACCACGGGGGATTTCTCTAGTGAAACATCGATTTGTGCTGATTTTCATGGCGGCAGCCATCGCGACTGTCTGTGTGCACCGTGCCGAGGCGGAACCTATCAAAATTGGAGGCCAGTCGATGAGCTGCGGCTCAACGCCTGTGTTCTCGAATTCCAGTATGCCGATGGAAGGTCGGTTCGTGCCGGGCAAGGGAATTTATATTAACCATGCGCTGATGCAGCAACAGCCGGCGACGGTCCAAATGTTCGTGTTCAAGCACGAATGTGCACACAAGTCCGTCGGCGGAAATGAACTCGCCGCAGACTGTGGCGCTGCCCAATCGGGTGCGCGCGAGAAATGGCTGACGCCGGCGGGCATCGACACGGTGTGCAAAGCATTAGCTGGCGAACCTGCGGGCGGGGGATATCCGTCCGGAGTCGCACGATGCGCCAACATACGAAAGTGCTACGCCAATTCGTCAGCAAAAATTGCGTACCAGAAAGCTAATATACAGAAATCGGCCGGCAGCGGCCGACTTCGGTCCGGATATTGAAATCCGCATATTGAAAAAAGTGGCTGACGGAATTTTTTCGTCAGCCACATCGATATTGCTTTAGCGGCGGAAGCCACCCCTCCAGCCTGCACCGCGCCAACCCCAGCCACGTCTGAACCCAACGCCTCGCCAACCATATCCGGCGCCCCTCCAGCCTGCGCCGCGCCAGCCGTAGCCGGCTGCTCTCCAACCCCATGGTCTCCGCCAGCCCCAGCCGGCTGCCGGGTAGCCTGCCCTCCAACCCCAACCTCTGCGCCAGCCCCAGCCAGCGCCTACTACTGGATAGGCTGCCCTCCAACCCCAACCCCCGTCGCGCCAGCCCCAGCCGCTGCGCCAGCCGTAGCCCGCAGCGACCGGATATGTTGAATCGCGAAAGCCATATCCTGCACGCCAGCCGCATGCTTCTGCCGATGTCGCGAGGGTGCCGCTACCAAGCGCCAGCACCATTGCACATATAGCCAATTTGTTTTTCGAAGCATTTCCGATAGCCATTTATTGTCTCCTTAAGCTACCCGAGCGCTTTTGCCGCTCACCGCCCCAACTAGAGCTTTGCTTCGCAGTTCCCTCGTTCGCTTCTGTATGCTTAAGCAATTGATTCGCAGCGTCGCGTATGGCCATCGCTTTTATTTGAGACAGCAGATATGCGGAGAACCAAGCGCGGTGTGCGCCTCCTACGTTTCGGGATGCTGAACTAAAAAAGCGGCGGACAGCATTCAAAAAAACTCCGTCTACAGCCCGGTTTGATTGCTTGCGATGCGCTTGAAAGATCGCGCGCAGTGTTCTCAGATGCACTCTTGGCCCGATAACGCCGACCGCGCCGGAGACGCATTCAACAACGGCTTATGACTCAAGCGATATCCCAGATTTTACGCTCACTTTACTATTCGGAGTCGTCGTCAGTGCGCTGATCGAACAATAAAGCCGATAAAGAAAAAATTCGGCAAACGCCAAAACGGAACATCGGCAGGACGGGTCTGAATTCGACACTAGGCCATTAAAGCTGAGCGCCGGCACCCATGCATTCCAAGGTTCTAAAGCTTGGTTCAGAAATGCTGCGATTTATTAGCAGCATCGATAAGCTCGAAACGCCAGACGCGCTCCTGGATGGCTTGCACAAAGCCACGCATTCAAACGCTTCAGTCAACGTGCTTGGCGCCGCGCTTTTTCCTGTGCGGTGGGGTGATTGGAACGGTTTTGAAAAACGCAAAACCATCTTCCTCCACAAGTGCGTGTCGGACGCTTGGTGGGAGGAATATACCGAACTGACTAGAAAGCATCCTGGGCCCAGCGTCATGTTCGCTCAACTTTCTCTCGCTCCATTCACGTTGTCAGAAATCATGCGAACACTCGAGCCACTGGGCATTGACCGATGGCCGATTGATCTCGCGCAGAAATATGGAATGCGCGACAGTTTCAATTGCCCCGTGGGTGGCAGGTGGGTGGTTACATTTTGGTCGCCGAAGGTATTAGGACTGTCCGAGGAAATTCGCGCCGTCCTATTCATGGGCGCGACATTCACCGCTATCCGCTTACAAAAGCTCGTTGGACCCCAAGTCGGGCGGATCGGTAAAGGTTACGCGCTGACGCCACGTGAACTCTCTGTGCTGCGGCTAATCTCAATCGGGCATTCAATGAAAGAGGCCGCTTCCACTCTTGAGCTTGGCGAGGAGACCGTCCGCAGTCATCTCAAAAAAGCCCAAGCCAAACTTGCCGTTCACGACCGAAGTCACGCAGTAGCTCAAGCGCTACGACTGAATTTGATCCCCTAGACTAAGTCTCCCCCAAATCGGGGATGACACTGCCGCTAAACTTTGGCCAATGTCACAGCGTTGCGATGCTGAGGGACGGAGGAAGAGCAAAAGCAGTGTTTTCTCTTTTGCTCCGCCGAGTGGGGCCGGAGCGCCAAGTCGGGGCGGGTTGGCCTCTGCAATCCCGGGAGCCGCGTTCAACGGAGCCGTTTGCGGCTTCGCGGCTTCCGGGATTGACTGATTTTGCAGAGGTGGTTTCGGATGAGTATTGAAAGTGAGCAATATCTATCCGGCCGAGCGCGTCGCACTCTTCATTGATGGTGCAAACTTCTACGCAACCGCGAAGTCGCTCGGGATAGATATTGATTTTAGACGGCTGCTTGGATTTTTCCGTCAAAACCGTGCTTCACGCCCGAAGTTGGTGCAGCGCGCATCCTTGATACGGATATGATCGCTCTATTTGTTGAAGGCACGTTGAACGTGCTCAAACATTATGGAGTGGTCAGCGGGCCCATAGGCCGAACCGCCGCGGATGCAAACGTGCTCATCGGCAACGCAGCGTTTCCGATCATCGCGACGCACGGCGGCTTGGTTGAATTTCACGCAAAGCTCAACGATGAAGTCAAAGCCGGCGAGATGATTGCCGTGCAGCGAAATATGTTTGGCGAGGTGGTCGCGGAATATACGTCCGCGGTGAACGGCAAATTGGCAGCCTATCGCACTGACGCTTCGTCGGATCCCGCCAACGTGTTGGCCTTCATCCTATTCAGTCAACCAAGTTCGCTCCCGCAGAGTGGGGCGCAGCACTACAGCGAAAATTCTTACCCCGAGTAGTGGCTTTGTCGGTGCGCGGCTCGTCGCCGAAGTTCGTTAACCGAGGCCATCGTCCCGCCAGCGCACAGCGAAGATGATCTGCACGCCAACAGCTCAATGAAAGCACTGATGTTTGAATCCAAGTCGGACCAGGGCTATTCGGCTGCGATTGCTGGCTCAAGTAGCCTTGCAGAGTAGTGCGAAGCATTGCGCCGTCCTGCGACTGCCTCGCGAGAAAACATGATGAGATGATGCGCCACGAGCGGGACCGCGATAAGATTCTCTATGTCCCCGCGTCGCAGCAGTGGTCGCGCAAACTTCCAGAATTCCTTGCGATAATTGCTGCGGACGCCGACCTCCCAGATAATCCGACACAGCATGTAGACGGCCCGGCGAATGTTGCGAAATGACAGCCGTTGCGGGCTGTTTGGCAGCTTGATGCGATGCGGATAGGTTTCGCGGATCTGATAGGCAAAGCGTGCGAACACCGCTTCGGGTCGATAGGCGCGGTCCATACAATCTCTCCAGGTGGCAAGCACCTCCTCGTATGGGAGTTTGAAATCCACATTGGACTCGCGTGAGTCGTCGTGAATCAGCCGCCCTTCGCGCGCGAGCCGGTCCCATAGCGGGGTTCGCGGCAGCGCCTGAAGCAGGTTGATGGTCAGCATCGGAATATTGGAACGTTCGATGAATTCGACCAACGCCTCGCCGGAATTCGCCTTGTCTGTGTCGAGACCAAGGATGATGCCTGAGACCACTTCTAATCCGTAACTGTTGAGGGTTCGGATCGCCTCAACGATCGGCACCATCAAGTTATGCTCTTTCGACATGGCCCGCAGCGCGTCTGGGTCCGGCGTTTCGATACCGCAGAACACCGTTCCGAATGAGGCCTCCCGCATCAGCTCAAGTATCTCGGGCCGCTTCGCGATGTTGAGAGTGGCTTCGCAGGCAAAATAGAACGGATAGCCATTGCGTTTCTGCCATTTCACGAGATGGGGTAAGAGCTCTCGAACTGCCCGGCGGTGCGCAATAAAATTATCATCGACGAAATAGACCGCTCCATTGGTGCCGCGCGCCAGCAGGATATCCAGTTCGGCGATGATCTGTTCCGGCGTTTTGAGCCGCGGAGTTCGGCCGTAGAGGCCAGGTATGTCACAGAATTCACACTGATACGGGCAACCACTGGAGAATTGGATGCTGCCGATGAAATACCGTTCGAGCGGCACGAGCCCATATGCCGGAATCGGAAAGTCGCCAAGCTCTCGCCGTGCGCGAGTCGTCAGGACAATCTGCCGAGTAGGGCGGGACGGATCGCGCGCCAGCCGCGAGATCACTTCGTCGGTAGCGTCTCCGAGTTCGCCCACGTGTAGGTAATCGAACTCAGGATATTGTTCAGGACAAGCCGAAACGGAGGGCCCTCCGAGTACGGTCGTCTTGCCATACGCGTGAGCACGGCGGCAGATATCATTTATTTGGGGACGCTGGATGTGCATGCCGCTGACGAACACGGCATCGGCCCATGCGAAATCCTCGGCTGTCGCTGGTTCAAGGTTCTCGTCGCAAAAACGGACGTCCCAAGTCGCCGGAAGCGCGGCCGCCACAACGAGAAGGCCCTGCGGTGGCATGAAGGCACTCACGCCATCTAATAACGGAAACGAGTACTCGAAGGTCCCGAAAGATGGCGAATAACGGGGAAACACGCAGAGGATTTGGCGACGCTCGGTCGGCAAGCTTGTCATGCGATGCTCCAGGCGTTCGTGGACCGTGGGCAGGGGACGCTCGTAGGGCGATTCGGGTTTGCGGTGCAACTTGCTGCAAAGAAGAAGTGGTGGAAATCGCGCGATATGACGGTGCGGCCGTAGAGGAGATTGGATGAAGCCGACCACTACGGCGCCAGGAAAGGCAAAATCCTTCCTCGATCGTGAGCGCGGCTCTGGTTCAGATGTGGACCTTCACGTGAAATCGCTCAGGCGTCCGAAGAGTGAGACGCCGGTCATCGCATGTCTTCTAGGAGAGACGTGGTGCGGTGGAAGGGGACTGATGCTGGGCTCAGCGTGCCTCGATCAGACCGGAATCCATAAGCCTCCGGTGAAACGCTAGGATCTCTTGCGACTTCTGGCACGTAAAGTAACGGCCGTCGCAAAGCGCTAGCAGGCGCAACCGCTCTTGGTAGGAATCAGGCAAGGGCAAACGTGCAGCCTGCAGCATGATCGTGCCGAGATAGGGCACATCGACAACGTCGACCTCCGGCAAGGGTGGAGGATTATAGTTCACGCCATCAACGGAATAGTAAGTCAGCAGGCCGCGACTGTCAGGCGTCAGCTTGATGTCTTCCGCGAACGAACTCGCGTCGAAGCCGAGCAGTGTGCGCGTTGCGATCGGTTGGTGGTCACCGTATTGCACGATGAGGAAACTCTCGTTTGGAAAACGTTTCGAGAGCGTAGTGCGAAATTCGTCGTAGTCCATGTGCGCTAAGCTGAGACGGCGCAGATATTCATTCAATTCCGGATCTGTTCCGGGACCGCCGCCCGAAACGTGGACGTCGGGCTCATACGTCTTGTTGTAGGGAAGGTGCGTCGCCGACGTTATTATGAACGTGAAAAGCGGGCTATTCGACAATGCAATGTGGCGTTTGATGTCGTTCAACGCGTTTGCGTAGTAGAACCGATCGCGCTCATCGAAGCGTTTTGCCCCCTGCGCTCTGTAATCGAAAATCTCAGGCATCCCAACGGTCGCGTAGAAGCGATCGTTGGAAACGAATGCCTTCGGAACCGGATAGAAGACGCTGTTGTGATATCCGCAGCGGGCCAGGACCTGCGGAACGGCGTCATGGATCTTCCCCTGCATGAGCGATTGAACGAACGTGCGCATCCCGCCAAATGAATAGGAAGATACGCCAGCGAGGACCGAGAATTCGGTGAGCCAGGATGCTCCGCCGTAAGTTTCCACGCGCAGTTTGTGCAGGCGTCCGTCGAACGACTTGAAGAACGGGTCGAGCCCGTGGTCGTAACTGATTTCGGAGAAGTAGGAGGGAGGAAAGACGCTTTCCTGGTGTATGAGGATGATGTGCGGCGGCTTCTGGTTGAGAGCGCATGTCGGAATTTTGAAGGGCGGCATCGGTTGCGATTTTAGCGCGTCGAACAACTGGCCTTTCCACAGCGTCTGCAACGTCTCCGACCATGATGAATAAAACGACGAAACGTAGAGATGGTCCCAGAAAAACTGCGTATTCCGCGGTTCCCCTTTCGCGTAGCTCGCTCCCACGCCAAGGGCCACGCAAATGATGAACAGCGCGCCACTCAGGCGACGCGGGACCCGTGAGCCGTCGATGCGCCAGAGCAGTAGGCCCAAGACGAGGGCGACCGTGATCATCGCCAGAAGGGCGAGCAACATCGATTTGTGGTCCGTCCAGAGGTAGACGATTGTCGACCAGGACGTCAGATAAAACACCACGTCGTAGGCATGCAGCACCATCTCGATGTAGTGCTGCTTGATATCGGATGCGATGACGATCGACGCGACCAAGAGTGCAATAAGCGTGATCGAAAAAAGGATGCGCCGTGAAAGAAACGTCAGCGCACATATTAGAGCCGCGGTGATCGCTCCTGCGAAAATGATGGTTTCGCACCAACCTTCATAACACCAATGATAATAAGCAAGACCGACTGCAATTGCGCTCGTTGCATACCAAACAGTGGAAGCCGAAAGCTGACGCTGAAATGGCTGGTCACCGATGCGCGTCAGCGACCCGGTCTGGTCAATCAGTTCGACACTCATGGGACTGCAATCGCCTTCAAGACCCCCGGCCGGCGGGCAAAATAGCGTAGCTCTCGGCCGCTTTAATTCAATACGTTTCTCCGCATTCGGCTTCAGATATATTTTGGATGATCATGAATTGACCGCATGCTGCAATGCAACCGTCCGGATTGACGTTGGTTCGCACAGACTCACTCCATCGTTGGAAGCGATGTGTCTTCTATTCCGTCAAAGCGGAGATGAGCACTGCGCCGTTGATGACCCTTATGAGTCAGAAGCAACCGTGGCCCGAGATCTACGCGGGTAAGGTCACGACCAGGGGCCCGTTACGCGTCGCGACGACGGTGTGCTCGTATTGCACGGTCGGTGCTCGGGGGCTGCTGAAGAGCGTCCACGCATCTCCAGCTTCGCCTCCATCCTCCGCCCACTCAGCGCCAAGCGAAAGAAACGGCTCCACGGTGAAGACGAGGCCTTCATTCATGATCCGCCGTTCGGATTGAACCGGCCAGGTTGCGATCTCCGTCGGCTCCTCGTGCAATGAATGCCCGACGCCGTGGCTGGCAAGATTTTGAACGAGCGTATAGTGATTTCGGCGAGCGAACGCGCCGATCGCCTTTCCGATGTTGCCGAGCGGCTTGTTCGCGCCGATCTGCCTGATGCCAGTCCACATGGCTCGTCGCCCATCGCGGCAAAGGCGCTCGATCGCTTTCGAGACCGGCGGCACGGCGAATGATGCGCCCGTATCGGCAAAGACACCATTCTTTCGCGCGGAAACGTCGATGTTGATCAGATCACCCGCAGCAATCCGACGGTTCCCCGGAATACCGTGAGCGATCTCTTCGTTGACACTGATGCAGGTCGCACCTGGGAAACCGTAGCAAAGCTCGGGAGCAGATGTGGCCCCTGCTCTTTCGAGAAGAGCTCGACCCAACTCGTCGAGCTCGCCCGTCGTCATTCCTGGCTCGATGGCCCTTCCCATCGCTGCCAGTGTGTTGGCGACAATGCGGCCGATCTCCTTGAGCCTGTCGAACTCTTCATCGCTTGAAATCGTCATTCGCTATCCCTCAATTGGTGTGAAGTCATACGCACGGGACAAGCTTTTCGCAAACACCTCCAGCTCCTGCTCGGACATTCAAAGATCGAGAGCACCGTGCGCTACCTCGGCATCGAGGTGGATGACGCGATCGAGATCGCTGAGAGATCGAC